>JAAXTX010000003.1 GCA_013336285.1 Candidatus Moraniibacteriota bacterium | reverse complement strand
GGAGTATCTCCCGTATTACAACGGCGAACGGATCCATATGGGAATCGGGTACCAGACACCGGAGGAAGTGATGCAAAGGTATTGACTAGGAAACGTTTAATTATTCTGGAAATACCTTTGAATAAAAGAAATATTGCCCATCTGAAGCGCCCGCCTAAGGATATTTTATGAGATTGATTCGAGAAAATGAGAAATTGTGCCATTCGTACATGGAAATGTCTGCCCGAAGCGCATATCAAAAAAAGAAAGGCAGTCGTACTCGACTGCCCTGTTTCATTAATCTGCCCGGGGACGTCCCCGATCGTCCCGAATGAAGAGGGACCGTAATTCGAGTAGAAGGGAATTTTCGGGATCCATATCCAGGAGCCCTTCTATTCTAGGGAGGAAGTTTCTTTTCGATAGGATGTCGGCGCTCCTCAGGAGCCCGAAAAAAGTATTCGGGAATCCTACGACAATTTCTCTGGTATCCGCCTCGTGACGTCCGGGATCCGAGTCGATCAGTTTGATGAGTCGCCGTCGTGTCTTCGGTCCCATGTGCCGCTGTGCGAGTCGATACGGGAGTGGCGGAGCCATGTCGAGAAGTGCGCTTTTCTCATCGTGGGAAAGATACTCGCCTTCGATTTCACCGGAAGCAAGAACGCTCAGTCTGATGTTTTGCACGAGCGACTTGGCCTGCCATTTTTCCCAGGGGGTCAACAGATCCCAGAATATGAGCGTGTCTGTCCGATAGTCATGATTCCTCCGTTGCCTTTCGGCGTTCGTTCGTTGATCGATTGAAAATGAATCTAGCTATTCCTATCATTCGGCGGTCGGTCAGTCAACTTCCCGCATTTTTACGATTCGATGGCCACATCCTTTCCACTATCTCGCGAATCACGGGGCGTCGTTTCAAGGATCCCGCATTTCCGGCAAATAAAACAGGCGGGATCATTATCCGCCGCCTGCTTTTCCTGCTCTTTGACCGCTTCAGCGTTCGCGTTTTTGAGTGGTTTCCGGAACGGAAGGTATGTTTCCGAAAATCTTTTCAAAAAAGATCGTCAGCGACTCTTCGAAATAGTGGGAAAGTATGAGGTAACTGGCCGAAAATATCATGAGCGAAAGGATGACGATCCATCCCTGTGGGCCGAGTGGCATCATCATCGCGGCCGCGATGAGCGAAGCGAGTATCAGACTGATCGCGGTGAGGGAGAGATCTTTAAGAAATTTCGCGAGTCCGGATATCAGCCGTACCTTCCCTGCCGTTTTCGGCGTGCCTTGTCCGTGTTTCATGAGTGCCTCCGGTTATCGGGTTGAAATGGTAAGTGACTATGAAAGGACAATGATACCTTTTTCATATTTTGTCAACTCTTCACAATAAGAAAGAATGCGTTTATACTGGTTCCATTAGATTTTCCACATGAAGCAGAACGAAAAAATCCGCTGGCAATTCGCCGGAGTGTTGGGACTTGCGCTTGTTTCAGGCATTATCGCGTATCCCAAGGTGCTTTCCTATCTTCCCTTTTCGGCAGAGACCGCTATCGAGCAGAAACTCAAGATGAATCTCGGCCTCGACCTGCAGGGCGGTATACATCTCGAGTACGCGGCGGATACCTCGCAGGTTCCGGCTGGCAAGAAAGCCGAGGCGCTTCAGGCAGCGCTCTCCGTCGTGGAACGGCGTGTGAATGCGTTCGGTGTCGGCGAGTCGGTCATCCAGTTGTCCAAATCCGGTTCCGAGGATCGTATCATCGTCGAGCTTCCGGGAGTGAAGGATATCGAGGAGGCGAAGAAGATGCTCAAGGAGACCCCGTTCCTCGAGTTTCGCGAATCCAACGAAGCGGAACTTTCGGGTCAGATAGCCTTGGCGAACGATGCGTCCGAGAAACAGGCTCAGGACGTGCTTGCGCGTACATTGGCCGGCGAGGATTTCGCTTCGCTCGCGGGCACGTATAGCCAGGATCCCGGATCAAAGGATAAAGCGGGCGATCTGGGCTTCGTGAAGAAGGGGATGTTCGTTCCCGAGTTCGACAGCGTCATATTCAAAGACGATTTCAAGGTCGGGACCATATATCCCGAGCTCGTGGAAAGCCAGTTCGGGTGGCATATCATAAAAAAGATCGAGACACGCGGTGAAGGCGATGCGCTGGAGGTGCATGCGGCACATATCCTGTTCCCGAAGGAATCGCTCGACATGGTTCCGGATTCGATCAAATACAAGACGACGGGACTCTCCGGAAAGAATCTCAAGACCGCCGCCGTCGATTATCAGACCCAGGGATTCGGGACGCCGCAGGTCGCTCTCCAGTTCGACTCGGAAGGCGCCAAACTTTTCGCCGATCTTACCAAGCGCAATATCGGAAAGCAGGTCGCCATCTTTCTTGATGGCGAGGTCGTGAGCGCTCCGACCGTGCAAAACGAGATTCCCGATGGTCGTGCGGTCATAACGGGCAACTTTACGTTGGCAGAAGTCAAGAATCTCGTTCAGAGGTTGAACGAGGGTGCTTTGCCGGTGCCGATCACGCTTGTGGGTCAGCAATCTATCGACGCGTCACTCGGCGAAGGCGCGCTTCGGCAGAGCGTTTTTGCAGGAGCGGTAGGACTTCTGGCCGTCTCGATCTTTATGGTTCTCTATTATCGTTTCCTCGGTCTTGGCGCGGTGTTCGCGCTCCTCGTCTACTCGGCGATGCTCCTTGCGATTTTCCGACTGTCGAATCTCACGCCTTTTCCGATCACTCTCACGCTCTCGGGCATCGCGGGATTCATACTTTCCATCGGTATCGCCGTTGATGCGAACGTACTCATATTCGAACGGACGCGTGAGGAGCTTTCCTATGGGAAGTCCGTGCGAAAATCGCTCGAGGAAGGCTTCAATCGGGCATGGCCGAGTATCCGTGACGGACACGTCTCGACCCTGATCACCACGGTCGTGCTCACGATGCTCGGGACCGGATTCGTGAAAGGCTTCGCCGTCATCTTGGCACTTGGCGTGCTTCTCTCGCTTTTTACTGCGGTCGTTTTGGTCCATACATGGCTTCGATTCGTGGTAGGTGACTGGGCCGAAGACCGGAAAATGCTGTTGGTCGCCCCGAAAAAGGCGCCGGAAGGGGAGGTAATCCCCGGAGTGAAGAAAGGAAAATAGCCGCAATACTATGTTCGATATCATCCAGAAAAGGAAATACACGTATTGGATCTCGGGAGTGCTCGCCGTGCTTTCGATTGCGGCGCTCGCTGTTTACGGACTCCGGCTCGGCCTCGACTTCAAAGGCGGGACCATGATCGAGGTGCGTTTCGCGAAATCTCCCGCACCGCAGGTATCCGAAATCCAGGGAGCGCTTGCGCCGCTTGATCTGCGCAGTCTTACTGTTCAGGCGACCGGCGACGACGGAGCCATCATCCGTTTTCTCGCTTCTAACGATGACGTGAACGGGAAGGTGCTCGACGAGCTGAAGACGGCCGATCCGGATCTCACGTTGATTCGTACGGACTTCATCGGCGCGTCGGTGTCCGACCAGATCCGCAAGAACGCCGTCTGGGGTACGATCCTTTCCATCGTTGCCATCGCGGCGTATATCGCATTCGCGTTCCGCAAGGTATCACGCCCGATCGGTTCGTGGGAATACGGTTGGGGCGCGGTCATCGCGCTTGCGCATGACTTGCTCATCACGGCCGGGTTTTTCGCGGTGTTCGGCAAGTTTCTCGGAGTGGAGGTCGGGGTGCCGTTTATCGCGGCGCTTCTTACCATTCTCGGATATTCAGTGAATGATACCATCGTCGTCTACGATCGGATTCGCGAGAACCTGCTTCGTTCCCGCACCAAGTCGGATTTCGAACAGATCGCGAATCGCTCCGTGAACGAGACGTTGTCGCGTTCGATAAACACTTCGCTCACCGTACTCATAGTGCTCGCCGCCGTGGCGGCTTTCGGCGGGGAGGGTGTCCGATGGTTCGCCATCGCGCTCCTTTTGGGTGTTACGTTCGGAACTTATTCCTCGATCTTCGTCGCTTCCGCGCTTCTTGTGACTCGGTACAAGATGAGAACGAAGTAAATCAGAGATGCCTGTCGGGGTCTGCCGACTCATTCCCACGTTATGTTGAATATTTTCCAGAAGAAAAAAAAGAAGGGCGATGAGAAGAGTTTCGAGGAGCAGCTCGCTGCCTTTCCGGGTGCGCCAAAACCGGAGGACATGAACATGGTTGAGAAACTGGCGATGAAACGTCTTCTTAAGATGAGCCCGGAGGATCAGAAGAAAGCCTTCGAGAAGGCCATGACACCGAAGAATATAGAAAAGCATAAGCAGGAAATCATCGCCTCGCTTGAGGAGATGCGTAAAAACCGCATGATTTCCGATGATCAGTACCGCCTTATGAAACGGAAGTACGGGATCAAATAGTCTCAAGAGTCGGAAAGTCCATTAAGTCCGACGGTTCAACCGTCGGAAAGAATGACACAACGCATTTTTTGTCGGTTATTATGTTCCCGCACAGGCGGGAATCTTCGTTTCTTCCGAATATGGTACAATGGAAGCGAAAATAACCGTATCCGTACCGAACAGATATGAATGACCTCGAATCGAAAATAGATGACCTGTTGAATCGCGGCGTAGCGGAGGTGATCGATCGCGAGCATCTGCGCAAGCGTCTGCTTGCCGGTGAGAAACTCCGCGTGAAACTCGGCATCGACCCGACGAGTCCGAACATCCACCTGGGACGCTCTGTCACGTTGCTCAAGCTCCGCGATTTCCAGGAACTCGGATGCCAGGTCGTCTTCATCGTGGGTAACTTCACCGGACTCATCGGGGACACGAGTGACAAGGAATCCGAAAGACCGATGCTTGATGCCGCGACTGTGGAGTTCAATATGGGCTCCTATTTCGATCAGGCGGCCAAGGTGCTCGATATGGGATCCGTCGAGAAACATTTCAACGCCGAGTGGCTCCGGGATCTCGGCTTTCTCGAGATAGGGGAGCAGGCGGATGCGTTTTCAGTGCATGAATTCATATCCCGTGAAAACATAAGGAAGCGCCTCGATGCCGGAAAGCGCGTTTCGCTTCGCGAAGTGTTGTATCCCCTGATGCAAGGGTACGACAGCGTACAGGTGAAGGCGGACGTCGAGATCGGCGGGACGGACCAGCGTTTCAATATCCTCGCCGGACGGACACTTCAATCCCGATATGGACAGGAGCCGCAGGATATCCTTACCGTGAACCTTATTCCGGGGACCGACGGCCGTAAGATGAGCTCGAGCTGGGGCAATACGATCGACCTCCTGGACGAGCCGAACGACATGTTCGGCAAGGTGATGAGTATTCCCGACCAACTTATAGAGACCTACCTCGTTCACGCGACGCGGATTTCGATGTCCGAAGTGGACGGCATGCTCGAAGGGATGAAAGCCGGGACGCTCAATCCGCGCGACGCGAAAATGAAACTTGCCAAGGAAATCGTCCACATGTATCACTCGGACAAAGCGGCGGGAGGGGCCGAAGACTATTTCGTCACGGCGTTCTCCAAGAAAGAGGTGCCCCTGGATATCCCGAGCATGACCCCGGCCAGGGAGACGGCGCTTGAGGGATATGAGAATTTCGAGACATTCATCGCGCGGATCGGATTGGCCACGAGTAAGTCCGATGCGAGACGAAAGATCGAACAGGGAGGAGTTTCCATCGGCGGGGAAAAGATTTCGTCCGGAATGATCATGTTGGATCCCGATCTCCATGACGGCAAAGTTCTCAAGGTAGGGAAACGAGGCTTTGCAAGGATAGATTTCTGATCGGTTCCGGTCAGCGTCGGATAGGTTTCAAACTGTCGCGGGGAGGTTCCCATGGCGATTTTGTGGTAATGAACTCTCCAAGTTCGGAAAATCGGTCCATGCGGAACCACGTCGTCCGGAATGTTCGGAACTTTCATTTATGGAATGATTTGAGCGGTGGCGGAAGGGTATCCGGCAGTTCCTGATCCGTGTACGTTCCAAGCGACAGGCCCCATGATCTCATGGGACTCATTTTTCTTCGGTTTGAGTGTAATCGCCGCAGTTGACCTGGGATATATTCGAACAAAGCGCGAATATCCTTCAAAGAAACCCGATTTTCTGTTACTCTTCCGGTATATGATAACAGAACCGGTTGGCGGAAAGACGGAGTCCGGACTTTCGAAACTCCCGATAGCCCCGCTCCTGACAAGTTTCATCGTTATATTCGGAATATCCGTTGCGTTATTTGAACGCTTCGGTGATTTCGGACTTTTATTGGGTATTTTTCGTGAGGCGGAGCCGTGGTGGCTTGTGGCAGCGGTGGCGTTCCAGGTCTTGACTTATGTATCCGCCGGCGAAGTGTGGAATGTGGCGATGCGAGCGGCTGGGAGGCCGCTGCGAAAAGGTATACTTGCCAGGCTTGCCATTGAACGAATGACGATAGACCAGTTCATGCCGAGTGCCGGGATAGCCGGTCATCTGGGTACGCTTCAGGCGTTGCGGCACTTCGGCGTGACGTTTTCGGTGGCGATGGAAGCGATTTTTGTCGATCTTATTTCTCACTTCGTAGCGTATGTCGCCGCGGCCATTGCGGCATTCGTGCTTCTCTCGATGCAACACGAGATAACTCCGGTCGTAATGTTGACACTCGGCGCGTTCGCTGTTATCGCGTCAGTCATGTTGACTACTACGGTGCTATTTCTTAGGAACCGTGATTTGGTTCGGATAATTCCGTCGTGGATCTCGAAGCGGAAAAGAATCGCTCGATTGCTGGCTATCGTATCGCAAATTTCTACCGAGCGCATTCTCGATCGGAACGTATCCGTCAAATCGGTTTTTTTTCAGTCGTGCATTTTCATACTCGATGGTGTGACGCTCTGGGCTTCTCTTCGAGCAGTCGGTGAATACGCCGATCCGGCTGTCTGCTTCGCCTCTCTGGTCATTGCTCTGGTGGCTGGTACGGTGCTTTTCATTCCCGGCGGCGTGGGTGTCTTCGAGGTCGGGTCAGTGACGACACTTGTGGGGTTGGGCGTATCATTCGAGGGAGCACTTGCAGGAACGCTTCTTTTTCGAGGATTATCGCTCTGGATACCGCTTATCCCCGGAGTATTTCTGGCGCACCAGGATCTCGGAGTCGGATTTTCCAGAAAGAAGAAGCCGGACGTGAGTTGTCCTATCGAATGAAAGTGGACTAATGGAACCGTTTTTTCGATGATATAGGATCGCGGTGCCCTCTGATTGTCGATGAGGGGAATACCGGAAAATTATAGGTAATAACAAAGGCAGGTTCGGAGTTCCGATACCTGCCTTGTGCACTTTTGCTTACGCGCAGACGAGGAAAAGCTCCCTGAGGTCCGCTACCTGTCTTCCGTCAGGAACATATTCCTGATCATTGTACCGTCCACCGGGCCGGTAGAGACGATACGATCTGATCTGCGGGAGTTCTGTTCTCATCCGCATGATTTCCGATCCCTTGTCGTCGATGAATATCCCGTCGACGGAGTCGATCAGTCCGTTTCTGTGGAAGTCCAGAATTGCATCCGACTTATGCTTGCCATGGGTGAGTGCGAGGCCGGCAAAATGTTTCCCCAGTCCCGATCGTTCGATCTTGAGGGTTTGCCAGTCCGTCGCACCGAAGGAGACGATGAATCGTTTTTGGTCACGAGTCTCCTCGAGAAAGGCAGTCGCATCTTCGTAGACGTAGGTCGGAAAGCGATCGATAATGGCCTGGATTTCTCCGACCATCGCGGCTACTTCGTGACTTCCGACCCCGAAAATCGTTCCGAGCTGTTCCGGATGACGGATAAGATGGTAAGTTCGGGACATGTATGCCGGGTTGGCGATTCCCTGGCTTTGATAATACGCGGCCATGCTCTCTTGCGATGCGCCACAACGGACGAGCATCTTCTTGAAATCCTCGATAAGAGCGCCGGTATCAAAGAGTACGTCGTCAAGATCGATGAAATAGTTGGTATTTTTCATGGTCGGAGTTTTGTTTTAAATGTTGATCGGCAAACCGTTTGTACCGATGAGACGCTTCTTTTTCAGGATCTCTCGCACGATTATCACCGAAGACGCATAGCGTGTGTCTTTGGCATAGTCGTTTCCGAGGCCGGCTTCATAGATGTTCAGCAAAGCGTCGTCGTGTATTCCTGATTCCAGGAAGTGTTCGAGTGACGGTCTGTTCTCTTCCCTGAACAATAGGCGGAGGAGCCGCTGGACCGGCTTGAATCCGTTCTGGTTGAGAATGTAAGCGACGTTCTCGTCGAGCGATCCGGTGACGAGAAACCGGTTGAGATAGTCTTCCACGGCCGGATTGGTCGCTACCACTTCGGGATCCGCGACCAGGCAATAGATCGGGAAAAACGACCCCGCACCCCGTTCCATGGCTTTTGTCTCGAGCCAATCCGCAGCCGAACCCGTGATACGCGTGTCGTCAAAAAACGCCACATGCGTCCCGTTGCCGAAGAAGTCGGTTTCCGGCAGATATTGCCGGTTGACGACCCCATCGTTCTCTTTCGCGCGGTCTTTCGCGGAGAGCCTTGAATAGTCGGCTTCTCCCGAACCGAATCGGGATATTTTCACCAGGATCATCGTCGGCAGGTCATGGAGGGCCAGCCAGACATTGATACGCCGTATGGCGACTTCCGCCATATATTTCTGCGCGGACTCCACGTTCCTGGAGGCGGGTGAAAGGACCGTGATATGTTCATTATTTTTCGCGGCGTTCATGAATGTTCGGATGAGTTCGTCATCCGTGTCTTCCAGTCGCGCGATGAATTTGTCCGCGAGCATGTTTCCGAGCCACCTGATATCGGCGACGCTGCCGTATTTCATGAGGCTGTATCTTCTGCCTATATGATTCAGGTTTTCACCCGTCACCATGTCGCGAAGATCGCCTTGCCCGTCGACCGTCACGTAATGCAGTACCGACCAGTTCTTATCCCGACGGTATGCGTCCTCGATACTCAGCAGCCCCCGCCGGATCATCGTTTCGGACAGGGATTTGAATCCTTGCCTGAATTTCAGTTTCCGGTGGTAGCCGTCCGCGGACGTCGTGGCGGCATAGATTTTTTCCATCGCTTTGTCCGGAAGTCCGCCGAGAAACACATCGAGCTCACCGAGTTTTCCTTCCGGATCCGCGCACTCCGTATTCAGGATGAATTTAACGGTACGGGCATTCAGGATGAGTCCGCCGTCTGGATTTCCGAAGAACGGTTCAAGGTCGGTTAATGACTTCACCGCGGCATGATTGAATGATTCCTCCGTCTGTGGGGAGGAGAAAGCCAGATCCTTCGTGAACTTGATCAGATAGCAAAAGACGACCGCTTTCGTCTCGGTGGTGTCCAGAAGTTCCTTGAGGATAACCTCGTGGCTCCCCGTGACGTGTACGTCGTCGATGACGAACAATGTCTTTCCCTTGATCGCCTCCCTGTTCGCTTCATCGATGCTGATCTCACGGCTCCGCATCCTTCTCAGGCGTTCCTCGATGCCCATACTTCCGTAATGTGTCGTCTGGAAGTCACCGGCACGATCTACCTTCACCTCGGCCAGGGAATGACCCTGATCTTCGAGAATGGAAATGATCCGTTTCATGACCGCATAAGCGGCGGTCGGGACCGAGCCGAAAGCGGAAGAGGCGATCGCGTATGAGCGGCGCGGATAATCGGTCATGACCTTCCCGATTTCTTCCGCTAACATGGCAGCTGCCATGTCCACCGAATCCGGGTCGCCGTGCTTCATCTTGCTGTACATTTCCCTGATGGCATCCCCGGCCTCTTTTTCGCTGTCAATCGTCATACAGGCGATCCTTTTCGGGAGCCTGACGACGGATTTGCGTGTCTGTACGTCTGAAGCGAAGCGACTTTCCGGCGCTACTGTCCTGATATCCATGGTTTGTTTTCCTTTTTGGTTGGATTGTTAACGGAACTCGTTCAAAATTGAACTTATGCTTATAACATATTGTTATAAAAAAAGCAAGTGTCGAAATGTGTTTAATATGAAGCAAAAAAGGATTCAGGAGGTTGAGCGGGTTGAATATGTTCGTTTTAAGCCATATTTCATTAGACGGAGTCGAGGTATGGAGCATTGACAGGAGTATTTTATATGCTATAAAGTCAGGATGCTATGCATCTCTGTATCATTTACAACAATAAAAAATGGAGGCCTCAGTGGAAACACTATTGGCGCAATTCTCGTTTTCACCTACGGTGGCGGTGGTGTTCGCCATCGTCGTGGTACTGTGTCTGGTGATAGACATCAAGGCGCACGGGAAAGACAAGGAAATAACGATCCAAAACGCTTTCATGTGGTCGGGTGTATGGATCGGGGTCGCCTTGTTATTCGGTGTCTTTCTTGGTGTCGCTGCCGGGTGGGACCAGGCGTCCCTGTTTTTTGCAGGGTATTTTCTTGAGAAGTCGCTATCGGTCGACAATTTATTCGTGATAATGGCGATTTTCTCGAGTTTCTCTGTGCATTCGGCATATCAGCATCGCGCTCTCTACTACGGGATTCTAGGCGCGATCGTGTTGAGAATGGTGTTTGTTGCCTTCGGCACGACACTCGCAGCGCTCTCGCCCTGGGTATTGGTCGGTTTCGGGCTCTTCGTACTTTTCACGGCCTGGAAGATGGCAACGACTGGGGAAAGCGAGGATATCGTCGATTACAGCAACCATTGGGCGGTTGTCTGGACAAAGAAAGTGATTCCGGTGCACCCGAAGTTGGACGGCCATAACTTTTTTCATCGCCAAGATGGGAAGTGGTATGCAACGCCGCTCTTTCTCGCGCTGGTCTGCGTCGAGATAAGCGATGTCGCATTTGCGTTCGACAGCGTGCCGGCTGTCATTGCGGTTACCCGGGATCCGATGCTCGTGTATACCAGTAATATTTTCGCGATCCTCGGGCTGAGGAGTCTGTATTTCCTTTTGGTCGCGGCCGAAAATTTCCTGGTCCATCTCCAGAAGGCCGTCATTGGCATTCTTTGCTTTATCGGCCTCAAGATGGTTGTACAGGCTACCGGTGAAGCGCTCCATATCGAGACGCTCCATATCTCACCGAACATCTCGCTCGCCATCGTACTTGGCGGACTCTTTCTCGGAATCGTCGGATCGCTTCTTTTTCCAAAGAAAGAGAAAGTCGCTTCACTTGCGGAGGAATAAGTGACTCAAGATGTATCAAAAAAGCCTTACCGGAACATCGGTAGGGCTTTTTCTATTTTATCGACGCTTCTTTTTCAAACGGACCGAATTGAATATTCGGATAGAAAACGTTCTCGAAGACGGTAGATATTCGGATTTTCAGCGGTTAGATTGTTTGAATGTCTCTTGATCGTTGAGATAACATGGTTTCGGTCTGTTGAGGTATTTTTTGTTTTAGGTGCACACATTTGGCGGATCGGTTAATTTGAATTCTCTCAGGAATTCGTTCGGACTTTTTTCGTCCAATCTGCAGTGTTCCGGATCGTTGTAATACGTATTCCATCGCCTCATCTTTCTTTGCACGTCCCGAAACGAAGTGAACATTTTGTTCATAGAACTTCTCCTGATCTTCCCGATGGCTCCGTTCGACCTTCCCGTTCCGGGCCGGTTTCCCGGGATCGATCGGGTGGTGGATGATTTCCTGATTCCGGCAGAAGATATCGAACGCGTAAATCGTCTTCACAGTCATATCGCTCCGTTTGCTCGTCCCGAGATAGTAGTTGGTGAATGTCGACCCGTTGTCCGTCTTCACGGACCGTATGCGGTGCAGGAAGACGGATATGACCGATTCCAGGAACCGTATCGAGTTGCCGATGTTCATTTCCTCGTACGCGAGGAGGTATCGCCACCTCGAGGCGCAGTCGATGGCTGTGTATTGGAAATATGCCTTGTCTTCGATCGTTCCCGGTACATACTTCACGTCGATCTCCACGAGCTCCCCGGGCTGAGGCGGCATCTTTACATACATCGTTTTCACCTTCCTGATCAGATATGTCCGGACGAGTCCCTCTGATTTGAGTATCTTCCCGGCTGCGCGATCATGAATCACAACCCATCCTTTTTCAGTTTCCAGGACAGCTTCTTCGCACAGAGTCCGGTCTGCCTCCGAAGCTAGACGACTCGCTCCTTGATATGGATCGGTGTCTCGTTCGGTGACGTTCTTGGTCTGGTCGATCTCGGGATGAGCGCTACCGCTCCGCCGGATCGGTATGCCGCGACCCACTGTCCCAGGGTCCGTTTCCCGTATGGGCAGATCATTGCCACATCACAAAGCCTCAGTTCACCCTCGGCGACCGGCAGGACCCATCGTAGCCGCTCTTCCTGTATGGTTTCCGACATATGGATGGACATATTTGGCCAGGATGAGGGAATAACCTCAGAGCATAGCAAAACCGCCATATGTGTGTACGCATTGCCACTGACTATTGACAGGAGATATTTTATATGCTATAAAGTCAGGATGCTTTGCATCCCCGTATTTTTACAAACATCCAAAAAATGAGGTGAATATGATTGAACTGTTCGTGACGGTGATCGGACTTGCTATGTTCGAGGTGATTTCCTCCCTCGATAACGCGGTGGTCAACGCACAGGTATTGGCCACAATGAAAAGCGAGAGGGTGAAGAAGTTCTTCCTGACGTGGGGACTCCTGTTCGGCGTCTTTGCGGTAAGGGGATTCCTCCCTTCCGTCATCGTTTTTATTTCCGATCCGTCGATCGGAATCATGGGGGCCTTTCAGGCCATGTTCAGCAGCGATCCTCGCATCAGTGAAAGCATCGAGGCTTCCTCGCCGTTTCTGATGATGGGTGGCGGAACGTTCCTGTTCCTCCTGTTTCTCGAGTGGTTCTTCACCGAGGATCGGGAGCTGGGCCTGCCATTCGAAGATCCGGCCCTGAAGTTCGGTGCCGTTTGGTACTATGCCATCGCGGCCTTATATATCCTGGTCATCGCGTTTACGAACATCGCAAGTGGTCCAATGATTACCGCTGCGTTGGTCGGATATGCAGCCTTTTTTATCGCCGGCGGTTTCAAGAAAAATGCCGAGCATCAGGAAGAAAAGATGATGAACGATACCAACTCTGCCATGAGTGACTGGTCCAAAGTGCTCTTTCTCGAGGTAATCGACATGATGTTCTCGATGGACGGCGTGGTGGGCGCGTTCGCGTTCACCAAGATGGTGCCGCTTATCCTCATCGGGAACGGCATCGGGGCGTTCGTCGTCAGGGAACTGACGATCAGAAACGTCGATAAGATAAAGAAGTATGCGTACCTGAAACACGGCGCGATGTACTCTATCGGCGTTCTTGGTCTCATCATGCTTGCGGAAGCATTCGGCAATCCGATGCCGATGTGGCTCTCTCCAAGCGTCACGTTCGCCTTCATCGGTATTTTCTTCTGGATGTCCGTCCAGAAACTGAAGAAAGATGCGGTCGCCAGCGTGAACGCGTAGGATCAGAATTCAATGAGAAGTAGAAGATACCTTGTCGCAACAGCGGCAAGGTATCCTTTTTTATGTGTCAGAATCTTTTTGAAACAGAGCCTTGTTCAAGGCATTTTTTTCTCATAAAACACTTGACAGAAAAAGATTTCCGTGTATAATGCCTTTTCAGAACTTTTACAATTTGTTCTATCAGAAGGTATATCTCACACAATAAAACAAGGAGGTTTTCAGTGGATTTGCACAAACCGACCGTACTCGGTCAGCCAAGAGATACCGGCACCGTGCTTCAACCCGCTCCGCAAGGAACCGGGGAGTTGCAGTTGGCGTCGGCCTCATCCCCGATGTTTTTGTCTTTGGAACCGGCCCGACGCGACGCAGTCATGTTGCGTGTCGAAAAGGCGGATTTCCTCTCCCTGCAGAGACTCGAAGTCTCTCTCATCGGGAAGAATGCCGAGGACAGGCTCAACGAGGTTATCGACGGCTTCATGAGCCAGGTTACCGAAGAGAGCGATCCGAAACTCTTCAAGCTGATATCGAAGCTCAGCGATTCCGTCGCGGCCGAGAAGCTTGACGAAGTCGCCAACAAGATCATGACCGACGAGCCGAGTCTTTTCGACAAGGCGAAGGCCATTTTCTTCAGTGCTCAAAAGCGTGAAGAGGCGGCGAGAAAGGCATGGGAAGAGATCAGGCGGGTCCTTCAGGCGAAGGCCCTGAATCTGGTCAATGTCATTAGGCCCATGGAACAGGAGGTGCAAGTCTCACAGGGCGTCTTGCTCAATGAGGTGCAGGACATGGAGTTGCGGATCAAGGCGTACAGGGACTCTTTCCCCGTCTTCGTCGATGAGGTCATCTTTGCGAAGCTGCTGCTCGAAAAGGGAACCGCCCAGGTTGCTGCGTTCAGGAGTTCGGCCGATCCGAACAACATCACGCAGAAAATGGAAATCGACGAACTTGAGGCGAAACTACAGAGTCTGACCAGCCGGGCACTGAGTCTGGAGGGTACGATGACGAAGCTGCCGGCCGACAACATAGTATTGAGCCAGATTCAGAATGCCGGTATTCAGCAGTTCGAAGAGACCGCCAATTCGATCGTCGGCAAATTCGTAAATATCAAGAAAAATCTCCTCAAGCTTCACAGCGCGATCACCATCAGGGAAAATCAGATGATCGCGGAAAAAAGCGATGCTCTCGACAAGAACATCGCCGCTATCAGTGGCAGTATGGGGAGGGAAGTTATTACCAAGGCCGCGAACGCACCGGGGGATAATCGTCTGGCACAGGCACAGGAGATCCTGGACATCGTCAAGGAGACGAAGGAACTCGAGGCGATCAACAAGCAGGCGATCGAGTCGAACAAGGCAAAGTTCGATCAGACGCGTCAGATGTTCGAACAGGCCCAGCGTGAGATGCTTGCCCTGAAAAGCTGATACGCTTCGGCGGATCGGCGATTGTGGGATATACCAACTTCTTAAAACAAAACGAAATTGGCGACGTGCATGTCGTGCGTCGTCATACTATCCAACAAAAACAGGAGATTTTACCATGGCTTTAACACTTCCTCTCAAGAAAGAAGGCGACGTCGCCCCTAAGCTGAGCTTGAACCTTGACAAAGGCGCAAAGTTCTCCGTCGAGCTGTTCTGGGAATCAGAGCACGATCTTGATGGTCATGCGCTTCTTGCCACCAATAACGGTTTTGGTGCGAAGATCACCGACATGGCCCAGGTCCTCTCGACCTATAATCCAGGCCTTCCGCTGGCTGACGGTTCAGCCTCGTCAAGAAAGTCTGGCGACAAACGGCCGTTCATGACGCCATGCGGGTCGTTGCGCCACAGCGGCGATGCCAGAACGGGCATCGGTGCAACGGTCGACGAGATCATTACGATCGACGGCAGTCTGATCCCGCCGGGCGTGAACGAAATCCCGATATTTGTCACGATACATCCGACACATACCGCGAAGTTTTCGCAGGTGACGGACGCTGGTATCAGGATCAAGGACGAAAGCGGGAAGATTCTTGGGGAGTACATACTCTCCAATCAGTTCGGCGAGTTCGATGCCGTCCAGATGGGCAGCCTCATTCTCGGTGCGAACGGATGGTCGTATGAAGCGGCTGGGTCCGGCTTCAACGGCGATTTCAATGCCATTCTCGGATACTTTCAGTAAAAAACTCAAACAGGAGCCAGCATGCTGGGGACAGAACCAATTGCCGTCTCCGGCACTGGATCCGGAGAGTTAAAGCCGACGATTATCGGAGGGGAATGTAATCAGGTGAAACCTACCGTATTCAAGCCGACGATTATCGTCGCCCAGAATATCGGTCGGTCAACTGAGTCACAGGATCCTCCACATGATCGACTGAAGCCGACGGTCATCGGATCCGGTAACGCTCCGCTAAAGGGGCCCGTCCGGCCGACAATCATTCCTTCCGGACCTGTTCCGGAAAAAGGCTCAGTGCCTGAGGTGAAGAAAGAACAACCGCCGAGGAAGCCGACAGTCATACCGTCGGCTCCTCCTCCCAAAGTGATTCCGGAGAATGAAAGGAAGCCGATGACGGTCACCAAATCGACGACCATTCCCGGCGGCGTCGTTAGAAAGGGGTTGGAAGTCGAGATGAATGAACTGACAAAGCGGTTCCCCGCGAATTCTGTCGAGACGCTGACGGCGGTCAGGGACATCCTGATCAAGACGGTACTTGAGACGCTTACGATGAAAATCAGCGTCAGTTGGGGGACCAAGGATCAGGAACGGTACGGTAAACTGGTGAAGGAATCGCTAGCTTTGACCGGGAGCGAGAGGATACGGGACAGCCAAAGACATCTTGGGCGCCTGTATGCCCTGCTTCTGGAAGTGGCCGATTCGTTCAAGAACCAGGACAATTCCGGACTCGCGTTCTGGAAAAAGTGGGAAAGCCCGTTGGAGGCTTTTCGGGAAAGGGAGGCCGAGATAGACCAGCTCAGCACGTTCCTTCGCGCGGTTTTGCCGGATATCATAGATATCCAGTCGAAGATCGACGACGGGGCACGGGAGTATGTGAGTCTGTCGGTCACGCTGGAAGCGCAAAGTCTTGCGGCGCATTACCTGTCGAACCTGCTGACGAACAAGACTCCGGAACAAGAGTCATTGTCACAGCGTCTGCTCGAGCGGAGCCTGAGTCTGACTCAGACCGTCGTGCAGATCAAGCAGGGGGACATCGGACGTCAATCGATGGTCCGGGAGATCGGGGAACTGATTTCCAGGATTCAAGACGGCGTACTGCTGAAACTTCCGGCCTGGATCGAACAGGTTGGAATCGTACAGGCGAAAGACCTCACGAAGACGGATGTTTATACCGTCCAGCGAGGATTGGAAGATGTGGTAAATCAATTGAAGTCGAAATAACGAAACTAAACAAAGGAGAAGCCGCATGGCACTCGCACTCGATTTGAAGAAAGCGGAGCAGACGCTGGTACTCGATCTGCAGAAAGCCGGTATCACGAATATCCCTTCCGTGGACGTCGCGTTCGATCTGGACGTGTCCGGTTCGTTCGATGATGAACATAAGGCTGGCCTGACCAATGATATCGTATCCAGATTGATCCCGTGGGGGCTCGTGTTCGACCCTGACAAGAAGATCGACATGTTCACCTTTAGTAACGGTGCCCGGAACGCGTATTATGTCGGGGAGATCAATGAGAAAAATTATCTGAACTATGTCTGGGACAATATCATCGATAAGGTGCCTGGGTACAACGGAGGCACGGACTATCATTATGTCCTGAGAAAGAACCTTCAGCATTTCGGATGGCTCGCACCTGATGTCGCCGCAGTTCAGCCTAAATCCGGCGGTTTCTTCGGAAAAATGTTCGGCGGTCATGCTCAGCCGGCAGCGGCATCCGTAAATACCTCGGTCAAGCGGAAATCGCTCGTACTGTTCGGTACGGACGGTGACAATAGCGATAAGGCCGAGACCAGGCAGCTGCTTCAGGAGATGGAACAGCGTGGAGATGAGATGTACGTACAGTTCTTCGCCTTTTCCAATCAGGGCGGCCAGTTCCGCTTCCTTCAGGAAATCGCCGACGAGTTCTCCAACACCGGCCTTCACATCTGCCGTAACATTCCGGCATTCCTGAAGATGTCCGATGAGGAAATCAACCAGATTCTCATTCAGCAGGAGCTGATCGACTGGTTGAAGAAGTAAACGACGACAAAGTCGTCAAATCGACGAAGCGGATCAGAGCAAAGCTCTGGTCCGTCTTTTTTTTCTCAACTCCATTATGTATAAAATACTTGACAAAATTAAAATTATATACTATCGTATGCTTTATTTGGATTTCATATCCGAATATATTTGCGCCTTAATAATTCCAAAAAAGGAGTGGGACAATGACAAAAAAATCGAATACGCCCCGTTTGTCCGGAACGGCATTTCAGGAGACCGTGGAAAGGTATAATGCCTTCTTCACTGAGCTGGAAAAGTGCTTCGTGCATCGGGAACAGTTGATAAAGTTTCTGAAGTACGGACTCATCCAGAAACAGCACGTCCTGGTTTTCGGCCCTCCCGGCACTTCGAAAACGGCGCTGTTCAACAAACTGACGTCCCGCGTGAACGGCAGCAAGATCTTCAAGATCGAGCTGAACATGTTCATGGACGATACGGCTTTGAACGGTCCCTATAATCCGAAGGTGATGCGGGAAGAGGGAAGGCTGGAACACAATATCGCGGGAATGCTTCCCGAGGCCGATATCGCGCGTCTTGGTGAATTCCTCGACGCGAACCTTCCGTTGCTCCGCTCTATGCTGTCGGAACTGAATGAGCGAGTCCTTGAGCGCGGAAGTCAGGTCGTCGATCTGCCGCTCGTAACGGCTTACTGTGACACGAACGTGGAACCAGGCCAGTATCTGAAACGCAACGAGCAGGCATTTGCCGTACTTGACCGCTTCCTCTATATGACCTATGTGGATTATCTGGACAGCGAATCCGATATCACCACCATGATCAAGGGGTTCCAAAACGGCAGCATGCATGCGTTTTCCGGCGAACTGAGACTGCAGGATATTCAGGACCTCTCCCGGTTGACGCTCGAGTTCCCATCCATGATCAGGGATGAAGCCCTGTTCAGGGCCATGGGCAGAATCTTTCATCAGTATCGCGTGAAGCGTGAGCAGCTGATCCAGTCCGGAAAAGCGACGGTCATTTTCCCGAAGATATCCGATCGCAGACTGTGTCTTGCGACGCAGACCGCGGAGGTGACCGCAATTCTCGCGGCAAGGGAATACGTGCTGCCCGAGGACCTGTATTCGATGGAACTCGCGCTGTGCTCGTCGGTTGAGGAACAGGCGCTGTTGAAGTCCATAATCGATGAGGAACTCAAGAAGCTGGAAAAGGAACGCGAGGCCGAAATGAATGACGCACACTGTATGGCGCTCCGCGGACTGATATCCAGGATTGAGAGCTTCAGTGTTGATCTTATCTCTGACGTGAACGGTCTTCGGGAGCTTTCCCAGGCTCTTGGTGAGATCGAATCCGAATTGTCGAAACTGAAGCCTGAGAGTGACACGGCGAAAGGGATGGAGCGAAATCTCAAGGCGAGACTCGCGGAGATGCGTACGAAAGCGGAAGAAAAGGCGCTTAAACTTGCCGGACTCAAAAAGGGAGGATAACGGATGGAATGGTTAGTGTATCTTGCGGCCGCTGCGGCTGCCGCGGCGATCGGGTGGCTCCTCGCGAAAAGAAAAGCGAAGCGGGACGGGCCTTCATCCGAATACCCGCCGAATGGTACCGGTGAAAACGGGCCTGGAGGGGACCTATCCGGAGGGGAAGAGGGAGAATATCGTAATAAGCGTTCCGGTGACTTGCGGCTGAGGAAGAACGAGCTTATCAGGAGGCTAGTCGATTCGATCCGGTTCGTCGAAACGGAGAGGGTGTCGGATGTGCCGATACCCGGATCGGAACCGCGAGAGTCGATGTATCCGGTCCGCGATATTTCCATGCGACCGATGCGTGGAATCCAGGAATGGAGACGCATGTCACCGACAGCACAGCTGCTTCCGGATGAACAGTTTTATGCCGGTCTTGCGGTGAACAGCCATCTGGTCAAGGAATATCGCCAGTATGTGGGCAAAGCCGCCAACGCGCTTATCGCGGTTGTCGACGCATCGGGAAGTATGGAGGAATTCGGGCGAGTCGAATGGGCGATATCGTTGGTCGATCAACTGATCGGCAGGTGCGTCAAGATCGGCGCCGAGATGATCCTGATCGTCTATACCGATACCATCAGGGAAGTGAGCGAGGTCACGGACCAGCAATCCGCGGACAAATTGCGAGGGAGACTCGCTAGGGCGTTACATCCGCTCGGCGGTACGGATATCAACCATGCCCTAGCGGAAGCCTTCCGGATTGCCGAAGAGAAGGGATTCGGGGAATCGAAGATTCTCCTTGTCACCGACGGTACTGCGGGGGTAAACGGTAAGATGGTGTCCGGTCGTCTGAAGGAGCTCAACTGTACCCTGCATACCGTATGCATCGGAGGGGATCTGGAGGATCTCAGGAAACTCTCGAGCCAGTATGACTCATTGGAAATGAACGAAGATTGAAAAACGGCGGGCACGAAAATAACGTGCCCGTTTTCTTTATCTCTTAAAACCCGGTGAAGCCATGGCGTGTATTTATAGTCGAAGCCGCATATCTGGGCCGTCAAAAGAACCGATGATATTTTTTCAGAAAGAAACAGGTCTTCCGTCCTTGCTGGGATCGTTTTTGCGATCACTGGTGGCCCGGACAGGAAGAGTTGCCCGGATTCCCACGATATGAATATTGGACCGTGTTCTTGCAATGAAAAACCCCGTTGCGGAGGCCGTATGGAGCGCAATTTTTTGGATAAGAAAAACCCCGTTGCGGAGGCCGTATGGAACGCAATTTTTTGGATAAGAAAAACCCCGTTGCGGAGGCCGTATGGAACGCAATTTTTTGGATAAGAAAAACCCCCAATGCGGAGGCGCATATGGATCCCATGAAAAGCGGTTGTAGGAAAAAATTACTTTTCCCTGGATGCCAGGTGGGTTCCATTGTATTCAACGCCTCGTTCTGGAGGTTTTCAAAGACAGTATAGCACAGGGACAAGGAACGGTCTATAAAGTCGAAAGTCATAAGATCTATAAAGTCAGAGACAGGAAAGACAAAATTGTAGAGGGCAGGGATCAATGTGCAATAGTTAGCGAAACTGCAGGTGTTGAGCGGTAGTTAAACGGAAAATAGAGACCCAGATTCCGATCCTCGGTCTCCGTTGGCCGTCGTCTGCATTTTTTTGTCTGCTTTTGTTCCCTGTTATTTGCTCATTGTTTACTGATAGTGGTATTATTGAAGCGTTTTAACGCCTATTCATTATGGCTACCGAACGGATTCAAGAAATCGAAAAGGAAGGAAAGAAGGCGTTTCCCGAGGCCGGTTCCGAGGAAGAACTCCGGGAGCTCGAGGTAAGATACTTCGGCCGTAAAAGCGAGCTTACCGGTATCCTGAAAGGACTTAAGGACCTTTCGGCCGATGAGAAGCGCGAAGTGGGGCCGGCAGTACAGGGAGTGCGCATGGCACTCATGGAAGCGTTTTCGTCCGCGAAAGAGCGTGTCGCGCGAGAAGGTCGTGATTGGGAAGCGGAGCGTATTGACGTGACCGCACCGGGCGCGAACGATCCGCTCGGCCATCTTCACCCGATCTCGTTGATAATCGGGGAACTCGGGGATATCTTCACCCGTCTTGGCTTCGAAATTCCCGAAGGTCCGGAGCTCGAGACCGAGTTTTATAATTTCGAGGCGCTTAACTTTCCGGCCGATCATCCGGCGCGCGACATGCAGGACACGTTCTGGATCGACAGCGAGGGCCTGGATACGCGTTATGTGCTTCGGACACACACTTCCCCGGTACAGATCCGCTACATGGAAACGCATACGCCCCCGTTCCGCATCATCGTTCCGGGGCGCACCTTTCGTAACGAATCCACCGACGCGACGCACGAGCATACCTTTCATCAATTCGAGAGCCTGGTGGTCGGAGAGGCTGGCGACCTGACCGTCGGACATTTCAAACAGCTCGGCGAGACGTTCTTCGAGGCGTTTTTCGGAAGGAAGGTTTCGGTCCGCCTGCGACCGAGTTATTTCCCGTTTGTCGAACCGGGATTCGAGTTCGATATCTCGTGCGTGTTCTGTGGCGGGAATGGTTGTTCCTCGTGCAAGGGGGTGGGCTGGATCGAGGTCGGGGGAGCGGGTATGGTCCAACAGAAAGTGTTCGAGGCGGCCGGATATCCGCGAGGGCAGTATCAGGGATTCGCATGGGGCTTTGGCTTGGAACGTTTGGCGATGATGAAATACCGCATTCCCGACACCCGCATGTTCATGAGTGGCGATTTGCGATTCATACGTCAGTTCTGACCGAAGCCGCAGAAGCTTCACGAGCTGCGAAAGCTTTCCGAAAGAAGCTTGACGAAGCTTAAGAAGCTGCAACTATGATACACAGTTAATAAGGAATTGATCGTATGGCAAAGAGCGATGGAATTGGTCGCTGAAACGTATGCGGTGACGGAAGGTTTTCCCGAAGAAGAAATATATGGGTTGGTATCGTAGATGCGTCGGGCAGCGGTCTCCGTTCCATCGAATATCGCCGAAGGGAGGCATCGTGGGACGAAGAAAGAATTTGTTCAATTCCTGAGGACAGCACTCGGTTCGACGGGAGAATTGGAAACGCAGATGGAAATCGCAAAGTTACTTCCGAGGACAAAAGATTTGAATTATGAAAAGATAAGCGGCCTGATACTCGAAGTTGAACGTATGCTACGGAGCATGATTCAAAAACTTAATCCGAAATCTGAAAAAGCTCTGGAAGCTTAATGAAGCTTAATGAAGCTTGCGAAGCTATCAATATGAAATTTTCCTATAATTGGCTGAAGGAATTGTCGAAGACGGAGAAAACCCCGAAAGAACTCGGGGAACTCATCATGTTCCATGCGTTCGAGGTGGAGTCCGTCGAATCGTTCGTGCACGGGCTTGAAAAAGTCGTGATCGGCCGTGTGGAGACGGTACAGCCGCATCCCGATGCGGATCGGCTGCGGGTGACGACGGTGACGGTTACGGAAGGGGAGCCGGCCCGCACGATCGTGTGCGGCGCGCCGAACGTCGCCGTGGGACAGTATGTCGCCGTGGCACTCCCGGGCGCGAAGCTTCCCGGCGGTATCGAAATCAAAGAGTCGAAGATACGCGGTGTCGCGTCGTCGGGGATGATCTGTGCGGAGGATGAACTCGGTCTCGGATCGGAGCACGAGGGTATCCTTGTGCTTCCCGAAGACGCTCCGCTTGGCATGTCCTTCGCGGAATATGCGGGACTCGCGGATGCGATTCTCGATGTGAACGTGCTTCCGAATCGCGGATGCGATGCCGTCTCGTACCGCGGGCTCGCGCGTGAGATAGCGGCGCTCGAAGGTCGTCGTCTTTCGTTCGACGACGAAAGATCGCCGTTGACCGCGCTTCCGGATTCCACTGTGACCGTTTCGATCGAATCCGACCGATGTCGGCGATATTTTGGTATCTTGATCGACGGTGTCGTTACGGGGAAATCTTCGCTTCGGATGCGATCGGCTTTGATCCGGTCCGGACTTCGTCCGATAAACATGGCGGTCGATGTCACCAACTACCTGATGCTCCTTCACGGCCAACCGATGCACGCGTTCGATGCGGATATCGTGTCCGGAGGAATCGTCGTGCGACTGGCGTCCGAGGGAGAGACGTTGGAATTACTCGACGGCTCGAAAATCTCCCTTTGTTCCGAAGATCTCGTCATCGCCGATACGAAACGTCCCCTCGCCCTTGCCGGTGTCATGGGCGGGAGTCGGTCGGGAATCAGCGTGACGACGAACCGCGTATTTCTTGAGATAGCGTCGTTCGATCCGTCATCGATCCGTAAGACGGCCGCGAGACACAGGATGCCTACCGACGCATCGTATCGGTTCGAACGAAACGTGGATACCGACCGCGCGACGGACGCCGCGATCGATGCGATACGGATTTTTTCGTCCGATGCGGGAGCGACTGTTTCGGGTGCGACTGATATGGTAACCCGTTCGGATGAGCCGGTTACCGTCCGTTTCCCGTCCTCGGTCTTCCGGAACATGTTCGGGACCGGGATTTCGCTCCCGGATGCGAAAGAGAAGCTCGAGTGTCTCGGCATCGACGTTTCCGATGACGGCGACGAATGGATCGCGGTCGTGCCGACGTTCCGTCCGGATCTTCGCGACGGGTGGGATTTCGCGGAAGAGGTGGGACGCATTATCGGATATGACGGATTCCCGCCGGTGGTGCCCGCTTTGCCGATGTCGGCGCCGGCAGTGAACGAATCATTCAGGTTCGGACGCGAACTGCGAAATTTTCTCGCGGCGTCGGGTTGGGATGAGATCACTACGTACTCGTTCTATTCCGAGTCGGATGCGAAACGGTTCGGCGAGGGACTCTTCGCGAGACATCTGCGTCTCGCGAATCCGATGAATCCCGACCAGGCTATGCTTCGGGTGAGTCTGTTGCCGACCGCACTTCGCAAAGCAAAAGAGAATCTTCGATATCTCGAATCATTCCGATTCTTCGAGCTCGGTGACCGATATCTTATCGGCGAGGACGGCAAACCGGTCGAGGAACGGATGCTGTCCATGATACTCGTCACGAGGAAGGGTGAGGACGGGTTCAAAACGCTCAAAGGTTCGCTTGGGAAGATGTTCAGGTTCTCCAATCTCAGTGAGATCGCATGGTCGCCTCTTCCGGAAGGCGGGGCGACTGGAATCAACTCCCTGTTTCATCCGACGCGGACGGCCGTGATTTCGTTGGGCGACGACATGCTTGGCGTGGCAGGTGAAATCGCCCCTTTCATCGCGGAGGCATACGGACTTCGCGGATCCGTCGTGTCCGCGCAATTTTCTTTCGACGTGCTTCGTTCTGCGTTCGAGACGGTACGGACGTATCGTACTCTGCCGAAGTTCCCGTACGCGATTCGCGATCTGTCCCTCACCGTTTCAAGTAAGGTGAATGTCGGCGATCTGGGGAAGGCAATACGGGGGGCGTCCCTTCTTCTTCGTGAGTCGGACGTGTTCGATATCTATGCGAAAGGGGAAGAAAAGAATGTCGCATTCCATCTGTCGTTCGGACGGGATGACCGATCTGTCACGAGTGAGGAGATCGAGAGGGAGATCGAAGGTATCATCGCGAAAATCGGCCGGGCGTATTCCGCCAGATTATCGTCATAAGTCCGTGAGTCATTTGCCGAAAAGACGGATGCCCGTTACATTTATAATGGCTTATAAAAGCCATTAATTGACATACATTGTGTTCCGTGATATAACGAAGCCGTATCCGGAGGGCTTTTTTTCGTGTTCCTTCATTCCTGAAACAGGCCGGGCCATCGCTTCGGCAGCCATTTGTGGCTGGCGGGGAGGAAAGTCCGGACACACGATTCCGGCGCAAGTCGGAGGAAAAGGTAGCGGGTAACGCCCGTCCGCCGCGAGGCGCGAGGTGCGAGCAGAGACGCCTAAGAGCCTGTCTTCAAAAGTCCTTTTTCTACACGAAAGAGACTTTTGAAGACAGGCTCTGTGCCCGAAAGGGCAGGGCGCCCCGATTCGTCGGGGCGAGTCCGCATGGTGACATGCGGGGTGAAACGGCTAAACCCTTATCCGTGTGCAAGGCCGTGCCCCGACGCAAGTCAGGGAGTGCCGCACGAGGCCGTCGGTAACGGCGGTCCCAGACAAATGATGGATCGGGAGCCTCGGCTCCTAACAGAATCCGGCTTATGAGCCTGTTTCGGGGACGAAGGATCGGGAAACCGACCTACAATATCTTCATATTATGATGAAGCGATCGGAATTATTCTGGAGCGTGCTTCAAGTGCCGGTGGACTATATCATGCTTGTCCTCGCGGCTTCTTCAGTGTACGTTCTTCGCGATCTCCTTCCGCAATATTCCGATATCATCAATCCGAAGGTCTATTCGATGACCTACGATCGTTTTTTCGAGATGTCGCTTATCGTCGCGCCGTTTTTTCTCATAGTATATGCGATCGAACGGCTGTATGTGATCAGATCGCCACGTCGTTCCTGGGAGGAAGCGCTGATGGTGTTCCGGGCGACTTCGCTCGGCATCGTGGTCATCATCATAGCGGTCTTCCTCGAACGGGACTGGTTTTCGTCCCGATTTATCATCCTTGCCGGGTGGTTCGTGGCGACCGCGTATGTATCGCTCGCACGGTTCCTGCTTCGAAAAATACAACGGTACTATCTCATAAGGAAGGGAGTCGGCGCGTACCGGGTGCTTCTGATCGGAGTGAACGGTCGTGTCCGGCGCTTCGCGAAGATGTTCACGAAACATCCGGAACTCGGCTACAATGTCGTGGATATAATGGAGACGGCCAGCCTGCATCGGATCGATGCGATACGCGAGGAGAAGGGAATCGACGAAATCATTGTCTGCGACCAGTCGATCACCGACGATGAACAGGAGAAGATACTCGACTACTGCCAGATTCACGATATCTCATTCAAATACCTGCCGACGACGTTGCAGACATCGCGGTTCCAGCTTGAAGTGTTCAACGGGGAGCCGATGATCCGCTTCCTTCATACGCCGCTCGATGGCTGGGGTCGGGTGTTGAAAAGGATCTTTGACGTCGTAGCTTCAGCGGTGTTCATAGTCCTGTTTTCGCCGGTCATGGCGATCGTCGCGCTGCTCATCAAGATCGAGGACGGATCGGGGCCGATCGTATACAAGAACGAACGTATCGGTGAGAACGGGAAGAAATTCATGGTGTACAAGTTCCGCTATATGAAGTGGAAGTATTGCGTCACGCATGACAATCCGGATTTCGAAGGGGCCCTCGCGTTCGAGAAACAACTCATCGAGGAGCGCAGCGTCCGCAAGGGGCCGCTCTACAAGATAAAGGATGATCCCAGGAAGACCAAGGTAGGTGCTTTCATCGAAAAATATTCGATCGACGAGCTCCCGCAGTTCTTAAACGTGTTCCGCGGGGAGATGAGTCTTGTCGGTCCGCGCCCGCATCAGAAGCGCGAGGTCGAGAAGTACCGTGAATATCATCGACGTCTTCTCACTATAAAACCCGGACTTACCGGCTTGGCTCAGGTTTCCGGCCGCTCAGATCTGCCTTTCGAGGATGAATATCGTCTTGATGTCTACTACATCGAGAACTGGTCGATATGGCTTGATATCAATATCTGTTTCAGGACGGCCCGTTCCCTGATCGCCCGCCGGAGGAATTAGACGGTCGCGACAGGGTATCGCTCATCTGTTGTTATGAAGGAAAGATTCCTGCTTCATGTATGCTGCGCGCCATGCGGAATCGCGGTGATCGACGGACTCAGATCGTCATACGATCTCTGGGTGCTGTTTTATAATCCGAACATATTTCCCGAAACGGAATATCAGAAGCGCAAAAGTGAAGTGGTACGCGTGTGCGGTGAATGGGGAATTCCGATGATCGATGAGGATTATGACGCGTCGGCATGGGAGGAAGAGGTCAAGGGATTGGAAAAGGAAAAAGAAGGAGGGAGGCGTTGCCCCGTCTGTTTCCGATACAGGCTGTTTCGTACGGCCGAAACGGCCTTGGAACTCGGATTTTCCGTATTCGGAACCACTCTTTCGAGCGGTCGCAATAAACGCGCCGATATCATCGACGCGATCGGCATGGAAGCCGCTGAACGGTTCGGTGTCCGCTACTGCGGTGAAGACTGGAAAAAAGGAGGACGTCAGGAGCTCGGCAAGAAGATGATAGCCGAGCGAGGCATCTATCGTCAGGATTACTGCGGTTGCCGATTCTCCCTGAAGCAGAGACATCCCGAGAAGGAATCCTGTCCCGCGTGAAACATTCGTTATACGTTTCGCCCGGTTCAGACATGTGAGGAACAATCATCACATAAAATGTGGCGGATCGGACGCGATATCGGACCGGTATGAGGCTTGAAAGAGTGCGGCAAAAATGATAGATTCGGGGCGCGGGGACGAAAAAAAATTGTCATTCATTCGTATGAAACTCATCATCAGATGGTTCGCGGTGGCTCTCGGATTCTTCGTCACGGCCAGATTCGTGCCAGGCGTACACGTGGACGGTTTCATGACAGCGATCCTACTCGCGGCCGTCTGGGGTATTCTGGGTCTGTTCGTACGACCCATATTGGTCATACTCACGCTTCCGGTAACGATCATAACGTTCGGTCTGTTCATCTTCGTGATCAATGCCGCGCTTTTCGCATGGCTCGGTGGCGTGATCCAGGGGTTCGAGGTCGCCGGTTTCGGTGCGGCGCTTCTCGGCTCGCTCGTGATGTCCGTCACGAGTTCGATCATCCATGGGATTCTCGATCATGTCGGCGGGGAGAAAGAGTGATCCGATACGAAAAAACCCTCGGACGTCATTCACGTCCGAGGGTCTTCTGATTTTTCCAAGCCATATCATAGGCGCGTCTTGATTCGGTAGCAAGTTCCTTGATTGCCGTGATGACGGCATCGTCGTGGGGTTCGTCCGTACCTGACATCAGTATGTCTTTGAGACGGCAGGCACTTGCGATTACTTTCGTTCCGGCAAGTTGTCGCTCATTGATTCCGGATAATACGCTCTTTCCGGAAGATTCCCCGATCAATTCTCTTATCTTGGTCCAATACACGGACTGATGTCTGAGATCGTCCATATTGTAGTCGTACCAATCGATCAGGTGCATGACGACAAATGAGAGAGTCGCTATTCTTCTCGTCCGGAAATTCATCCACATCTTGAAGGCCTTCGGGTCATCGAAGACGATTTCCTTCGAGAGGACGGAATACCACGTTTCAGCCGCTTCAAGTAGGAACCCGGCTGTCGCTACGCTCATGATGATTCCCGACTCCATTTCTTGTATGAACAGCACCCTGTGCCAGTCCGCCAGCTTGTTTTCCAGTCGAGCTATATCACTGAATGGAGGGCGATAACGAAGCGATTTCGGAACCATTCGCAAAATGTTTTCCAGACAGTCGTACGATGACAGGAGGTCATTTGAAGTGACCGTCCCGGGAACGTCCGCTAGTCTTTTCTTCGCTTTGGATATCTTTCGCGCGATATCGAAAAGATACAGAACGATTGCGGCCGTGAGTAAACCCGATATGAATGAAAGACAGAGTGCCATGGCATCATCCTTTTGTATGTTTATTAAGAAATCTATAATAATGATGCACCATTTCTTCAAATTGTCAATAGTATGCAATACGAAGAGTAATGATTCTGTTTGAACCGGCCGATATGATTATTTTCTGATATACTGTATCCGATAGGATTCATCCGACCTTTTCCATGAAAATCGCCCTGGTCCATGACTATCTGGTGCAGTACGGGGGAGCGGAGGGCGTACTTCAGGCGTTCCGCGAAGTCTATCCCGAGGCACCGATCTATACGCTCATTCATGATCGCGAATCCGTTCACGGGCTGTTCGACGATGCCAGAATCCATACGTCGTTCCTTCAGCGGATACCCGGAGTCCGGCGGGCGCATCGCATTTTTCCGCTCCTGATGCCCGGGGCGATCGAAGAGTTCGACCTGTCGGGATACGATGTCGTGTTGTCGGATTCGGCGAGTTTCGCCAAAGGCGTGCTTACCGGCCCGGACACGTTGCATATCTCCTATATCCATACGCCGATGCGGTACGCGTGGGACGACTGCCAAAAATATACCGAGGACTTCGGATTCCCGAGAATGATCCGTCGTATCGTGCCTTTTTTCATGAATCCGCTCCGGCTGTGGGATCGTGCGAGTGCGGATCGCCCGGATCTCATATTGGCGAACTCCGGATTCGTCGCCCGACGAATCCGGAAGTATTACGGTCGCGAAGCGCGGGTCATCCCACCGCCGGTCGATACGCGTAGATTTCATGTCTCGGATACCCGCGGCGATTATTTCCTCATGGTCGGTCGGCTTATCGCGTACAAGCGGTTCGATATCGCGGTCGAAGCGTTCACCCGTCTCGGCATTCCGCTCAAGATCGCCGGTCGGGGACCGGAACTGAAACGGCTAAAAAAGATGGCGGGCCCGAACATCGAGTTTCTGGGTCGGGTGCCCGATGGGGAATTATCACGGCACTATGCCGAGTGTCGGGCGTTCATCTTTCCACAGGAAGAGGATTTCGGTATCGTCGCGATGGAGGCGCTCGCGTCGGGCCGGCCGGTAATCGCATATCGGGGAGGCGACATCGAGGAACGTATAGAGGAAGGCGTGTCGGGAATGTTCTTCGATGAGCAGACCCCGGAGGCGGTCATGGAAGCCGTCTCGCGGTTTGATGATTCCGGCTTCGATCCGGAACGGATCAGGGAAAAGGCCATCCCGTTTGACAAGGAGGTATTTATGACGACAATAAGGGAGTATGTCGGAACGGCTCTGGCCGATAAACGGATGACGGATAGCGGACGACAGATAACAGATAACGGATAGTAGAAAGCGGATAACGGCGGACAGGGAGCGGAAACAAGAAACAAAAAGTTTGTACGGGATTTGTCAGCCGTTATTTGTTGAATGTTTACTGAATTTATGGAGTTTCGAGACTTTTGCATGATATTTGTCCGACAATGGAAACTGTTTTTCTCGGTTTTGTCGGGTTTCATTTTCTTATCGCTGGTCGCATTTCTGTTTCAACCGTCCAGGTTCGAGACGAGTCTCACCCTGAACGTATCCCGGTCGGGAACACGAACCACTTCTGATTATGCCTATGACCAGTTTTATCGGCTTCAGGCCGATGAGCGGTTCGCCGATACGGTGGTTCGGTGGCTAGCGGCACCGTCCGTCCGGAGCGATATCCGTTCCACTGCCGTCGTATCGCAGTCCGTCGCGGATTCGATCGTGGCGAAGCGCCTGTCGTCACAGATGATCGCAGTGACGTATTTTTCTCGGGACAGGGCGGGATTTGGCGATATGGCGCGTGCCGTTCCCGATATGCTCAATGCCGAGACGGCGAAACTGAACGCGCTTTCGAACGACACCGACTGGTTCGTCGTCATGTCGGATGCGCCCGTCTTGCGCGATGCGCGAATATCGGCAAAGATCATGATTCCGTTCGGTGCGGCGCTCGGAATGTTCTTCGGGTTCTGGGCCGTGCTTTTGGTATGGTATTTTCAGGGAAAGAAAACCGACTAACCGTCCGAAATCCGTTACGCGGTCCGACACGGGATTTGAAGCGGTTACCGATGGATAATTCGCCGATAAGGAAGCGGTCTCCGGAGGGGTTGCCGTAGTGAAACGTATGCGGATCGGAGTCGATCTTCGGTGCCTGGCAAGCGGGCGTCGAAGCGGGGTTGAAGAATACGCGGTCTCTTTGCTTTCTTCGCTCTTTCGGATCGATACGGAGGATGAGTTCGTGTTGTTTCTGAACGAGTGGCGAAACGAGAAAATCGACCTGACCTGGGCCGAGGGTTTTCCTAACGTTACGATACTGCGCTTCCGCATTCCGAATAAGTTACTTAACCTGTCTTTGTGGTATTTTCGGTATCCTAAGCTCGATCGTCTCGTCGGCGGGGCCGATATATTTTTCATGCCCAATATAAATTTCTGTGCCGTGTCCGGGAAGACGAGACTCTTTGTTACCGCACATGATCTTTCGTTCGAGCTCTGTCCGGGGACGTTCTCGTTGAAGCAGCGGATCTGGCACTTTCTCGTTGATTCGAACAGGTTGTTCCGTCGGGCGCATCATGTCTTCGCCGTTTCGAAATCGACCAGGGACGACCTGATATCGCGATATGGTATCCTGAAGGATCGTATAACGGTCATATCGAGCGGTGTCGATAAACGGTTCCGCGAATACGACCGGAACGACCCGAAGATGCTCTCGGTGCAGGAGCGATACGATCTTCCGTTTCGCTTTATCCTGTATCTCGGCGCGTTCGAACCGCGTAAGAATATCGAGTCGCTCGTCCATGCGTTCGAGACTCTGAAGAGGGCACGTCATCCGAAGCTCGAGAAACTCACTCTCGTTCTGGCCGGAGTATCCGGATGGAAGGAAGAAGGGATCCGGAAAACGATCGAACACTCGCCGTTCGGGGGCAATATCATGATGCCTGGATTCGTCGACGATGCGGATAAGGCCGTGTTTTACAATCTCGCGAGCGTCTTCGTATACCCTTCTTTCTATGAGGGGTTCGGATTCCCGGCCCTTGAGGCGCTCGCCTGCGGCACGCCGGTCATCGCCTCCAATTCTTCTTCCCTTCCGGAGGTCGTGGGAGATGCCGGAATGATGATTGATCCGCATCGTCCCGACGAGATTTTTCGCGCACTCGAGGCGGTACTTCTTGATCGTAAACTCGCGGACTGTCTCTCAAAAAAAGGCACGGAGCGCGCGAAACGATTCTCGTGGGACACTGCCGCAAGGCGCGTGAGGGAATCGTTTTCTTCGGTGAATCCTTCAGGACGTCGATGAATATTGGGTTCGGAAGGATAAAGTCTGACGCGGTTCTTTTTGATACGGGACTTTCGTGTGATATACTTGGATCAACATCCGAATATGCGCTATGGACTATAAATCGAAGGTGTTGTTTTGGTTATTCTTCCTGTTGATGGCGGGTGCGGTGACTGTGACATATCTGCGATATTACGTCGCGTTGGATTATGACATCAGCGCGCAGGCCGACTGTGACCCCGCTTCGGAAAAATGTTTCGTACATACGTGCAGTCTTGATGTGGACGGCGAATGTCCGGCGGACGAGTCACAGGCGGTGACTTACTATAAGAATGTCAGGAAAAGGGCGAATATCATCTCGCTCTGCGATCCGAATGACCCGCGGTGTCGTGCCCTTGACTGTGTTATGGGAATGGATTGTGAAGTGACTTATTGCGATGACTCGATCGTTTCCGAGGGGGACACCTGCAACGACCCCGAGCAATACCTGAAAGACGAGGCGGAAACGGGAGCTCAGACTGACAGCGGTGAGGAGTCGTTGGAAGCCCCGGTTTGTGGCGACGATACGCCCTGCACGCCGGAGGCCGACGGCCCCGCGGTATCCGGATCGGGTGTTCCGGTCGATTTCGTCAATACGGAGAGCCCGACAGGTTCCTAGTTCGGAATGAGGATTTTCCCACATGTCGAAAATTGACATGTGTATTGTTTCGTGTTATAATTTAATTTCGGAATTTTTATACGAGTATGAAAGAGTCCGATTCCTGTCATTTCGGGGAACATCTCATGTTAGACGGATACGGAGGGGATTCTAAGAAACTGAGTGACAGGGAATTGGTCTTAAGCATCCTGAACGATCTTCCTGGGCGGCTCGGAATGACGAAACTGTCCGATCCCGAAGTCTACTTCGCTCCAGGAAATAACGGGAAGGATCCAGGAGGATGGAGCGGATTCGTGGTAATCGCTGAGAGCCATATCAGTATCCATACCTTTCCAGCGAGGGGATTCCTGTCTGTGGATGCTTATACCTGTCGCAACGGCATGGATTGCGGTTTTATAACGGCGTATTTCAAAGAGCGGTTCGGTCTCGGTGACGTGGAGGAGCATTTCGTGAAGCGAGGGAAACGGTACCCGGCCGAAAACATAGGTTGATACGGATTACGAATAGCCAATCTTATGCATTTCGCGGATGATGTCCTAACTTTTTTCGGGAGCCATTGGTTACTTATCGCTTTCATGGCGCCGGTATTTTGGTCGCTGGTGAACGTGATCGATGTCTATTTCGTGGATGGTATATACAAGGACGCCCTGGACGGAGCGATCATATCCGGATTGTTCCAGATCGTTCCATGGCCGTTTCTCATCTTTCTCGTTGGACTCAAGCCGACGGATTTTTTTCAGACCGGTGTTCTCGGCCAAGTATTAGGTCTGAATGCCGTTTTTATTCTCTCTCTCGCGGGCGGAGTCGTATACGCGCTCGGTATTTATTTCTACTTCAAAGCGCTTTTCAGTTATAACGACGCACCGTTCCTTCAGTTGGTCGCGAACTTCTCGGTCGTAACGGTTCCGATTCTTTCCTTCCTGATGTTCCGTGAGACCTTACCCCTTATGGGATATGTCGGGATGGCCGTCACGTTGTCGGGCGCGGCGGTACTTTCCGGCAGTTCATACCTGAGGAAGCGGTTCTCAGGAAAATATTTTTCTATCATGCTCGGAGCCGTCCTTTTCTTGTCGCTCAGTATGATAATCGAGAATCGTGCCTACGGCCTGCTTGCGGATACGTATGGGGAAAAGGGATTCTGGATGGGATTCCTGTTTTTCAGCCTCGGTGCGTTCAGTGGGGGGCTGCTATTCTCTTTTTATTCGATGAGAAATCCTTTTTCAACCATCCGGAAATATTATAAGGTGTTTTTCCTCGGCGAGGGTCTGTATTTCCTCGGAAACCTGGCATTGCAGCGGGCCATAGGAACTGCACCGTCAGTTTCCTATGTGGCCGTTATCGAGACCTTCGGTCCGGTGTTCATCATGCTGTATAGCCTGATAATCGTAGCCGGTTCGAGGTTCGTTTTTGTAGGAAAAGCGGAAATGTTTCGCAGGATATATTCGGAACAGACAAAGGGAATATGGATGAAGGCGCTTGCCACGGTCATTATGGCCTTCGGTGTTTTTATCATGACTTCGTAATGGCGTTTGATTTTCGCGATCACTCTTATACAACGGATATGCATGATACCAGGGAGCGAGAGTTGAGAAATGAGCTGGACGAGATATATACGCCCCTTGAAGAGGCGAAGGAAGAGATATGGAGGAGATGGAACGATAAACAATTGCGTGAAAGGGTTATCGGGCTGCTTGGTGGGGATATTCCGGATGTGATGAGGGAAGCCCCGAGGGCTATCCTGTCAAGACAGATTCCGAGTCCGAATTTCGAGACCTTGCATTTCGTCGAAATGACAAAAGATATTGGGATACGGCCAGCTTTTTTCAAATACAATAATGATAAATTCGTCACGAAGAATGAGGACAAATACTATCTCGCGAAAATGTATTTTTTAAATGGCATCGGCAAAAACGGCGGGAGAAAGTTAAGTTCGCTAAAGGCGATAGACATAGATAGGTTCGACGGTAAGTTCTTGATTGATATACGGACATTGTGGGGGGAGGGATTCATTGATTTTCATGATCGCGTTCGTGAGATGATCATTCCGTCCATTGATACATGTGACATATCCGGAAATTACGAAAGGAACGGCGGTATTGCGAGCAAGTACTATTCTTACTACATCACCCTGTTCGTTTGCCACGGTATCCTGTTTGAAAATTATCTCCTCAAAGAAGCTTATGGTTGCCTTACCTCGGATATATTATTGCCGGCATTTAAGAATATCGTTGAATCAGTCGGTCTGAAACCATTGATTGTCCGTCTGGTTCCTTCGGAATCGGAAGAGGACGTATATTGGAGATATTATCCAGAGATAGTAGAAAATAGGATAAATGATATAATACATACGAAGACAAACTGAAAACAAGAGTATGGAGTTCAACCTCGTCACTTACTTACAGAGTTGTACGATGATATTGCAAGCAAATAAAGACCTGAATTATTTGAATTTCATCTACTATTCTCATATACCGACGGCCCTGGTGTCGTTTCTGTTCGGTTTTTTTATTTTTTTTCACAGCCGAAGGAATCGCGCGAGTCAGCTTTTTTTTCTTATTTCCGTGTTGTTCTCCTTTTGGTCGCTGTTCGATATTTTTTTATGGACAAGCGTCGATAGTCGGGCTACCATTTTTTTCTGGTCCATAATAAACCTGACGGAAAATTTGGTGACGGTTCTGACGGCATATTTTGCCTTTGTTTTTATAGAAAAGAAGGACATTTCCTTCAAGGTGAAGATCCTATTTTCATCCTTGTTCCTTCCGTACGTGGTCTTACTTCCCACCGCCTTTAACATAGCCGGATTCAATACGGTTTCATGTGAAGCGGAACAGGGGGTGATGGTGAATTATTTTTATGTGCTTGAAATCCTCTTCTTTACGGTGACTTTGGCATATCTGATAAAGAAAGTTGTACAGGTGAAAAGGGGGAATAGAGAACAAATCGTGCTTTTTTCAATCGGCATTCTTCTTTTTCTCGTATCGTTTTCGGGCGTAAATATTGCCGGAAGTCTGGCTGCCATCGTCAATCCTGAAAATCCGGATAATTGGAAAATCTTGCAGTATGGTCTTTTCGGAATGCCGGTCTTTACGGGCTTTCTCGCTTATCTGATCGTCCGTTACGAGGCTTTCAATATAAAGCTACTGGCTGCCCAGGCTTTGGTAGTGGCTCTGGTGGCGCTTATCGCCTCCCAATTCTTCTTTATCCAGAATACGACGAACAAGGTTCTGACCGGATTGACGCTTGTCGCATCGGCATTTTTCGGGTGGATACTGATCAACTCCGTAAGAAAGGAAATAGTACGGAAAGACCAGCTACAGAAGATTTCAAACTCCCTTGCGATGGCGAACGAACGGCTGAAGGAACTTGACAATACGAAGTCGGAGTTCATTTCCATCGCCTCGCACCAGTTACGCACGCCGCTGACGGCGATCAAGGGATACCTCTCGCTCGTGCTTGAGGGTTCGTACGGCCCGGTGTCTGCCGAGGTCCACGATGTGCTCGAGAAGATAAATGCCGCAAACGGAAACCTGATCAAACTCGTAGAGGATCTGCTGAACGTGTCGCGTATCGAGACGGGGCGCGTGCAGTACCGTTTCGAGCCGGTGCGTTTGGAAACTCTCGTGAAGGACGTGACGGACATGTTTCTTCCGCTTGCCAAGGATCATGGTCTCGAACTCGACATACATCTTCCGAGGAAGCCGTTGTCGGAACTCAATCTGGATGCCGCCAGGATTCGCGAGGCGGTGGCGAACCTTATCGACAACGCGATTAAATATACACAGAAGGGCGGCGTAACCGTTTCTGTCGAGTCGAATTCGTCCGTGGCACGGGTCATCGTGAGCGATACGGGTATCGGTATACGTGAGGACGAGCGGGAAAACCTGTTCCGGAAGTTCGTCCGAAGCGAGGAATCCACAAAGGTTTCCGTCGCGGGGACAGGTCTTGGCCTCTATGTCGGCAAGAACTTCGTAGAGGCTCATGGCGGACGCATTTGGGCCGAATCGGACGGTTTCAAAAAGGGGTCACGATTCATCATCGAACTTCCTTTCCGGAATCCAAAATTGGTAAACGACCGTGCGATGAGATAGGTAGCTCCTGATCGTTTCACCCGTCTTTTTTCTTGCCTTGAGCGAATTTACAGGGTATAGTTGAGACGTCGTTTTTCATCCTCTCTTTATTGTGTATGCCGAAAATATTGTTCGTCGAGGACGATCTGTTCATAGCTGAAATCTACAAGAAAAAGTTCGAGACATCCGGATTGGATGCCTTGAACGTCACTACCGGGAAGGCGGTACTTAAGGCGGTGAAAGAGAATTCGTTCGATCTCATCCTGCTTGATCTTGTCATACCTGAAATGAGCGGTAAGGAGGTATTGAAAGAACTCCGGACAAATCCGGAATACGATCAGGATCTCAGGATCGTCGTTTTCAGCAATCTCAGCAGCAACGAGGACAGGGAAGAATGTCTCAAGCTCGGAGCTGACGGTTTCATTTCCAAGACAGAATTCTCGCCGTCTGAGGTCGTGGAAGAAATCAAGCGGTTCCTTCGGCAATTCGAGGAACGGAAACGGAACAAGGGGATTCGAGATGCCGATTCCGCTGAAACCGCCCAACAAGGTCGCGGAAAGATACTGTTTATCGAAGATGAGGAGGTCTTCATCGAGATGTTCGGCAGACGCCTTCGGGAAGAAGGTTACGATGTCACTTTCGAGAAGAACGGCTCGGCCGGACTCAGCGCCGCGACCGAGACTCTCTTCGACCTTATCATTTCCGATATCATGATGCCGGGTATCGACGGTCAGGAAATCGTGAGTCGTCTTCATGGTATTGAGGATCGGAAAGACGTGCCGATATTCCTCCTTTCGGCCTCGGTCGATGAGGATCGGATACGGGAAATCGCCGAAGAACCGGGTATCGATCGTATCTATCTGAAGACCGAGATAACTCCGAGCGAACTTGCCCGGGCGGTAAGCGAATTTCTGGATGACCGAAAGAAAAGTGCCGATAAGAGCGAATAATAAAGGAATATGGAATCCAAGAAGCGGACACTGATACGGGAGACTCCTGATTGCATGGGCGAGACGGTCCGGTTGCAAGGCTGGGTGGATATACGTCGCGATCACGGGAAACTGGTCTTTATCGATTTGCGGGATCGGACCGGAGAGGTTCAGTTGATCATACTTCCTGATAATCCTGGAGCGATCGAGGCGGCGAAGGATGTCCGGAGTGAATTCCTGATCGAGGTTGACGGCCTGGTGAAGGAGCGACCAGCGAAGATGCAAAACGATGCCGTGAAAACCGGCGGAGTGGAGATAGAAGTCGTGGAGCTTCGAATCATCGCGAAACCGGAAACGGAGCTTCCGATCGACGTGTCACAGACGGATCTCGGGGTCAATCTCGACACGCTGCTCAATAATCGGACGATTGCCTTGCGCAACGTGAAGGTTCGCGCGGTTTTTTCAATCTACTCCGAGGTGCTACGTTCGTACGACGAGGCGATGCGCGCGGGGGAGTTCGTCGAAATCAAAACCCCCAAGATTCTTGGTTCGGCAACCGAGGGCGGAGCGAATTTCTTCAAGATCAAATACTTCGACCGAGACGCGTTTCTCGCACAGAGTCCGCAGTTCTACAAGCAGGCCGGTATGAGTGCGTTCGAGCGCGTGTTCGAAATCGGGACTGTGTTCCGAGCCGAGCCTCATTTCACGACCCGACATGTGAACGAGTACACGGGACTCGATGCGGAAATGGGATTCATCGACGGTGTCACGGACGTCATGGACGAGCTAGAACGGACGATGAAGCACATTTTCCGGAATGTGGGGATATCATGCGAGGCGGAATTGTCGCTCTATGGCGAAGCTGTTCCGGGAGATGTCGAGATTCCGCGTATCCGTTTATCTGACGCCGAGGACATTCTTCGAAAGGAATACGGGAAGGAATTGGAGAACCACGACATCGACAGCGAAGGGGAGCGTATGATCTGCGAATATGTGAAAAAGGAATATGGATCCGATCTCGTGTTCCTGACGCATTATCCGACGAGTCTCCGACCGTTCTACAGCATGCCGAGTCCGGACGATGCCTTGACGACCGAGACGTTCGATCTTCTTTTCAGGGGCGTGGAGATCGCTTCGGGTGGTCAGAGAATTCACGATGCCGAAATGCTAACCGGAAATATAAGGAAGTTCGGCCTCGACCCGTCGGATTTTTCCGATTATATCGACATATTCAGGTACGGCGCACCGCCGCACGGGGGGTGGGGGCTCGGTTCCGAACGAATCGTACAGAAAATGCTCACCTTGGGGAGTATTAAGGAAGCCGTGCTGTATCCGCGCGACGTGAAGCGGCTAGCGCCGTAGCGAAGCTCGGGTCTTGTCGGAAGAGGCGATGCGTGCTACCATTGTGAATCACTTCGTCCGAATATGGGAAATTTCAAGAAAATACTGCTTGTCTGCCTGTTGATATTCGCCGTGTTCGTCGTAGGCGGTATCGGCGGTATCGTGATTCGTGACCGATTCATACCGTATCTTGTCTCCTCGTTTCCGGCCGTGGCTCGGAGTGATTTCCTTCGGAGTCTGCAAGGTAATGTCACGGTTGTCGAAAGAACCGAACAGATGGTGGTCCGTGAAGACGATTCCGTAGATGCGATCGTATCACAGCCCTCCACGGCTGTAGTGAACATCATCCCGTCCGGCGATGGGGAGGATGCGAAGAACCGGACCGGAGTATTGCTGACCAATGACGGATTGATCGTCACATCCGGAACCCTTTCGGTACCCGAAAGGAAACCCGGAAGTATCACATACCATGCGCTGTTGCATGACGGTACGAGTCAGGAAGCAGTGCTCGTCGGCGAGGATCCGCTTACGGACTTGGTTTTTTTCCGGATCCAAGGCAATGCGTTCCCGGCCATAGCGATCGCGAATTCGGATGACTCCACTCCCGGAAAGAAACTGGTCGCCATCGGTAACGCATATGAGGAGTATCAGAACCGCTTTTCTATCGGCGTACTCAGTAATCTGAATAAACTGTTCAACCTTTCCGGTAAGACGGTGGCATCCTCGGAAAAATGGGAGGGTGTTTTCGAAGCCGATCTCGCGAACGCGGGCGCGTATGTGGGTGGTCCGGCGGTGAACTTCCGTGGGGAGATGATCGGATTGTTCGGAATCGTCGTCATGGACGGTCAGGAAAAACCGTATCTCCTGCCATCGAATGAGGTACGTGAGTCCATGCAACGTGCGGTTGCGGGAACCCTGGTCACTCGACCGGTCCTCGGTGTCTATTACCGGACGCTTACCAAGGCGTACGCGATCGCCGGAGGGGACGGAACACGGGATCGCGGGGCGTTGGTGTTCTCACCGTCCGGTAAGACCGGACTTACGGTATTGTCCGGTTCACCGGCGGACAAGGCGGGAATCCGTTTCGGCGACATCATCATCGCCGTGAACGGCTCCGAGATAAATTTGGACAATCCGCTTTCCGTCGCTATCGGCCGTCTTTCGAAGGGTGAAAAGCTGCAATTGACCGTCATTCGTGATGGCAAAGAGACGAATGTTTCCGTGCAACTGTAGTATCGGATTTTTTCGGACGACAACCGGCTCTTTCGGGCCGGTTTTTCTTTGACGTAAGGGTTCATTTTAAGCTATTATGAACCTGTCTTCGCATTATTTTCCCGTTTATGAGACAAAGCCAGCTTTTCACCAAGACGAGACGTGAGGCACCGAAGGATGAGGAGAGTCGCAACGCGCAGCTGCTCATTCGCGCCGGGTTCGTACATAAGGAGATGGCGGGAGTGTATTCGTATCTGCCGCTCGGATTAAGGGTCCTCGAGAATATCATCGGGATCATCCGCGAGGAAATGAATCAGATCGGTGGTCAGGAGGTCGCACTTACGGCACTTCAGAATCCCGATACATGGAAGACGACCGGGCGATTCGACGACGCGGTCGTCGATAACTGGTTCAAGACGAAACTGAAAAACGGAGGCGAACTACCACTCGCGTTCTCGCATGAGGAGCCGGTCACCAATATGATGCGGCCGTTCATACAGTCGTATCGTGATCTGCCGAAGGCTGTCTACCAGTTCCAGACGAAGTTTCGCAACGAGACGCGGGCGAAATCCGGCATCATGCGGGGGCGTGAGTTTCTCATGAAGGACCTATATTCCTTTTCCCGGTCTCAGGAAGGTTTGGATGCGTTTTACGAGGAAACAGCGCTGGCATACGGGAGGATTTTCGACCGTGTCGGAATAGGCACTCACACGTATAAGACGTTCGCTTCCGGAGGTGTCTTTTCAAGATACAGTCACGAGTTTCAGACGATTTGCGATGCCGGAGAGGATATCATTTACATCGATGAGGGGAAACGTATAGCGATCAATGAGGAAGTTTTCAATGACGAAGTGATCGTGGACCTCGGCCTGGACCGATCGAAACTTGTCCAAAAGAAGTCCATAGAGGTCGGAAATATCTTCAAGCTCGGCGCCCGTTTTTCCGAGCCGCTCGGACTTAAATTCAAGGATGAAGACGGGTCTTCGAAACCGGTCATCATGGGGTGTTACGGCATCGGTCCCGGACGGCTTATGGGTACCGTCGTCGAATTGTTGTCCGACGAAAAAGGTCTCGTATGGCCGGAAGCGGTCGCTCCGTTTCAAGTGCACCTGCTATCACTCGGCGCGGATGAGGGAGCGGAAAAAGTTTATAAGGCATTGACGGACGCGGGTATCGGAACCCTGTACGATGACCGCCCGGAATCAGCGGGAATAAAATTCGCCGAGAGCGAGCTGATCGGAATTCCATGCAGGATGGTCGTCGGAAAAAGATCGATCGAAAACGGTATGGTCGAGGTGAAGAATCGGACGTCGGACGAGTCGGTGATGGTACCCATGGATAACCTGGAAGGATATTTCCCTGCGAAGCGTTGACGGTCTAATACGTATAAACGACCTCAGTATGCATGAATCAGATCGTATTATCGTTTCGCTTGGCGGATCCCTGATAGTACCGGACGGTATCGATTCGGTTTTTTTGAAAATGTTCAAGGAATTCATCGGGAGTGAGATCGCGGCGGGTCGCCGGTTTATCATCGTCACCGGCGGCGGTCGGACGGCGAGGGCGTATATCGAGGGGGCGAGCGAGGCCGCATCGGTTTCGGACGAGGATCGGGATTGGATGGGAATCCATTCGACTCGGCTCAATGCTCAACTGCTCCGGACGATCCTTCGCGAGTACGCCTATCCCAGGATCAATACGAATCCGCATGATCTTGAGGATTTTTACGTCGCGAAAAGTCCTGTTCTTGTGGCAGCCGGTTGGCGTCCAGGTTGTTCAACCGACTACGATGCAGCGTTGCTTGGAAAATATCTCGGAGTTCGTCGCATAGTGAACCTTTCCAATATCGACCATGTTTATGACCAGGATCCGCGCAATAATCCTGCCGCGAAGAAATTCGAGCGTATGACGTGGCCGGAGTTCCGTGCGCTTGTCGGAGACGAGTGGAATCCGGGAATGAACGCGCCGTTCGACCCGATAGCATCAAAACTTGCTGAAGAGGAGGGCATGGAAGTAGCTATCCTGGCAGGAAAGGACCTTCACAACGTGTCGAGGTATCTCGCGGGAAAGTCTTTTGAAGGGACGGTCATAAGGGGGTGATCTTATGAAAACGTGGGAGCGTAGCGGGCCTGCCAAGCGGCAACGATAGCGGTCTATAATATCCCGATATGACGATTATGTCGAAGGACGCCACGGACGAGTTGACGCTGAAGTTCGAGAAATCGGATTCGCGTGACGCGACACTCTTCACGCAGATACTGTGGGCGAAAGCCCTTTCTCACGGATGCGGCGTCGTTTTCGGTCAGGCGAATCCTCATCCACCCTTGGTCGCACACTTCGTCCATAACGGTCTTATTGAGACATGGGTACATCGGGAAGGCATGCTTTGGTTGTCCGAAAGGATTCTCAAGGAAAATACGAAGGGGCCGGCGTTCCTCGAGGGATGTCTCGAGGAATATCGGAAATCATCCGGAAATCTCGCCGCGCTTCGCCAAGAAGACGGTTTCTCGTCACAGCAGAGCCGCAAAGCGTATGTCGATGCGATGTATGAGGCGGCTTTTTGCGTGACCGTTTTTTCATGTATCGGTATTGAAGACTTGAAGTCGAAGGCGTCCGATCAAGTGCCGGTAGGAGCCGATGAAATCAACGATTTCTTCGCCGTGAACGATGCATTTGTCAGGGACGGCATTTCACGTGTCGCCGGAATATCGAAAGAGCAGTCCGGCGTGGTTCTACCGCACGAAATTGACGATATCCCACTTTCCGATATGCTGGAACGTCGTCTTGAGGCGTTCCTGCTTGTGGATGGCCACGAGACATGGCTGGGCAGTCTTGATTCGTTCACATCGGAACACCCGGAATATGAATTCATGGAGAAAACGCCCGGAGATCGAGAGTCGGCCGGAAAGAACGGCGCTGTCGATGAGGATCTCTTCGTACTGAGAACGAGGGAAAACGATCTTTCGCCCGCCTATTGGAATTCGTTGGCACAGACGAGCCGGCTATCGGGTGATATATATGGAAGGTCGCTTTCCGTCATGTATAACGTATTTTTCGACGGCATAATGACGACGGTCGTTCCCGTGAAGGAATACGCTGAGACCGGGGAATATATCGCTGAGCGATTAATTTCGGAAGAAGGATACTATGAACGTATAGCCGAGGCGGTTGATGCGGCAAAAAAGGACGCATTGCGTTTTCTGGACACGATCGGCCAGGATGATTTCGAGGTTATCAGTGACAATGAACTGCACGATATAGCTGAACGGATACGGGGCCTTTTTTCGGCATACGATGCATCAAGCATGTTCTCCTTCACAATGGCCGGGGAACCGTTCCGGAAAAAAATAACGGTCGCATTAGGGTTACCGGAAGACGAGCTTGATGCGGTCTCCTGTCCGAAACAAGACAGCTACGTATTGAGAATGGAACGGGATATCTTAAAAATCGCGCTTGAGCATGACCCTATCCTTTCTGCGATTTCGGAACAACTTTCCCAACATTATTATTGGATACCGTTCGGATATGACGGACCGAACATTTGGGACGAGACTTATTTTCTCGATCGGATCTGTGAAAATCGGGCAAGAAGAAAAAATGTCCAGGTACAGTTCAAGGAAATGGAAGAGTGGGGAAATCATCTGAAACAGAGGGCGGAACAAATCAGGAAAACGTATTTTTCCGGAAGGCGTGAGAAGCGGTGGCTGGAAATGTTACGGAACATGGCGACGTGGGCGGAAGATCGGAAAATGATTGATTACAGGCTTTTCTATGAATATAAGCGGGTACTTGATGAGTTATCGGTACGTACGGGTATCTCTTCGCGTCATTTGAAATTCCTGTTCACGGAGGAACTTCGGGATCTCGGAACGCGCGGAGCCGAATTGAAAGGTATCGCCGAGCACCGAATGGGTGGTGAGTTCGTGTCGGTCACAAGCGATGGAAATATCCGGATAGCCACAGAGGAGGAGTCAAGAAAAGTGTCTGGTGACTTGAAAAATGCGGATACAGTCGAAGATATCTCGGGCATGGCCGCATCATGGGGACCGGAACGTTATTATCGGGCTCGTGTAAAGGTGCTCCGTTCCGCGAGGGAAAATGACAAGGTCAAAAGCGGTGATATCCTTGTCACTTCGATGACGACGCCGCAATTCGCGCCTGCGGCGGAGCATGCACTCGGGTTCATCACCGATGAGGGCGGCATAACGTGTGATGCGGCCGTTATCGCGCGGGAGAAGGGGAAGCCGTGCATTATCGGCACGAAAAACGCTACGCATATCCTGCATGACGGAGACATCGTTGAGATGGACATAGAGACAGGTTCCGTCCGGATCGTGGAACGACATGAATGAGACAACGTAACGATTGTTGAAAAGTCACCAAGGGTACGTGCGGTATCACGGAAAAGAATCATTGAATATATGAGAATAGCGGTACAGGCGGCGGATCTGGATGCCAAGCGCGTCGACGGTACACGGACCTATATTCGTGAACTGCTTCGTCGTTTTGGTAACATCGATTCCGAGGATACTTTTTTTGTCTGTCACAAGAGTGAGTTCAATCCCGAACTCGCGCCGCCGGAATTTCCGAACTACGAATTTCTCACATTGCCGGGAGATCGTCTGTGGATGCAGACGGCGTTCGCTCAGGCGCTCTATCATATCCGGCCTGACCGGGTATTCATTCCAGTACAGGCAGCACCGGTCGCGACGCCGGAGGGGATCGAGATAATCGCGACGGTTCATGATCTCGCCTTCCGGTTCTTTCCGAAGACCTTTCCGGTGGCGGCACGTGCTAAGCTGAATCTGCTTCTCGGGGTGCTTATGAGTAAGGCGACGAGAATTATTGCCGTGTCGGAATCAACAAAGACGGATATCCTGCATTTTTTCCCCCAGGTCTCCGAATCGAAGATATATGTGATACATCACGGCGTGAATGCTGGGTTTTTTTCAGATCGGCCCGATGACGCGTTCCGTGACATGATCCTGTCACGACACGGACTTGTTCCTGATTCGTATGTCCTTTATGTGGGTGCGATACAACCTCGGAAGAACCTTATCCGACTGGTAGGGGCATTCGAGAAGGCTAAGAAGCGAAATCCGGAGATGAAGTTGGCGATCGTCGGCGAGAAGGCGTGGCTTTCGGATGATATCGTCGCGCGAATCGACCGAAGCGGCGATGCGGGTGATGTGATCCGTGTCGGTCAGGTGCCGATGAACGAACTACCCGTATGGTATCAGAATGCGAGACTGTTCGTGTTTCCGTCCCTATATGAGGGATTCGGGCTTCCGGTATTGGAATCCTTCGCGGCAGGGACGCCTGTCTTGACGGGCAATGTCTCGAGCCTGCCCGAAGTCGGAGGTGATGCGGCACTTTATGCCGATCCGTACCTCGAGGACGACATAGCGGAGAAGCTCGCTCTTCTGTGGGAAAACGCCTTACTTCGCGGCGAACTCCGCCAAAAGGGATTGGAGCGCGTGAAGATGTTTTCATGGGAAAGATGTGCCGAGAAGACGCTTGATTGTATCAGAGGGTAAGACAAAAGAACGATTGAAACAAACATAAACAAAGAAGGGATGCGATACGTCCCTTCTTTCGCATCCGATTCCAAGCATTACTCTTTTCGGAAAAGAATCCGCCAGAAGAGGCGGACGGTCAGGAACAGGGCACCGACAATGATTGGAACGATGAAAGGCGGGAACTTTATGGAAGACAGCGTGAGGAGGAAAGCGAGCCAGGCTATGCCGATCCAGGTAAAGACGCTTTTCTTATCGGGAAGGAACGGAAACGATACCCCGGTCTTTTTTCCGATGAATCCGGCGATCGCGATAAGTATCAGAATCGCAAGAAACGGTTTCGCGAGGTTCAGTCTCTGGGAGAAGATGCCGGGAAGCACGGCTTCAGCGGTTATGATAAGCGCGAAGGAAAACAGGAACAACTCGATGATTTCGACTAGCGAGGCATACACGAAAGGCATCGCCGGTACGGATCGGTCGACGAACTTTTTCCAGAAGCGCATGATCGTACGGATCTTCATATCGATTCTTTTTCGGATAGTGGTTCCATGCTATTTGATTTCGCTATCGCTTGTTTCCGTAGACCGTCTGGAACCGTTCCTTCAATTGACGGAGGAAGAGTGAGAAATTCTGTCTGTCCGGACTTGTTCGGAAATTGAGCGAGAGATCGGAGAGATGAACTTCGCGATCCGTGTCGAGTGACAACTCGAAACTGCCACCGGGAAGATCTCGAAGATCCTGTATCGGAATGTCGCAGGAATATACCGTCTGAAACAGAATGAAACTTCGCGTCAGATGGCAGGAGGCGGATATTCCGAGAGCGGCATTCGTTGCTTCGATGGGAGTCGTGACGCCCAGAAGGGTATCGAGACGGTCCTTGTTCACGACGGGGATTTTCATACCTTTTTCGATCAGGAAATAGCGCATAGTCGTTCGGTCGAGGAATACCGACCCATCGGGTTGCGCCGCACCGAAAAGTAATATCTTTCCTCGTTTGTGAATCCCGAGTTCCTCTTCACTGATCGCGTGCACATCGTTCCAGTGGAATCCGAGAGTTTCGAATGCGGACGTGCTACCGATAGGATGAGCCTTGCTATCACCGTCGATCACATAGACCCCTTGTGCGTCGGAGAGGAGCGTTCCGGGGCGGAATCCCATAATGGTATCCTGTGGTGGGAAGATGGAGAGAATCTCACTCTTGCTGGGAAGCACCTTTTCTTTCGGGGCCCAAGATAAGGCCGCCGCGTCACTTATGAAAGGTGATATTTTTTCTTGTGTGAACAGATATGGTGAGCCGTCTATCGCGAGTATGCGCTGTTCCGGCGGCGATACGGCATCCGGACCGTTCGGATAGAAGAACGACCGAAAGGAGCGTCTGAGAGATATCCTGATATCATTGGGGGTGTCTGAATCTTTTCGCAGGCCAACCCGGACATTCACTGAGGAAAAATTTCCCGAGGTTCCCGCATAGGTGTTAAGTTTATCGCCCGACTTCACTTTCCCCTTTATTAAATTCGATCCGCCTGACTCGATTCCGGTCGGAATTTCGAGTGTGTTTTTTGCTGTATCGGGGTTCTTAAATGAATAAGTGAAGACCTGCGAAGGAAAGAGGAGTGAAAAGCCAAAGTAAAAAGCTACTCCCATGAATAAGAACAGAAGAACAGCCTGAAAAATAAGAAAACGTTTCCTAAGGGTCCCGGGCAGGATTGATGCGGCATCGAAAAGGATCATAATGGTTTGAGTTCTACGAGAGCGGCGTCTTGGCTGACAGTCTCGAGTTTCGGCAGTCTGGCAACGGAGAGCGGAAGCCGTTCCAGCCGTTGAAAGGAGAACGGAATGATTGAGACTTCTCCGACGGTGGCACGAATATCTGACTGTGAGGGGATTTTTCCTATCGGGGTCAGGAGATAGATGTGATCATAGCGATCCTTTGGAATCTTCTCATAATCTGAAGGATTGAAAAAGTAGGCCGCATTTTTCCCGTATAGGAACCGTATCGGACCAGCCGGGATGGTGTATGGGTCTCCAGTCGCCTCCCGATCGATAAGGAGGAGATCGCGATTACCGAACCGGCGTGTAAGCGTCGAGGTCTCGTTGATAAGTCCGCGATTCTCGGACACGGAAAATGAACGAGTAGTCGCCGGAAGTGAAAAGATGACGATAAGTACGAACAAGGCGATCGGTAATGACCGAATGACGCGACTCTTGTTGTCTTTTATGAATAGGTAAGAAGCGACCGGAACGGATACGAAAAAAGTCGGCCAAAGCGAGAATAGGAACCGCCGAAGCATCCACGGATGGTCCGGAGTGATGGTGGGATCGATGAGAAAGAGAAAGGTCGGAATGGCGAGCATAGCCGGAATGAGGGCGAGAAATCGTTTTCGGAAGAGCAGCAGGACAAGAGAGATAATTCCGAGGACGAACGGAAGGAAAAGGCCGTACGGAATGAATAGGTTCCATAGAGCGACGGTGGATGCGAAACCGTTCGTACCGATAGGGTGCTCCGTAGCGAACCCGTCTTGCAGGAGTGCCTTGCCGATGCTTCGGTACATGGGAGTCGAGGAAAACACGTTTATAAATAGGGCTGCGATCAATATGATGACCGGAACGATACGTCTCATCAGTCGGTCCTTTTCGGAGAATTTTCGTCCAGATGGCGTAAGGAAAAGTATAACGATTGAGACGGCGAGTGAAAAAAGTCCCTCGAAACGCGTCGCTGCGAAAAAAATGGCCAGAAAAAAAGAAACAAAGAATGTCGCGCTATCGGGCTTCCGAAGGAATCTGACGAGGGTCAGCGAAAGGAAGAGAAAAAGGAACAGGGAGAGATTCTCGGACAAGGTGAACTTTGAGAACCACAAGGGTAGGAAGGAAAGGGCACCGGCGAAAAATGTGCCTACCGCGTAACGTTCATTCGCAAGCGTCCGAACGAGGACGTAGAGGGTCGACAGCGATGCTATAAGCAGTACGCCATTGGCGACGAGCAGGCCGGTGATCCCGAAAAGGGACACGAATGTTGCGAGAAAAGAGATGGAGCCGATCGGAAACTGAGTCGTCAGTTTCCCGTTGTCATCATAATAGAAGCCGGGGAAATTCAGTGCTTTTCCCGGACCGTAAATGTCGGAGAATGTCGTTACGGCCGGGGAGGAAAAATGAAGCGTACCGTTATGGGCGAGTTCGATCGCGGCCTCGGCGATGGATCCTTGGTCGCGACCCGAAAAGACAGACGGTTCAACCGGCAGGAGAAGCGCGAAGGAAAGAGCGATCAGACATGTGAATATCATTCTTGTCGAAATGGTTTCGCGAAGGATCCATCTGAAAAGCAGGATGAGCGTCACGGTGATGATGGGAATGGAAAAAATGAGGACTGTCGCATGGAAAAAAATACCCGCAACAGCGGAGGCGTAGGAGATAAGTCCCAGCGTGACTATTCCTGCCATAGCGGAAGAAAATAACCGCTCCCGGACAGGTGTGGAAGTAGCATGTTCCATGTTTCCCAGTATAGCCGAAAGGCGGCGTCTTTTCAATGTGAAGCATCATGATTGAGCCGGTTTGCAAAAGGAGACAGTCACGGGTAAAATGGAGGGGAAACAATGTGCGTCCGGCACATCGTAAGGGATAGCTATGTTTCCGTTTTCTTTTCTCATCTGGATTTACTCGGAGGGTTTCCTCTCACTCGTTTCGTCGTGGGAAAATCTCTTTAGATATTTCCTTCACATTTTCAATTTCCGAGAATTGGTCCCCACTTTTTTTTCGCCGTGGAAACGCGATAGTTCCCCGAAGAACTGGTTGGGGCTCGACATCGGAAAGTCGTTGAACCGGTTCGCAATGAATGTCTTTTCGCGGGTGATGGGTGTCATTGTTCGAAGTTTCGTACTTGTTTTCGGATCGGTATCCATCGCGTTTCTCGCGCTTTTCGGATTCGGATTCCTGGTCGGGTGGTTGGTGACGGTCCCGGCCTTATTCTGGTTTTTTGTCAGATCGCCGTTTGGGCACATGAAAGGTGGAGAATGGCTTTTTCTGGCGTTTTCATTTGTCCTGCTTCTTGTGCAGTTGGTCTCGTTCGCCTCGCGGCAACCGAAATCGTTTCTCCCCCGGTCCCGTGGCGAACTGTTTCGAATGAAGTGGTTTCCACGGGTGCTTGGACGTCTGGGAATCGCTGTGCAGGACTTTCGCGCCTCGGATTGGACGAGCGATGAGGCGTTTCGTGATCGTCTCGCGGATCTTAACATGAGTGACAAGGATTTCGACGACATCGTAACCTATGAGGCGTTCGCGGCTGAACGTGCCGCGAAACGTCTGCAATTGCTCTCCTGGGAGAATCTTCGGAAGACCGTCCCGTTCGGTCGCGGATGGCAGTTCGGCTTCACGGTGCATCTCGACAGATACGCCACTGACATCTCGAAAGCGGATTTCTCGGAATATTCGAAATTACACCTGTTCGGTCGCGATGACGAGCTCCGAGTTACGACTCTTTTGCTCGGTAGGCCTGGTCAGAACAGTTTCGTGTTGGTAGGTGACGCTGGTATAGGCAAGAAGACGTTCGTGCACGCATTGGCCAGAAAAATTCGCGAGGGTGATCTTCCGGGATTCGAACAGCTGAGATTCCTCTCTTTCGATTTGAGCATAGCGGTCGGTGATGCGGGGAATCGTGGTGAGGATCCCGAAAATTTCATCCGCTCTCTTTTTTATGAGGCTGCCAACGCTGGGAATGTCGTACTCGTGATTGAAAACCTTGATTCTTTCCTGAACGGGAAGAGCGGTCGGATCGACCTTTCCAGTGCCTTTACGGAATTTCTCGCTTTACCGTCATTCCGGGTTATCGGCATGATGAGCGCGTCCGGATACAACGCCCTCGCCCATGATGACGAGCCGACGTTGAAGTTTCTCGAAGCGGTCTATCTCCGTGAGCCCGGACCGGAGGACACGGCCCGTATCCTGCTCAACGTTTTCGCTCCGGAGGAACGGAATCGCGTGATTTTTTCCTGGAAAGCGCTCCAGTCGATCGTCGAAATTTCCGGACAGTACGAATGGGATATTCCGTATCCGGAAAAAGCGATCGACCTTGCGCAGGAAACGATGCAGAATTGGCAGGTTGAGCCGGACGGACCATACGTAACGCCGCGGACCGTCATGGCGTTTGTCTCGCTGAAGACCGGTGTGCCGATCGGCGCGCTCGGTGAGAGCGAGAAAGAGAGACTTCTTAAGCTCGAGGAAATACTCCATTTGCGCGTCGTGGGTCAGGACGAAGCGGTCAGGCAGGTCGCCGAAGCGCTCCGGCGTGCCAGGGCCGGGTTCGGCAATCCGAATCGACCGCTGGGTTCGTTTCTCTTTCTTGGACCGACCGGTGTCGGAAAGACCGAGACGGCCAAGGCGCTCGCTGAGGCGTATTTTGGTGACGAGAACCGTATGGTCCGTCTCGATATGAGCGAATTCCAATCATCGGATGCCGCTGATCGCATGCTCGGATCGAATGTTACCGGCGAGGAGGGACGCCTGTCCGGCGTTATGAAGGAACATCCGTTCTCGGTACTGTTGCTCGACGAAATCGAGAAGGCATATCCGAAAGTGCTCGACATCTTCCTTCAGATTCTTGACGAAGGCTTCGTGACCGATGCGTTCGGAAAGAAGATAAATTTCCGGAAGTCAATAATCATCGCGACCTCGAACGCGAGTTCCGGACTCATCGCCGAACTCGTTTCCGCAGGTATCACGCAGGACGATCTCCGGAAGAAACTTTTGACGGACATAGAACAGAAGGGTACGTTCCGTACGGAATTCCTGAACCGTTTCGACGGCATCGTCTGTTTCGCTCCGCTTCTCGGAGGGGAACTTTCACAGGTGGTTCAGATCAAGCTCACGAGTCTCTCGGACCGCATCAAGAAACAGAAGAACATCTCGGTCGCCTTCACGGAGGGAGTCGCCGCCGCCATCGTCCGACAGGGATACGAACCGGTGTTCGGCGCAAGATCCCTCAACCGGTATATCGAGGATCATATAGAGGATGTGATCGTCAGGAAAGTGATTGCCGGTGAAGTGATCGAAGGGGGGAGTGTGACGATTGCCGAAGCCGACCTCGCGTAAGCTGGAAGGCAAGGGATAACCCTCTGACCGAACGCCGTAATGATGGAAACGAATAGTCGATTGAAGATACTCATGGTGGCACCTACCCCGTTCTTCGCCGATCGGGGAACGCATGTGCGTATTCTCGAGGAGGCTCGGGCACTCGTTCGTCGCGGCCATGAAGTGAAGATCGCGACATATCATATCGGGAACGATATCCCGGAACGGGAGAATCCCGGTATCGAGGTGAGGCGTATCCGCCGACTGCTTTTCTGGTATAGAAAACTCGAAGCCGGACCGGATTGGCAGAAGCTTGTGCTCGACGTACTCCTGATCAGGAAGACCTACACGCTTTCGAGAAAATTTCGTCCGGATATCATTCATGCCCATATTCATGAGGGCGTCGCGATCGCCTGGGTAGCGACGTTGCTTCTTCGGTTGAATGGTCAACGTCCGAAATTGGTGGCGGATTTTCACGGAAGTCTGACACGTGAAATGGTCTCGCACGAGTATCTTCGGGGCGGTTTTCTTCGCGCTATTTTCAGGTCGGTTGAGGCATGGTTGGATAATCTCGGCGATGTGGCCGTAGCGAGTTCCTGGACTAATGCCGAAGAGATTTCCTCGATACGGAAAAAGGGACGTGTCGAGACGGTACTCGACGGCGCGCGGAAGTTGGCGCCTCTATCCGCGGATGCCCGCGAGCGGGTCAGGATCGCCAATCTGATTCCACGTGAAGCGACTGTCATAGTATATACGGGGGCATTTATACCGAATAAGGGGGTTGAGACGCTTGTTGCTGCGATTCCGACCGTACTTCGTTCCGATTCGTCCACGCATTTCATTCTGGCCGGATTCCCGAGGGACCTGCTCGATCCGCTTCTTTCAAGATACGGTGTCACAGAACGCGTGACGGTCGTGAGTCCCTTGCCGTATTTCTCCATCGGGGAAATTCTCGGCGCGAGCGATATCGCGGTCGATCCTAAACACGACGATACGGGTCAGGCGAGCGGAAAAATGCTCCAGTATATGGGAGCCGGTCTTCCGGTCGTTTGTTTCGATACCCCGAATAATAGGAAATATCTGGGTGACGGCGGCGCGTACGCTACAGATGGCACTGCGGAGTCGCTTGCCGAAGCGATCATTTTACTTGTCGAAAAACCCGGGTCATGGCACGATATCGGGCAGGCAAACCGTCTTCTTGCGGATGGATTCACTTGGGATGAAACGGGTGAGAAGATCGAGGTGATATATCGGGATATCTTGAAGAGACGCGTATGAAACTAATCCTCATAAAGATCGGTAAGGCTTGGCGCGTACTTCGGAATGAAGGAGTCATAGATGGCATGAAACGGATTATTTCCGCGGGACTCGAGCTCTTTACGCGCGTGCATCCGGCCGATGTTCTGTTTATTTCCGGCGGGGTTGGGGATAGTGCTCATTTCAGGACCAAATTCGTTGCTGAAGAACTCGGTTTTCGCGGCATCAGTTCTTCCATAACGGCACCGGAAAATCCTCGTCTTGTTTCATACGCGGACAATTTCGCGGTGTTCATCTTTCATCGGGTACTCTATACCTCATCCGTCTCGAAATTGGTTCAGGAAATCAAGCGAATGGGAAAGACAATCATATTCGAGACCGACGATCTCGTGTATGACCCGGCATTTTTAGTGCACATGGACTATTGGCGGGTCATGAATCCGCTCGAGCGAAAACTGTACGAGAACGGGGTCGGGGGAGAAATCCTGGCCGATCCATACGTGCAAGTCGCGACGACATCGACCTCGTTTCTTGCGGAAAAATTGCGCGAAAAGGAAAAGAAAGTGTTCGTGGTTCCGAACCGATTGCCAGTTTCTGACGTCGCGATCGCCGATGAACTCTATCATAAACGACAGGAATGGATGAACTCGAGAACGGATGATGTCATAACGATCGGTTATTTCAGCGGCACAGCCGGACATGACAAGGACTTTTCGACCGTAACGGGTGTGCTGATCGAACTTTTCGAAAAACATGCGAATCTGCGGCTTCTGATCGTTGGACCGCTTGTGCTTGATGATATGTTCGGGGCTTTTTCGGACCGAATCGACCGAATGCACTATGTCGAACGGAAAAAGCATTTCGGGAATATCGCATCGGTCGATATCAATATTGCGCCATTGGAAATAGGGAATCCTTTTTGCGAAGGTAAATCCGAGTTGAAATTCTTCGAGGCGGGCATCCTGGGTGTGCCGACGGTCGCTGCCGGCACGAGGACCTTCCGTGAGGCGATCCGAGAAGGGGTGGACGGATTCGTCGCTGCGAACGAAATTGAGTGGAAGGAAAAACTTGAACGACTCATAACCGACTTTGATCTTCGTCGAATCATCGGTGAACAGGCTCGAAAAACGGTGCTGGTCAGATACGTGACGACTAATGCGGATGACGGGGAATACGTGGAATATCTTAAGGAATCGATCGGTCGGGTATCAGGAGAGGTCAAGGGCGGCTCGATTCATCCGAAGGAATGATGTTATGGAAAAAGGGATGTTCGAACGGGAGATATCGATTTGTCGAAAGCGCAGTAAGAAGAACGGTGGAAAATGCAATTGGGGCGAATGCTTGAAATGCGGTGTTATTCCGCTCCTCTACAAAATTGAAACGGGCCGGATATATGAGTCGGCGGAAGAAATTGTAAAATTGAAAAGCGACGTATTGGGAAAAAACGATAATCTGAAATCAATATGACCATTCTCGTTACCGGCGGGGCGGGGTTTATCGGATCGGCCGTGGCCAAGGCTTTGATGGATGGTGGCGATACCCCGATACTCATCGACAATTTCAACGATTATTACGACCCGAAACTGAAGCGTGACCGTATTTCGGTGTTCCTGCGTGGATACGAGGGGAAGTTTCGTTTGTATGAAGGCGATGTCCGCGACCGTGCGTTTCTTGATTCCGTTTTCGAGAAAGAACAACCGGAAAGGATTATCCATTTGGCCGCGATGGCGGGAGTGCGGTATTCGCTCGAGCGGCCTGAACTCTATGCCGACGTGAACGTGATGGGTACGCTTAATATGCTCGAATGTGCCAGGAAGTTCGGGACGAATCATTTTGTATACGCCTCGTCGTCGTCCGTCTACGGAGAGAACGCCAAAGTACCGTTTTCGGAGTCGGACCCGGTCGATCATCCGGTATCTGTCTATGCGGCGACGAAAAAATCTACCGAACTTCTTGCCCATGTTTACGGACATGTATACGGCATGAAGACGACCGGACTACGGTTTTTTACCGTCTATGGACCATGGGGAAGGCCCGATATGGGCGTGTTCAAGTTCGTGGCGAACATTATTGACGGCAAACCGATCGATGTCTATAACGGTGGGGATATGCGTCGAAACTTTACCTATATCGACGACATAGTATCCGGGATACTCGTAACGCTTGATGCCGATCTGCCGCCAGGAAGTGTCATGAACATCGGTGGTGACCGGGACGAGGCACTTTCGGATTATATTGCGGCGGTGGAAAAGTATGCCGAAAAAACCGCCGAAAAACGGATGCTTCCGATGCAGTCTGGCGACGTGAGCCGTACGGTCGCGGACATCTCGAAGCTTCGCGCGCTCGGTTGGACTCCCTGCACGAATATCGACGAGGGCGTAGCTCGTTTCGTGGATTGGTATCGCCATTATGATCGCACCTGAAATCGTACGGGTTTTCGCGAAATGAATAGAGACGATACTGTCGGTGTTCAGCGGATCGATGTCGAAAGTACCTGATTGTAAAACGCGGATTTTCAAAGGAACGTTTATCGTGATATAATGATGAAAATCGATAGTGGAATTCTTACACGTATCGTTTCCCGATGAGGGGACGAGAAAAAAACCGGTATTTCCATAGCAATATGATCAGACCGAAATCGTTCTGGTTCGTGATGGTATTCAGTGTCACTCTCGCGCTTCTCGCTCTTTCTCTTCTTCCGCATTCCGTCCAAGCTGCAGGACTTGTGCCGTGCGGCGGTCCCATGGAGAACCCGTGTACGCTGTGTCATTTCTTCGTCGGCATCAAGAATATCATCGACTACTTCATGGCGGTCATGGTATTTCTCGCCCTTTCCATCATTACGGCAATGGGCGTGCTATACATCGTTTCATCCGGAAACGAGGGCTTGATCGGGACCGCAAAGAAGGGGCTCTGGGCCGCATTGTCCGGAATCACTATAGTCCTGTTCGCCTGGTTGATCGTCAATCTTATCATTTACTGGCTGCTGCCGACGAAGACCGATCTCGGCGTGAGCGCGTCGTTCAGTATCCAACACGGCTTTCAAATAGAGTGTGATACGACTTCTTCGGCGGGTACGGCTGTTCAGGGGACCGGGGCACAGGTGGCGCAGGTCGGAAACGGTACGGTTACGAATGTCGCGGGCGGAACTACGGTGACCGGGACGGGGACTACTTTCCGGTCGACGTTGAAAGTCGGTGATACGATCATCATAAACGGGCAGTCAGCCACTATCGCTTCGATAGCTTCGGATACGTCGCTTACGACGACGACGCCATTCACCGATGCGAATACCGACGCACCGTACACGTTCGCGACTGTCGGTGGAGCCGGAACTTGTACGACCGGAAGGTGTGCTACGGATCCGACCATAGCGAATGCTATTAGCAGCAACACGTATCATATCAGCGCGAATATTATCACATCCATTATTCAGGGAGGTGAGGGTTGTAATAAATCCATTTCGACTGATGGACACGGTTCCTGCGGGTATGGTCAGCTATTGCCGGAAAATCGTACGAAGTGCGGAATAACCGGAACCGCAGCCCAGACGTGTGCAAAGATTCAGGGCGACATCACGCTCGACATGAACTGTACGGCGTGGCTCTTGAACGATAACGCCAAGCACGGTTGTTCGCTTAACGACATACGAAAGGTGGCTTCTTGTTGGAACGCAGGGGGGCCAAACAGGTGCGCGACGACGACGCGGGATTATTGCGGTCGCGTGGAGACGTATTATAACAATTGCAAATAGTAATGGCATCCGTATGAAATACAGTTTCGGTCTGCTTGTAATGTCGTTGTTCACCTTGGCTCTGATGCCGATTTCTGAGGCTTCAGCCGAGGAGGTCTGGGTTTTTCATCTTGAACGGGCGGGGGACAGGATCATGCTTGATACGTCTACGACCGAGCCTGTTGCGAAGACGGACGACCCCGCTTTTTCCATTTTTGATTTTTCGAGAGCGACCCATGCCGGTCCGTATAGTCTGGATCTGTTCGATGTGAGCGGGGCGAAAGCGGTATCGACGAATTTCAATATGCCACAGGGAAAATTTCCGTTCAAGGTTCCATATTTCAGTATCGTGAATCGCTTCCAGGTGACCTTAGTCAAGACCGGGGAGGTTCTTCTTGAAGGGAATCTGGCGGAATTCGTGAAATGTAACGCGAACGGGATCTGTGAGTTCGAAAAGGGAGAGAATATGGGCACGTGTCTTACTGACTGTGCTTCGGGAAACGTAAAGTATAGTCTGTCCACACAGCAGCTTCTTGATCAGAACAACGGATTGATACGGGATCCGCAGACAGGCGCTGAGCTTCTCCGGGAATACGAGCCACCGGTCGGTATGCCGACCCAGACGATTGATTCGGACCAGTCGACACAGATAACAGTGGCAAAATCGGAAAACAGCAGAATACTCGTCATCGTTTTCGGATCCATCGGTGCTCTGGTCATCCTTATAATCTCAATCATGCTGTTTCGGAGAAATCGTTAAGAAATACTACGAATAAGGCCCTACGATGGGCTTTTTTCGTTCGAAATCCGTTTGCAAACGGTAGAAAAATAGTTTAATATGGGGATAAATCATTCTTGATTATTCTATGGACGGAGAGAAACCATATTTGTCCGTTGTTGTGCCGCTTTATAATGAGGAAGGAAATGTTGGTGATCTGCATAAGAAGGTGAAGGAGTCGCTTGAGAATATCGGGAAACCATACGAGATCATTTTTGTGGATGACGGCTCTACGGACGGAACGCTGAAGGATTGCACGGGGCTTCTGCCGCTTCGACTGGTCCGTTTCCGTCGTAATTTCGGTCAGACTGCCGCGTTCGATGCCGGTATCAAGGCGGCAAAGGGGAGTGTCATCATTACGATGGACGGCGATCTTCAGAATGATCCGGCGGACTTCCCGCTTCTTCTCGCGAAGATCGAAGAAGGATACGATATCGTTTCCGGGTGGAGACACAAGAGAAAGGATTCTCTCGCGAAGAAAATCTTTTCCAGAACGGCGAATCTTTTGCGCGGTTTTCTCATCAAGGACGGTATCCATGATTCGGGGTGCAGCCTTAAGGCGTATAGGCGCGAATGTTTCGAAGGAGTTGATCTCTTTGGGGAGATGCATCGGTTCATTCCGGCCATGTTGCAACTTGACGGATTCCGGGTGACTGAAGTGAAGGTCTCGCATCATGCTCGGGTACATGGCAAGACGAAATATAACTGGAAGCGAGGCGTGAAAGGCTTCGTCGATATGGTCTTTCTCTGGTACTGGCGGAAATATTCTTATAGATCGCTGCATCTTTTCGGTGGGACCGGATTGATTTCCGTTTTCCTCGGTTCGGTCATCCTGATCTGGATGTTCGTGGACAAGGCTTTTTTCGGCGCATCGCTATCCGATCGTATCTGGCCCCTGGTCGGAACGTTGCTCATCTTGGTCGGTGTCCAATTGTTCGTTTTCGGCATCCTGGTGGATATTTCAGTGAAGGTGTATTACAGACAGCGCGGGAGGATGAACTACTCAATCAGGGAGATAATCAATTCGTAGAGAGCTCATACCTATGAAAATCGCAGTGATCGGGACGGGCTATGTGGGTTCGGTGACGGGCGCATGCTTTGCGGAGATGGGCAATACGGTCATATGTGTCGATAAGGATCCCAACAAGATCGCCCAGTTCGAATCCGGAAGAGCACCGCTTCATGAAAAGGGCCTTGACGAACTCGTCCTTCGGAGCCTGAAAAACAAGACACTTTCGTTTACGACCGATTTCGAAGACGCGCTCAAAAAAAGCGATATTATTTTCATCGCCGTCGGGACTCCCCCGAATGAGGATGGAAGCGCCGATCTGAGTCATGTATTGGGAGTGGCGTCGGATCTCGGACGATTCATGGATCACGAGATCATCGTAGTGGACAAATCGACCGTGCCGGTCGGGACCGCACAGCAGGTCTCGGACAAGATCGCCGAGCAGCTGAAGTCGCGCGGTGTCGATATCCCGTTCCATGTGGTGAGCAATCCCGAGTTCTTGGCACAGGGTACGGCCGTGAAAGATTTTCTGGAACCGAGCCGGATCGTCGTCGGTTCCGACAACCGGAAAGCGGTCGAGACTATGAGGGAACTATACGCACCGTTTACGCGCCGGGAGGGGAGATTTTTTTCGATGGACGCGAAAACGGCGGAAATAGTAAAATACGCCTCGAATTGCTTCTTGGCGGTGAAGATTTCGGCATCGAACGAACTGGCTAATATCTGTTCGAAAGCCGGTGCTGACTATGAAAATGTTCGAAAAGCAATGGGTGCGGATCCTCGTATCGGTGAGGCATTCCTCTATGCGAGTGCCGGCTTCGGCGGTTCTTGCTTTCCGAAGGACGTGAAAGCGTTGGTAAAGACGGCCGGTGATTTCGGATACGACGCCCTGATGCTCAAGCAGACATTGGATACCAATGAAAAGCAGAAACTCGTGTTGGTGCGGATGGTCGCTGAGAAATTCGGAAACGATCTGTCGGGAAAGACATTCGGTGTTTGGGGGCTTGCTTTCAAGGCCGGCACGGACGACATGCGCGAATCTCCCGCGATCACGATCATCAATGCTCTGATCGAACAGGGAGCGTCTATCCGGGCACATGACCCGGAAGCCATGAAGATGGCAAGGACGTCGGAATATTTCGGGGACAATCCGTCCATAACATATTATGAGGACAAATATGAGGCGCTTACGGATGCCGATGCGATGCTCGTCATAACCGAATGGAAAGAATTCCGAACACCGGATTTTGACCGTATCAGGAAAGCGTTGAAGCAGCCTGTCATATTCGACGGTCGATTACTGTATGAGCCGAAGAAAATGAGCGGACTCGGTCTCGAATACCATTCGATAGGGAGATAGATAGTATGAAAGTACTTTTTCTCAACTACGAGTACCCGCCGCTCGGCGGAGGGGCGGGGAATGCGACGGCGTACCTGCTTCGCGAGTATGCCGGCATAGCCGGTCTTTCGGTACACCTTGTGACGGCTGCCGTGGACGGAAATTATTCTCGGGAGGCCGTTAGTGATGATGTCATAGTCCATCGTCTGCCTATCGGCAAGGATCCGAAGAATCTGCACTACCAGTCAAGGACCGATCTTCTGACATACTCGTGGAAGGCACTGCTGTTCTCGCGGAAGTTGATACGAGATGAGGGTGACTTTGATCTTATCCACGCCTTTTTTACCGTTCCTTGCGGTTTTTTGGCTATGATACTCGGAATCGAATTCCGTCTGCCGTACATCGTCTCGCTTCGGGGCGCCGATGTTCCCGGATACAGCGAGCGTTTCAAATTGATGTACGGGATTATCCGTCCAGTCGTGAGGCTTATATGGTATCGTGCCGTAAAGGTCATATCCAACAGTTCGGGCCTGACCGAACTTGCTCATCGGACGGATCCCCGACGGGAGATTCCGGCTATTCCGAACGGAGTCGACACGGGGCAGTTTACTCCTTCCGGTGAACGTAAGGATGACGGGGTAGTCAGGATTTTGGTCGTATCGCGTCTCACTCCACGAAAAGGAATCCGCTTCCTGGTTGATGCGATGTCATCTCTTCCAATCGTTACCAGGCTTGTTATCGTTGGTGGTGGGGGGGAACGCTCGAATCTGGAGGCACTCGCCGCGGAGAAGGGTGTAACGGATCGGGTAGAGTTTCGCGGGCTGGTTCCTCATGATGATTTACCAAGCGTGTATCGCGAATCCGATATCTTCTGTCTCCCGTCACTCAACGAGGGGATGAGTAATACGGTGCTTGAGGCGATTGCCTCGGGATTGCCCGTGGTCGCTACCGTGACAGGTGGGACGCAAGAGCTGGTGACCGATGGGGAGAACGGTTTCTTCGTGAAAACCGGATCTGCGGATGATCTTGCTGATAAACTGGGTAAGCTTGTTGCCGATCCGGAACTTCGAAGACGTATGGGTGCCGCGAGCCGAATCAGGGCAGAGTCGATGAGTTGGTATACCGTGGCAAAATCTTACGTAGATGATTACGAACTGGCGGCAATTCGGCAATGAAAGATCGTATATCTCCCTCCGTGAGGAGAGGCTCCTCGACGCTTAGTGTTTTTCTCTGATATCGGGACCATATGTCATCACCGGGAACGAAGAATACGTTACAACTGCTGGCGAAATCGACCGTAGCCGCGGGTTTGATCGGATTGCTCGTCTGGCGGGTCGATTGGACCGATATGTGGGGAGAATTCTCAAAGGCCTCCGTTCCGTTCCTGCTTGTAGCCGCGTTGCTCTACGTGTTCGGGATCGAACTTTGCGTACACAGGTGGTGGCGGACCGCGCAGTTCAAAGGATTTTCGATGAGTCTTCGGAGTGCGCGGGAGCATTTCTATGCCGGACTTTTTCTGAACAATTTCCTTCCGTCGTTTATCGGTGGGGACGCCTATCAGAGTTACATTCTCGGGAAGTCGGAAAAACGCTATGCCGCAGCATTTTCATCGGTCATGTTCGTCAGGTTCACGGGTCTGTTCGTGACCATTATCCTGTTTCTCCTATTCGGACTTATCGGATACAAGGACGTGTTCTCGCAGAACCTGTTCGCCGTTTTCGGAATATCCCTATTCGGCTTTCTCCTGGTTGATGCGTTCTTTTTCTATGCACGACGGCACCTTCATGAGGCATTCGATTTTCTACCGGAAAAGATACGGAACGTATTCGGTGAAATCGGAGGGTATACCGACCTCAGATTTTTTCGGGACACGCTCGTCGTTTCCGCGATATTCACGATCGTAGGCGTAGGGCTCTTCAATATGATGATATTCTGGGCGCTTGGTTCACCTGTACCGATCATCCCATACTTTTCCGTCGTATTCCTGATAAGCATCATCTCCAGTCTTCCTGTTTCCGTGAACAATATCGGGCTTAAGGAATGGGCGTACTACGCATTTCTGCCACTTATCGGCATACGACCCGAAACGGCGCTCGCGGTAGCGCTCCTTGGACGATTTTTGCAGATTCTCGTCAGTCTTATGGGGGCGTCGGCATTCTTCCGGGAGAAGCGGGAATACGATATCGGATAGGATGGAAGGAGATTACTTGGGAAGCGTGTCGAACGCTTCCGATGGCACCCAGACCTCTTCGTACGCTCCGCCGAATTCCTTTTCGTATCGAACAAGCATATCGGCCCGGTCCGTGATCGTCAGCGCGGAGTAGGTCCCGAACCATTTTTCAGGCTTGCTCTTCGCCTCACTCCGATGGAATCCGGGGAGCACGAAATACCGGACGCCGCGGTCCTCCTCGTAACGGAAGAGTTCGACGTGGCCCGAGATCACGGCTTTCACGCCGTATTCGGCGAAGAGATCGCGGAGCCTCCGACGGTCTTCCGACGGGTTGACGTAGGCTCCCGGCATAATCGCGTTCTCGTTTACCGGGACATGCGTGAAGACGACGACACGGCGGCCTCCGGCGTCCGCAAGCGTGCGGTCTATCCAGGCGAACTGATTTTCGGATATCGAGTATTTCCCACTGGAACCCGTGGTTTTCGAAGCGTCTTCATCGGGCAACTCATCGCCGACTTTCGAGTCGTCATAGTCGAGAACGACGATCCGTATGTCGCTCTCGTCGCGGAAGTAGTAGGTTGAATCGTTGCCAGTAAGCGTCTTCCATTCGGAGTCGTCGAACCCGCGTCGGTCATGGTTCCCGATGACGTGGAGTACGGGAAACCCGGTCCGGTCGAGCTCATCCCGGAGGAACGTGAAGTCCGTAACGGACTTGTCGCCGGCACGGTTCGAACCCTCGACGAAGTCTCCGTCCTCCACGATCAGGTCGGGACGGAAGACATCCTGCATATACCCCTCGAAGCGATACAGAGGGCGCATGATCTTATCCGGATCCATGAACTTGGAGCTGTACTGCTTGCCGGTCTGTCCGTGTATGTCAGTCACGATACCGATACGGAACGGATTCGGTTTCTCAATCGGTACAGGATCCGGTACCTTCGTTTCCAGGCGAAAGAACGCCGGAAGGACAAACGCGGCCGAAGCCAGCGTAATGCCGGCGAGGACGGATACGGAAACGGATATTGTCGAAAACGGACCGCCGTTTCTCGGGGAGGACGGCTTTCGGTTCATAGCGTATCGTCTTTTACCTGGATTACCTTCACGAAATTATCTTTCTTTCCGGTGACATCGAGTTCCCAGGCGGGATCGGCCGAGTCGTAGTATCGGTAGGCGGTCAGGCCGGATTTCTGCTCCCAATCGTCGTATCGGGGTAGATATCGGAACATGCCGCGACGGGTGAGGACGTAGTAATCGGGGCGTGTCACTTCCTTGTCGAAAGTGTAGTTCGTGAGACAGTTTCCGCGGAAGAACTCGCAGACACCGTAGTAATCGCTCCAGACGGTGAGATGGTCCGCATCGGGAAGCGAGTTGAGGTATTGTACGGCCTCATATCCGCCGTATCCCCACGCATGCGCGGTGAGGTCGTCCTTCGGAAGGAGCGCGTTGGCGAAATTCGCATGGAATGGAGCGTTACCTCCGAACTCGGAAAGGGAAGCGAAGACGGAGAGTGTGATGATGGCCGGGAGCGTGAAGGAACGCAATCGCTCCGGAAGACGGCCGCGCAGCGCTCTACCGATCCGGACCGCCGTATCGGCTGCCGGAAAGCAGAATATCGGAAGGGTCAGGAGGACGTATCTCGGCGTGGTTCGTATGCCCGATCCGGCGAAGGCTGCCAGTTCTATCGCGATGAAGAGTGCCATGAGAAGGGGAATGACGGACGTTCTGTCACGCATGACCCGCAAGGAACGGTTAAACAGGGCGGCTGTACCGAGAATCAGCACGGCGGCCGGAAGCGAGTAGACGAACGGTGAGAATTCCAAAGCCGCTACATCGGTCGGAGTGAGTCGTTTATCGGTATAGTATTTCGCGTCGGAGATATTCTTAATGTCGAACGGAATGCGGCGGAAGATCTCGTAGTCCCAGGACGGAGCAGTCAATCGGGCGACTATGAGCGTCATGATGGATAAAACGAGGATGACTCCGGTTGCTGCCAACAACCAGCGGAACGTCAGGTCGAGCCTTCTGACGACACGTTTCGGAATTCTCGCGAACATGACCGTAGCGGTGACAGCGAGGGATGCGGCGAAAGCGCCCCAGGGAAGGAAGATGTTTCCGGTATCGGCGGAAAGGAACGCGATGATGCGTTCGTCCGACGAGAGGACTCCCGGTGCGGCGAGGACGAATATCGTAAGCGGGACGAACGAGGTAAGGACCGTTCCCAGGAATCTCTGGAGGCGTCGTCCGACCTTTTCTGAATCTTCGTCGGACAGATGGATGCCGAGCAGGAGCGCGGGAAGGAACAGGATGATGATGAGCGCGACGTATTTGGAAAGGAGCGCCAAACAGAGTGAGAGGATAGCGGTGATGAGATGCCGTTTCCTGAGAGTCGTCAGAAAAGCGGCCATCGAAAAGATCGCAAGCGCGCCCGAGGACCAAAGCAGCGAATCCGGATTGACGATCTGCGACATACCGACGAGCTGGGGCGAGACGGCAGCGAATATCGCCGTCATGAACGCGACAGCCGTACCGGAAAAGGCGCGGATTGCGAAGAATATCGCGACGAGCATCAGAGCGTTCGTGACGAGAATCGGGAACCGGAACGACGCATAGAGGGATGAAGTGACCGCGGGGTCGCAGGTAGACGTATGTCCTTCCACGGTCCGGCAGCTGAGGATCCCTCCGGGATGGAAGAGGAGTGCCGGACCGGAAACGAGTGCAAGCGAGACGCCAGGCTTGTCGTTTATGAGGGTCTTCTTCCATTTGAGCCTTGCCCAGGCATCGAAGTAGTCCGGGATGCGCTCTTCGACCCAATAATGCTCGTCCGCCGTGATGAAGGATCCGATGTGAGGGATCCCGAGAGCGAGGTGAGAGACTAGAATAATGCCGGCAAGGAGGGTGGTCGCGACATGCTCGTGTATTCTCAGCGGCTTCTTCATAGGCAGGTCAGCGTTTGAACCGATAGATCCTTACATAATGTGACTGGCGTCCGTTGATGAGGAGTTCCCAGACCGGGTCAGTCATCCCATAATATTCGTCGAAGCGTATGGCATCGTTCCGTCCGCCGTTGATCGCTCCGATAATGCGTTTGTCGGTGCGGCTTTCACGCCCGGAAGAGACGACGACATAGTCAAAGGGAAGATTCTGGTAGTTGGTCCAGTCGAAACTGCTTTTGCATCCTCCGTTGAAAAATTTGCATACCCCGCTTTTGTCGGTCCAGATCAGCAGGCCATTCGAATTCGGAAGCGAATTCAGGTATTGAGCTGCCTCGTAGCTCCCAGGACCCATATCCTTGACGTCGAGATTGTAGCGGTTCGGCAGGAGCGCCGAAGCGTAGCTTAGGGGGAAAGGCGTCCGTGCGAGCGTGATGAACCCGGAAATGACCAGTATTGAAAAAATCGTCGGTACGAGATATCTCGTCCACTTTCGATTCCCGGAAGACGGATTACCGACAGACTTCACGATGAGCCCGAGCGTGATCCCCGCGACCGCACCTGCGATCGGAAAGAGCATGATCTGATAGCGGGTAATGGCGCCGACCTTATTGACCGAGGTTGCCACATAGTAGAGCATGATGAACAGTATTCCTAATAGCATGGACTTTCCGGCAGCGGATCTGATATTCCGTCCTTTGGTCGCGACGAAGGGAGTGGCAAGAAGCAGCACGAATACGATGGGGGTCACGCCGAAAATAAGTGGATACGCATTAGAGATGTAGACGCCGATAACGGTAGCCCTGCTGATGATGGTTTTCGGGGCGGCAAGGATATCCATGAAGTCATACGGCTTCATATCTGCCCAAGTATCCCCACAGACAGTGATAAGGAGCAATAACCATGTAGCACAAATCAGACCGACGACAAGACGGTACTGAGATTTCAGGAACCCGGCGGTCGCTTCGGCGAATCGGGAACGGTTCAGAAAACTATCAACGAGTATGGTTATGAACAAGGCGATGAAGAGATAGGCGACCTTTTCGAATGCTTGGGAAAAGATTGTGGCGTCGAGTATTTTCCACGGTTTGACCCACATGTTGGGAAAGAGAAGAAAAAAAGTTAAGAGAGCCGTAGCGGTCCAGAGTGCGTATGCCGTGAGTGAGCGTTTGAGATAGGGGAGGAAGGGTTCCTCCTCGCTTCGGAGTGCATATTCGAGGAATATGGCGCCGAGCATGAATATGAACAGGAAATTGGCGACGTATTTCGTGAGGAGCGCGAGTCCGAGCAAGACACCCGATAGGAAGAGGAATCCGAGATGTTTTCGCTTGATGTAAGTCAAATAGGCAAAAAGTGAGAGTGGCGCAAAGACCCAAAGGAGAGAATCGGGGTTGATGATCTTTGCCATGCCGATCGTGACAGGCGAGAGAGAGATGAACGAATAAGCAAACAAGGCTGATGTCTTTCCGGAAAGTCGTTCGAGGAGATAGTAGAAAATAGGCAGGAGAACGGTGACTAAGATGACCAGCGGAAGTCGGAACGTGCTGAAAAACCCCGGAATATCGAATGCGCTTCCACGGACACTCTTCCATGACTTCGGATTGGCCTCATAGAACAGTCCTGATCCACTTGCCAGGGCGACGGTGATACCCGGCTTGTCGCTTATGCCTGTTTTTTCCGGCTTGAGATCGGATACGGCATTCCAGAATTTCGGAATCCTGTCATAGAGCCAGAGGGCTTCATCTACTGCGGCGTAGGAACCGAGATCGCGTACGGCGAATATGAAAAAAACGGCAGTGAGGGCTACAACGGCCAAAATCCTTCGCCATCCCTGCTTGCGAATCCATTGGAAAACCGAAGGTTCGTATACTTCTGGCGAATGCAGGGACTCTTTTTTTCTGATTGTGAGCCTTGTGAAATAATATGAACTTATGAAAAATACATAGAAGGAAACGAACAGTTTTACCGAATTAGAAACGTTTTCACCGAGACGCCAACCGATCAAGAACATGAAAGCCGACGGAAAAATAAAGAGGAGTAGTTTGGATGACCAATCAGAAACGCATCGGAAGGGATTGAAATAGAAGACCCCTCCGAACAGTAAAGTGACGGAAATGGGAAGTGAAATTATGAAGAAGGTTCGTGGGAGAATGAGCCCGAGGCGTTGGGCTTGTGGAAAGAATTTAAGGATGAAGAGGAAAGAGGTGATGTTGAACAGTACGGCGAGAATTGTCAGAGAAATAGCTTCCTTGCGATCAGTCGTATTAAAAAACCACATAGGTTTTCGATTGCTTTCTTTCGTGGAAAGCGGTAAAATTCTTAGGAAAAACCGACCGTAAATAGCCCTCCATATCCGATACGGTACCACAATGTCACAGGAAAAGAAAGCAGCCACCAATACGTCAAAATTGGCCATTTTAGGGCTCATTCTTGTCATCCTGATCGGAACGTTTCTTCGTTTTTATCATTTTCATGACTGGATGCATTTCGAACTCGATCAGTCGAGGGATGCCCGTGTCGTGAATGATGCCCTCTTTGGTGGGCCGGGGGAACTTACGCTGCTCGGCATGAAGGCGGGCGGGACATCCCTTCGGCTTGGTCCCGGATTTTATTACCTGCAATATCTGAGCGGACTCCTTTTCGGGGCGACTCCGGTCGGAATGGCTTTCTTCATTCCGATTCTCTCCGTCGCGGCGATCGGTCTTTTTTTTCTGCTCTCGCGTCGGTATTTTTCGGAATGGCTTTCTCTCGGTCTTACGTCGCTGTTCTCCGTCTCTACGTTTCTCGTCATGTATGGGCGATTTGCCTGGAATCCGAACCCGCTTCCTTTTTTCGCTATACTCGGATTTTACGCACTTTTGCGTTCAGTGGAACCGGAGGCGAAACACGCCGGCCGCTGGTTTTTAATTGCCGCGTCCGCTATCGGATTCTCCACGCATCTGCACTTCCTTGCTTTTGTGGCCCTTCCGGCCATTACGCTCGCATTCCTGTTGATTCGAAGACCTCGTTTTACGGCGAAAGTCTGGTTGCTGGCGGCAGGTATCGTCATGCTGTTATATGTCCCTGTCGCATTGAACGAGATGGTGACCGGTGGCGTGAATTCGAAGGCGTTTATTTCCGCGGTCACGAACAAATCATCAAAAGGGGAACATTCGATGTCCGCGAAACTCGTAAAGGATATTTCCGAACACGGGCTCGGTTTTCTGGTCGTGTCGACGGGATACGAAGGCGGTGACTTTTTCACGTTCAAAAACGGATCGGACGGACTGGTAGCTGAATGCGATCCGGGTTGTCGGCATGGTTGGCCGTATGCGATTGGTTCCATTTTAATTTTCACTCTCGGCGTTCTTTCGCTCGGATTTCTTTGGTGGAAAGAGCGTAACCGGAGGAAAGCCGACCTACTCCTCCTTTCCGGACTGTGGTTTCTTATCCCCTTCGTTCTCTATTTGCCTCTTTCGTACGGAATAGCGCCGCGATTTTTCCTGGTCACGGCACCTGTACCGTTTCTATTTCTCGGGTTTCTTTTTGAAACCGCTCAAAGGCTTCTTCCTTGGAAACGAGCGGTCATATTCGGAACAGTGGTCGGTATCATGCTTCTCGCTGCTTCCAATCTATTCTTCGTGAACAGAAGATTCGACCAGCTTGCCAAGGCGCCGTACGAAGCTGTGAAAAGTCCGTCGGACCGCATTTTAAAGGAACGCGTCCGTGTACCGCTCAAATTGCAGGAAATGATCGTCGCATATCTCAAGGAGCGCTCGGAAGAGAACGGGTACCCTATATACATGTGGAGTGAGCCGGAGTATAGGCGAGCGCTCAAGTATCTGTTGGAACGTTCCGGGGTAGAGAACGGGGTATTCGGTATGGATGGTTTGTATGAGGAAGGTATATATCTCACAATTCTCCGTTCAAAGTCCGATCTGGACGACGGAACGAAAAAATATCTGGAGAAATATGATCTCATCGGGACACGCTCTTTCGGGACGCTTACCATGATAGAATTCCGACCGAAGCCGGAATTCATACAGGCGAGACGACAAGTGTTCGAATCCGGAAAGGTGAAGGATAACCCGTCGGCACTTCCGAGATATACATGGAGCGAATGGTGGAACAGACATAATGACACCAATAACGACGCAAGAGATGATGATGTCGGTAATTGAAAAGCCTTATATGAACGAGTGTTGCGATATTCTGTAAGCCACGTATGACTAATCTGCGGAATTATATGAAGAGCGTACGGCAGATAAAATTTGTAGCGTTAGCGGTTATCTTGATTCTTGGAGCGACCCTTCGTTTTTGGGGACTGGGGAACAATTCGTTTGTAGCGGACGAATTCCTGGACATCAATTCGTCTTATGGATATTTCAAGACGGGCGAATGGAAGGCATGGGACTTCAACGACGGAAAAGCCGCCGTCGTTAACGAGAACGATGCCCGTGACGAGCGTGCGAACATCTATAAATGGCAGGTCGTACAGGTGTTCCGGTTTCTTCCCCCGACAGAGGCAAATGCACGTGCCATATCGGCCTTATGGGGCGTACTTACGGTGGTGATCATGTTTCTCGTGGGATGGAAACTTTCCGGACGCAGAACCATCGGACTTTTTGCCGCCTTTCTTTTCGCGGTTTCATCGTCTGGAATCGAATTTGATCGGAAGTTGCGCATGTACTCAATGTTCTTTCCGGTTTATCTGCTATTTTCAACGGCCCTTTTCCTGTTCTTCGAGCATGAATACAAAGGACGGCTCAAATCCCTCAGGATTTCCTGGACGAAAACGGGGCTCAATTTCACATATCTTGCCCCAGTTGTCCTACTTGGAGCGCTATCCGCGATGACTCATCAGTTGACCGTAAATATCCTCCCCATTTTCGGCATCTATGTCACAGTTATGGCCTTACGTGAATGGCGGAAAGGTAACGGCTATCAGAATAAATATGTAGCAACGATTCTTACCGGGATTATTGGGACAGCGATAGTATTTTTGGCGTTGCCCGGAAAAATGAAGCCCTATTTGGAGACGCTTGTCTGGTTTGACAATCACTATTCGTATTTCGGTTATGTCGTAAGGGACTACGGGGCGCCCATGTTAGCCGTTTTTCTCGCCGTATTCGGGGCGCAGTCTCTGGCTAGGAAATACGATCGCGAGCGGGAGGCAATATGGCTCTCATCGTCGTTTCTAGTGCCGCTTGCTATGGCTGTCTGGTTATGGCGTCGAAACGAAGGGCAACAGTATATCTTTTTCGCACAGTCTTTTTTCGCAATCCTTATTGCGACCGGAGGTTACGCACTCGTTAACGAGGCAAAGAAACTCCTGGCGGCAAGATGGAAACATGTTGCTTGCATGACTACTGTCACATTGGCACTTCTGGTGCCGAATTGGGGATATTTCCTTGAGGAAAATAATACGTATCATGAGACCGCTTCCGGAAGTGCCGCAAACTACAGGAAAATATTCCAGTTCTTTCGGAAGAACGCATCGGACGGCGAAATACTTGTGGCTCGGAATTTTCGGAACTACTACTGGAACGGTATGCATGTTCCGGTCTACGACTTTGGAGGCGAACTCTCGACGGTCAAACTGACCACGGCGGAACTTCAGTCGCTGATGTCCAAGTACTCATCCGGATGGGTAATCTTTTCCGGTAACGATGCGGATTACATTTCGAGGGATGCTGAGAATTTCATGTACAGGCATATGGACCGACAAAGTAACGTGCTCATCCGTGGCGACGTACTCGTGTTCCGGTGGGGAGGGAACGGATCAAGTTACTGATATACCGGTTATTGGATTGCCTTTTTTCGCATATGCGATACACTATCGCTGAAAGAGTCGGCTTTGCTCACCGCGGCGCTTGCGGGAACCTGAAACGGAACCTTCAAAATGAGACAGAGAAAATTCTATATCGGGGACATCCTGAACCTGCTGTTCTACGATGTCAATGACGATCGCGAATTGTTCCTGGACGAAGACAGATCGGAAGGGATCGACGATCTGCTCGCTTTCATGCTCGGTCTCGGGGACGATACCGAGGCGCGCGAATATTTTGAGGACGATTTCCGGTATTCGTGCGCGATACAGGTGTGTATAGAGAGTTTGAGCTGTCAATTCGCTCATTTCACCGAACGCAAGTTTCGCAATCAACTGAGAGCTTTCAAGAAAAGGGTGAGAAGGTCGTTCCTTTGCGACGAGTTGGAAACGAGCTGGCTCAGGGAACAGGCGAAACTGTATGCCGCTGAATCGTCGAAAACGAATACCTGTCAGTCGGGCAGGAAGAAGGGTGCGACTGATGATCCTGAAGCTCTGAATGACGACGACCCGACAATGCTTGTCGTCGAGTCCATAGGATACCTGTATCTTCCGGCCGGTCAGGAACGATTCGATCGTGTGAACAGCTTCAATCTGTTCAATGATCGCCCGATGAACACGAATTGACACCGTATGAACGATAAACCCCCCGGAGTATCTCTTGGGGGTTTTTATGTTTCTCGATATGCGGGGTGACGACAGGATATCACTTGCCGATAGCTAATAATTTCCGTAAGGGTGCGATGTCGGCATCTTCAAGTACCCCGAAGAATCTGAGGATGCCGAAATGCAGAAGAAAGAGCACAGCGGCAGAAACGAGGAAGGAAAACGAGCCTTGCGGAAGGTACTTTGAGAGAAGGACTAAAATAGCTGAAGACCCGAACGAAATGAGCCACAGCTTGAGTGGGATTCGTACTTTGAAATGCCGGTCGGTAAAGGCCAGAACCCCGATCATGAGAACGAACGTCACGATAGTGGTGGCGATGGCGGACCCGACGATTCCGAGGGGTGGGATGAGAAGGGTATTGAGAACCGCCGAGACGATGAGTCCCGCTCCGGAAACATACATCGGGATCATGACAAGTCCTGCCCCGCTTATCGCGAACGCCAGAACGTAAAATACGGTGAGAAAACCGTTGCCGATGGCGAATATGCCCATGGATGTCGTCGCGTCGATATAGGCATGTCCGTAGAACATGCGGATGACCGGGCCTGAGTATGCAGACAAGAGAGTGACGGTCGGAAACAATATGAGAGCGAGGAGACGCAGCGACTTATTCACGAGTGAGCGGGTCTCCGCTTCGTCACGATTCGCCGAAGTCTTGGAAATCGCAGGTAGGAGGATGATGGTGAGGGCGTAGAAGAGATAGTACGGGATATTGCCCACCGTGATGACGGCGTTGTAAAGGCCGGTTTGGTGGTCGTCGTGGAGCAATGCCTTTACGAGGAAGAGGTCGAGCGAGGTGATGAGCTGATAAAAAAGGAGGAAGAGCGTGAGAGGCCACGCGTAGTCGAGGAGTTTTTTCGCGGGAAAGCCAGGAGATTTTTTGATCCCGACGGCGGGGAAATATTTGTGAGTCCAGACGATATCGCAGATGATCGCGATTCCGAAGACCACGAGGGGAGAAATGATATATCCCGAAACGGCGCCGTTCACCCCGAAAAACATCGCAAGAAGTATGATAAACGTCATCCTGGTGAGCGCGCGCGTCGTTTTGAGGAATGCTTGAATCCTGAAAAAATGTAGCCCGGTGAAGTAGTAAAAATAAAACGAGGCGGCTGCGAATGAGGGGATGATAAGGGAAGAAAGCCGGAAAAGAGGCGTGAGCGTATCGTCGCCGAGGAGAAGTGCGATAGGCCGGGAAAGCAGAAAGAATATTCCCGTGACTGCGGTCATTATGGTCGTCTGCAGGAATATCGTTTTTCGTTTGATACCGCGTATCTTCTCGGGATGCGTCTCGAAAATTTCCGCAAGATATTTAGACATCGCGGTCGGAATGCCGTTTCCGATCAGGATGATGACAGTCGTGGTGAGGTTCACTATGAGGCCGTATCGTCCGTAGTCGTTCGGGCCGAGCAACCGTCCTACGACGGAATGAATGAGATATCCGGACACGTTAAAAACGATTTCCGAAACGGTAAGCCAGAGAAGAGCCCGTGAAAAATGTTTCATGATCGTTCGGTTCGGTTCTTCAATACTTTCAGTATGGACGCGAAGACCTCGTCTTTCGATCGGCCGGCGTCTATACGGACCATTTCCCACTCGTCGAGCTTGGAACGGAAGAGTTCCAGCTTCGCGCTGATGTACTCCAGACCCTGTTCCGGTATCCGGTCGCGGCGCATGATTTCCTCGGGCGTGACGTCGAGGAAGAATGCGGTATCGGGGCGTGGGATATACCGGGCCAAAACGCTTCGGACCTGTTTATCGCCCGATAGGAACGCGATATTGACAATCGAATCATAAAAGTAGCGATCGGAAAAAAGAATATCTGTACCGCTTCGCTCGAGAGACTGCAAAAGGAATCTGATCCTGAAAAGATCGATCGCGAGGAACAGCTTTCTCAGTTTAAGAGAAAGAAACGAAGCATGCATGGATGCCGATTCCCGTCCGGGAACGAACGGATTCCCGCTATGCGCTTTTCTGCGGATTCGGTTCGCGAGTGAGAATTCGACAGCATGCAGGTAAGCCGTTTTTTTTCCGGATTTCTCGAAATATTCCCGTAGGAGTCCGAGTTGAGTGGACTTTCCCGAACCGTCCGTCCCTGAAAGGGTGATGATATTCATATTGGGATATTGCCTTGGAAAAGGCATGTTTCATTCACTACCGTATCAGAAATATTCATAAGGGGCAATGAACATGACGATATGATTCGGTCCCTACGTCGGGAAAAGTCGATTAATGGGAAAACGAATGATAATATCGCACGTTCCTTTCGACCGTGAAAGTTCGTATCGGTATGAATTCCGAGATCAGGGAATATCTCGTTCCACGGCGAACAGAATAAATCGCGCTAAGATCGATGTGCCAAAACGCGGATTATAAGAATGCCCGGTATTTTTTCGATACCGGGCATGTTTATTGACTGGCAAGATATCAGATGATATCCCGGTCGTTCATTATGCGTTCGACCACTTTCTTCTCGATCGGAATATTGCCGAATTGCGCGATAATCGCGACGACACCTTCTCTTTCATGGTAGATAATCGGATCCAATCGCCTCGCCTCCCTTCTTTTCTCGATCTCGCTGAGTCTGATGGCGTGATCGGCGGTTTCCCTTCGGAGAAGGGCGTTCTGAATACCGCCGACAAAGGTTACCGCTCCGGGAACCGCGGCTACCTTCAGGCCAAGATCTTTCGCGGCAAGAATCGTCGTCGCGACGTCGTTCATTTCATCTTCAGGAGGATCCGGAAGCTTAATCTCTGCCGATATACAGTTCGAATCGCCGGCTTCTTCCATGTCCGGAAACAGCCCTTTGAACGTGAGCCGGTTCGGCAGAACAGAGAACATCTTGATCTGCAGTATCGTGCAGAAAGAAGCCAGACGTTCCTTCAACGACGAGGCCAGGTCTTCATCGAAGACGATAGAGAGGATTAACCAGATTATCACTCCTGTCAATATGCTTAAGATCCCGGCAATGACTTTTGGGCCGCCCTGTTTCGCATCGGGCGGTAGTATTGTGAAGATTTCCCACGATATAGCGAAAACGATGGCTGGTACCATCAGCCTGATGAGCAGCGAGCTGAGCGACTCGGCTCTGGACCGCATCCGTTCAAGCGGTTGCCGGGACACTTTCACCAGTCCTTCGACAGGCTTGAACCGATATAGACCGCTTTCGTCGCATATACGTTTCCATGTCTTTGTCGAAACGAACGCCAGCGCGGGTTTCAGTCCGCGAGTCGCCATATCGACTGAGATTTTATCACAAGTTCTACGAAAGCCGTCAATCTGTTCCGCGGCACGAGACGACGCCCTGTGGAGAGTCGATTGAAGACTCGATTTGTCGCGGATATGGAAGCCGGCCACTTTTCGTACCGAACCCTCCTTAATCTGCCGTATGGTTTCCTTCGAAAGCCTAGGATTCTCGGCATTCTGTTTCAAGGCTGAATCCATGGCTGTTCCGATGTACTGGATATCCGCTATAGCATCCGCTTTTCCCATTTTGATCTCCGATTGGTTGTTGAAAGGAACTTCGTTAATTCGATATCCCTATATCACGTGCGGGAATGCCATGTCAAGACGATATATACGAATGTCTATGAAAAGAGGGTATTATACTGCTATCATGAGTACGAGAATGAAAAGAAGTCTCGTCTCGGAATATCCGCTCGAGAGGCGTTATGTGAAGAATATGAGCGAGAAAGTGAAAGATTTTCTATTTGTTTCATTTCTGTTTTTTCTTCCGTTCCAGACGGTTTATTTGTTGAGGGAGCCGATGATCGGGGAAGAGAAATGGCAATATGGAACGATAGGAATATATATATCGTCGGCCGTTCTTGTCTTTGCCGTAATGATCGCTGCAACCCTGAAAACCAAGGCATTCGGCAAAAAGGCGTTCGGGCGGCTGATACGAACGATGTGGCGAAAACGGAGAAGCGATGCTTTACTTGCGATATTCGTCCTATGGGCGTCGCTCTCGATTTTTTGGGCCCGGGATCATGCTTTGGCTTTGTACGGTTTTCTGATATTGCTTGTGGCCGCGGACGCGTTGATGATGGCGCGGGACATGGTGCGGAGGGGGCTTTTGGATAGGATAGTCGTCGCATTACTTCTCGGCGCGGTCACGCAGTCATTAATTGGAATTTGGCAATTCCTGTCGCAGGATACGTTTTCCTCGACGTTTTTCGGAATGAGTACGCACGAAGTCTGGCAAGCCGGAACCTCGGTCCTGAAGAATGATTCCGGACGCTGGTTGAGGGCTTACGGGACGTTCGCGCATCCGAATATGTTCGGACTTTACCTTGCGGGAGTACTGCTTCTCGCGTTTTGGTGGATCGTAGTTTCAACCCGGCTGCGATGGCTTGAGAAATCGTGGAAGCGAGTCGCGTTCTCAGCCATGGCTGCGGTTATACTGCTCGGGATTTTCGTGTCATTTTCCCGCCTCGCATGGGTCGGATTCTCAATGGGGTTCTCAGTGCTCTTCTCGGAGTGGATAAGGCGACGTCGAACCACGGATCCGGTGACGCGGAAATATGTCTGGGCATTTTTCGGTACCGTCCTGATATCCGGCGCCGTATTCTCGTTTCTTTTGCGAGAAACGACATTTCCGCGGTTCGACGGATCGACCGTGGATCGGGAAGGATCGGTGACGGACCGGATGACCACCTACCGTGATGCCGTACGGGTCATTCGCGAACGGCCGCTTCTCGGTTCAGGGATATGGAATTCGACGGCTGAGCTTATCAGTCTCGATCCCGGTCGATCGATCTGGAACATACAGCCGGCGCACGACGTGCCATTGCTTGTCGTGGCGGAGTTAGGCATCCCGGGCCTCGTATTGTTAATCTGCTTCCTGGTGTCGCTCACGTCTGAGATGATAAAAAAAAGGAGTGCTACGGCCACAGTCATGTTCCTGCTCTTCGTTCCGAGTCTTCTTTTCGATCACTTTCTCTGGGATTCCGTATCCGGAATGCTCTTTCTGACCACGCTTCTCGGCATCGCATCGTCCGACGATTGACAGACTCCGCGTCGTTAGCTAGTGTTCGGAAGCTCGAAGAAAGTCACTTTCAATCAATAGACTGGCGGAGGTGTAAATGGCATTTCTGAATCAAGGAGCGATCGAAAGATTATTCACGTTGGGAACGAATGGTCATCGTCCCACTCGCATTATTCAGACGAAGAGAACTATCGAGAGGGAAATGCGATTAGCGGAAGAGTTTTCTCGCAGGACTGGTATGATCGATTTTTCCCGGATTCACGTGATTGTCGCGCTGAAACTCCGACTCGATCGGTTGTATGCGGAATGGGCCGGTGGGTACATCTCCTAAAATCGCAATCCGGTAAATACCGGACGCCGAAATTATCGGTTAATGCATACCAAAAAAGACGACTCCTCGCAAGAGGGCGGTCGTCTTTATTAATTTGCCGTTAATACATGATGACCGCGATCGGTTGTAGCTTGGCGACGGGTTTGACGACGTCGTTTTCTCTGACGCTCGTGATGACGGCGTCCGCGTTCTTATAGTGGGCGGAATCCTGTTCTATGACCTTGGACGATCGGCCGTTATAGAGTCGTACTCCTCTTGTGGCGAGTTTCTTATCCAGTTCCTCACGACTCTGAGGGATGACCGATTCGGCCGCCGCCTTCGGTTTCCCGGCACCGTGATTACAGGAAAAGAATGTGGATTCGTTACCGTCCGTACCCACGCAGAGGTAGCCTTCCGTCGACATTGAAGTCGGAATGAATGCCGGCTCGCCGGTTTCGCGGAAATTCGGATGATCCGCCATGCGTGACGGACCGTAGGCCCGGCTCGTGCCGTTTCGGTGGATCCAGGCCTTCTTGTCGAAATGCTCTTCTTCGGAAACGAGGATGTGCGGCATGTCGTAGACGAGTTCGAAACCGGGGTCGCGGCCGAGGACGTCCTTGATCGTCTGTGAGACATTATGGGCGATGATGGCGCGGTTCGCGTGGGCAAAATTCGAACAGGCGTTGCGCGCTTCCATGTACATCTTCCCATCCTCGCCTGTTCCGTCGAAAGTGAAGAGTTCCTCCTTGTCACCGAAATCGAAATTCTTGATCTTCTTCGCAATGCCGTCGATGACGTGTTTACGCGGCGTGAAGAACGTCATGCGACCGAGCCAGGCCATGAAGGCTTGCGAGAGGTGTTCGCGCTTCTTGGCGGTGTACATGTACATCGTGTATTGCCCGAGGATGCCGGATCCGCAGTGTACCATGAAGACATACTGGCCGTTTTTGATTCCCAGTCTTTCCGCGACGGCCGAGTCCTCGATCCCGGTCACCTTCATGAGATCCAGGAAGTGGTTACCGGCGGCGCCCAGGATTCCGGAACGGAACTTCGCGAAGAAGAGGAAGAGCCGGGGAATGACCTCATAGATCTTCTTTCGGGACACCTCCTCTGCGAAGAAGTTTCCGCGATCGAGGGAATTTTCTTTTTCGAATTTCGTTTCGATACCGAGATAGTCGACCGCCGCGCCGACACCTTGCCGACAGATGTCGGTCACGACATGGAAGGGGAGTTTCGTACCGATGAGCGCCTTGGTCGGTACCTTTAAGACGAGTGCGTTGAAGAGCTTCTCAATGTCTTCGGGAGAAAGGTCATCCTCGTTCATGTTCGTCCGGATGAGACGCATGCCGCAGGCCGGGTCCGTATCGTTTACCTGGGGGAGGATGAATTTCTCGGATGCGATAGTCGTACCGGTCGCGTTCTTACGGCCCGGCTTGGAATGGACGTCCGCCATCGCGGCGATATGGAGATATAGCCCGTCGTTACTTGCTACTCTTTCGAGCTGGGTAAGGGTGCTTTCCGCCGGTAGAAGTCCGTCCTGAACATGAAAAACGACCGGTACCTTCATATGGTCGGTCTTCATCTCGCTTTTATAGTCGCTTAGTTTCGTAAAGCGCGGGTCGTTGGACATATTCGTAAAATCTCTGAAGGGACGCTCAAACAAACCGCAAAAAAGAAATGAATCCGCCCCTCCATAAAGGGTACCCTAAATATTCGATCCTGTCACCCTGGAAATGGTCGTAATCCCGTCGGGAGATCCGTATCAAAGCGATACTGATTCACCGGGGGCAAGTATGACGACTTTCGCGGGGTCGTCCACGAGACTGCGGAATTCCTCGGGGTCGGCCTTGATCGCGGGGAACGTATCGTAATGCATGGGTATCACCGTCTTCGGTCGAATGAGCTCGACCGCTTTAGCGGCGGCATTGATATCCATCGTGTAGGTCGACCCGATGGGTAGTAATGCCAGATCGAGTTTTTCGTCTGCCAGGCAGGCCATGTCGCCGAAAAAGGCGGTATCACCCGCGTGATAAAAGGAAAAATCCGGATGATGAACGATGAATCCGCAAGGCGACCCGACATTCGACGAATGAACCGCCGGGAAAAAGGTGATTTTGAAATATCCGACAGAAACCATCCCCCCGAGATTGCCTGGAATAACATTCTTTAGCCCGTCTTCCTTGAACGCACGTACGAGTTCGGCGACGGCGACGATTGTCGCACCGGTGCGCTTCGCGATCTTGATCGCGTCCTCGAACCCATGATCGTAGTGATCATGCGTAACGAGGATGATGTCCGCCTCGGTAATATCTTCCTCCGAAGAAAGCGGGCTTTTCGGATTGCCCTCGATGAAGGGATCTACGAGGAGTATCGATCCGCTGACGGTTATCTCGAACGCCGCATGTCCGAGAAATCGTATATTCGTGGGCATAAGCGTGCCGTGAGACGCCCGTTATCGGGCGTCGGGATTAATTCTTGTTATTTACGCGTTTCCCTCATGCCAGGGCAGGGTCATGATAAGAAGAAGTCGCATGGTTCCCGAATAAGTAAATTCGATGCCGGGAGGAATTTCGAAAAGCACGCCGGGCTTTGATTTGTATGGCTTCCCATCGACCATGAAGGCGCCCTTTCCGTCGATGACATGATAAATGTGGGTGCAGGTACGGCTGACGATGAAATCGTCATGACCGGTGCGCACGTCGACGAGATAGGCCTCGACCGAGTCGTTCTCCAGCGGGTAGGCGTAGCCCCTGAGACCCTTTTGCGAAAAAGTCGGTTCTTTCGAATGCTTTTTCAGGGGGGAGCGCATATCTTTACCATCAATCAAGAATATTCGTCTTCGCCACGATGCCGTACAGCGAGTCGAGTTCGCCGGTGAGCGATGCGATATCGTCGGCGGTACCTTCACGACGATTTCAATGAGACCGCTGCAATCGCGCACGCCCGAACGCTCGAGGTTCACGCCGAGGCGGGCGAGTATCCGATCGCCGTGACGCGAAAGGATCTCGTTGACCTTCGTGGAATGCGCCTCGCGTTCCTTCACGAGTATCGATACCGTCGCTATATGGGTCTTAATTTCTTCGGCCATACTTGTTGCTGTTATCGATTAAACGATACGGGTTTTCCGTCATGCTTATGCGAGCCGGCTTCGGATTTCGGCGAATGCGTTTTCCCAATACCCGTCACCCTCGAAGGAAAACGACTCCGGTCGTTCGTGATACTGGGTTTCCAGCTGATCTATAGAAAGGATTTTGACATCGCTGACCTCCGATTCCTGAAGCGTTACGTTATCCATGTCTGTCCGATGTCTTACGAAAAAGATATATCTGAACTCCGCATTGGTGGTCCCGTTTGGAAGCTTGATGTCAATGCTTGAGAGTATCGGTACTCCGAGATCATTCTCGATAAGATATATCCCGATTTCCTCCCTGGTTTCCCGGATGGCGGCCGCTGAGATTGATTCCCCGGATGAGACGTGACCGGCAGCTGCCGGACTCCATCGGTCAGGGTTTACGTCTCTGTTCTTGTTTCGTAGCTGCAGAAGCACTGATCCCTCGTCATCAAAGAGAAAGACGTGTACGGCTCGGTGCCAGAGTCCGTCACGATGCGCTTCGCTTTTCATCCTTGTGATGCCGAGCAATGCGTTGTTCTCATCGTAGATATCGATCAATTCGGCGTCCATAATCGCTCAGAAGTTCTTATAGATTTCCGCATATCGTTTCGCGGTATCCTTGAGATCGAATTCCCTTTCCATATACGCGCGGGCCGCGAGGCCCATTTCCGAGAGTCGATCACGGTCATTATAGAGCGATTCGACCGCGGAGAGAAACGCCTTGCCGTCGTCACGGGGGACGGTGACGGAAAACGAGTCGTCAGAAAACTCCTTGAAAATCTGGATGTCGGAAAGGATGACCGGCTTGGCACAGGCGTACGGTTCGATGACGGCGAGGGGAATGTCGAATTTCCCCTTCATGTCGCTTACCGGGAACGCGATGACGTCGGCGAGATTGTAGAGGCCGAGAACATCATCGAACGTATCCGAGCAGTGAAAACGGTCTCCGAGTCCGGCATCGGTGAATTTCTGCACGACTTCGGCTTTCTTGGCTATGTCGGCCTCGTTCTTGAGACGAAGTGCCCAGAAGAACCGTATCGGCGATTCCCGATGTTCGCGATGAAAACGGATGATGGCGTCGGCGAGCATATCGGTCGCGCCGAGCCGGGCGTATTCTCCGACGTAAGAAACGATGAACTGATCCTTCTCAAAACCGAATCGTTTGAGAAGTTCCGGATCTTTCGGTGACGGTTTGAAAAAATCGAGATCGATACCTGGATAAATCCGTTCGACTCCCGCGAATCCCATTTCCTCCAGTCGGTGTTTTGATTGGTCCGCGTACGTGATAATCCGGTCCGCGAAGAGGATTTTCCTCAAATCGTCCTCGGAATAGAGGTCCTCGCGTAAGGTTGCGACGGTCTGAATCGTCTTGCCACGGGTCGGATGGACTAAATGTCGGATTATCCACGAGTTGAGTTTCGTCGGCGTGAAGAGATAGTGGGTGATATCGAAACGGTTACGGAATCGGAAAAGTGAGAAAAATAATTCGACTTTCGCACGGAGATCGAAGTGTCCCGATGTGTAGATCGACTCCTGGGTGACCGATTCCGGAAGATCGTCGATCGTCGCGCTCGTAAGGATGGAGACCGGTATTCCGAGAAGGGATTTCGCCAGAAAATAGGCGAAATTCTTGGAGCCCTCATCCCACGGGGGGCAGAGCGGACGGGTGACGAGGAGGACGTTCTTTTCCTGGAACATATGGTTCGAGAGGGTTTTCAATCGGATAATATGTCAGTATTGTAGCTTAATACGAGTATTTTGAATACTTCGCTTAGGATGCGTTTATTCTCTCTTAGGGTCAATACCCCGCAGCTCTGCTGCGGAATATGATACAATCCGGGCATGAGCCTCTACCTCCACAAAAGTCATAATGTCAGTTGTCTCGTCTATCACATCGTCTGTCC
>JAAXTX010000051.1 GCA_013336285.1 Candidatus Moraniibacteriota bacterium | reverse complement strand
TCTGAAGTATTCGACGCCGGAAGAAATACTTTCGGCATATCGTGAAAAACAAAAACAGCGCCGAAATGGCGTCGTCAGGAGGAGTCTTTCAAAAAAGTGAGTGTTCGGATTGAGCCCTTGAGGTACCATCAAAACCAACGGAAAAATATAGCATATTTATCAATGCCTGTCAATTGATTGACTCATTTCTCGTCTTCTCAGAAAAACCGCCTTCATACGACATTTACCGAATACGTGGAACGAAATCAATGGAATGCCAACCATTTGTAGGATCGGGGAAAGGCCGACACCGAAAAACGGTATGATCGGCATATATGGCCCATACGCCCACATCCCCGTCGAAAGCGCATACCGTTCGATCATGACAGCGATCACAAACCCGAGGATTGCCGTTGCCACGATCCGTCTCCATTTCCACTTTTTATCGAAGAGGTCACCGAAGAGAAAAATCTCCGGAAAAAGTATGACGGACGTAATCACGACATCGGTAAACGCAGCCACGACATGGACAGCCATGAAATCGGTAAGGCCGGAAAAATGCGGCAGGAACAGGAATGCCTGGATCATTTCCCAGGCGAGGTTCAGGAAAAAAGCGCCGATGGCGACTGCCGGAAAGACTTCCGCCCCGCTTTCATCCGAGCTTCCGGTTCCCCTCATACACGCGATCGTTGACTTTCCGTTCCATACCCGCCCGAAACATCATGCGGCATTCCTGAGTCTCCCGAGCGTATCGTATACGCAACCCTTCGGAGCCAGCTCCCCTGCCGGACCGAAAAGATTCGGATCCATATCCCGGACGCATGCCAGTTCCTTGACGGCCTTCTTCCCCATCGCGACCGCGAAAGAATCCTCAAGAGCCTCGATCTTTCCCAATGTCGCAACGTATTTTTTCCGGTATTCGTCCGAATCGTCGCCGACCGTCTCGCCGGACAGGTATCCGTACGTATCCCTATTGCCCGACAACTCCATGTACGAAAGCCAGTCAATGCGCAACCGTCGTGCCAAGTCCTTGTCATTCCGGCTTCGTCCTCGAAGCGTTTCGTACCACCTGCTCATCAGTTTCCAATAGATATACCTGTCCTTTCGGGATACGGAATCGGACAAACGAATATCGTCGGGATGGGTCCCCGAGTCCCCGTCATGCTTCCTGCGGATGACCCTACGTTTGATGGCGCTTCCGTTCCAGCCATTGTTCGCGACAAGCAGACACGCCAAAACGACGAGCACGATAATCGGTAATGATTCCATAAGATCATCTCAGGCTCCCGTACCCGTTTACTTTGCCCCGTCAATCTCGATTCGCACGATCCGATATCCCTCCCAGGTCTCCCTTGCAGCGAAGGAAACTCCCGAGAGTACGAGCAGCATACCGGAAAGAAACGCGGCAATCGCCACATACCGCACCGACGATCCCGAAAAGACCGAGAGAAGACCGATCACGAGGGAACTTGTCGTGAACAACCCCACGGCAACGGAATAGGACAAGACGGAGTTGCGGACCAGTACCACGCGTCGACGGAATTCATCCAACTGCCTGTCGATACTGGCAAGTCTCTCCATACCATCGGAATCGGACGCCACCCCGAGCGACCTCCGTTCCTGGCTCAATATCCTGATCCGATTTATCACCGAGGTATACTTGTTATTCGTTCCGAGAATGAGGAGCCCGCAGGCCGAGATCATCACCGCCGGGGCGAGCATCGACTGGATTATCTGCACGACGGTCGTTTCCATATCACTTTTCATACTGATTATATGGTCATTGTACCATCTGTCCGCAAAAGCATCGAAAGCGCAAACGCCGACGGATCACATGTATTCGAAATCGATGCTGTTATCTGCGCGGTCTCAGTACCGCAGTATTCGACTTTCAGACTTTCGACTTTACGACCTCATAGACTATTCGCCCCCTATTTCCGTTTCAACTGATACACCTTGAGGATTTCTTCCTTTGCCTTATCCTCCTGCCCGTTCCTGATCTGATGGATGACGCACGAGCCAAGATGTCCCTCCATCAGGATGTCCTCGACCGCGGTCAGTCCCTGCTTCACCGCGCACGACTGCGTGATGATATCGATGCAGTACGCGTTCTTCTCGAGCATATCCTGCAGTCCGCGAACCTGCCCCTCGATGATCTTCAACCGCCTCATGAGCTTCTGCTTGGTCGGTGTCATAGTAATAACGTGATGATTCGTTTCTCCACTATAATACCCCCCTGGGGGTATTATCAAGGCACAAAAACCCCTTTATAAAGGGGTTTTAATAAGTAACGATGTCCCGCTTACTCGTATCGGAGCGCTTCAAGGGCATGCGTCTTGCTTGCGCGTCGTGCAGGCATGAGTCCGGTCGCGATTCCCAAGAATGCGACGAACCCGAAAATCGCCAACATGAAGAATCCGGGAATGGAGATGAAATTGATGGTATCGTTCCCCTTCTGGACGGCCATGATATTGAAAGCCACGTTCACGGCCTTCGCGACGCCATATCCCCCGAGGAATCCCGAGATACCACCGATGACGCTGATGATGGCGGCTTCGAAGATGAACATCTTGAATATGTCCCCGCGCTTCGCCCCGAGCGCCTTGAGTATACCGACCTCTTTCGTCCGTTGGAGAAGCGATACGGAGAGCGTATTAAGCATCCCCATCGCCGAAATGGACATGATGATCGTCCCGAAAACCACCAATACGATCTTGATGATAAGGAAAAATCCGTCGATATCGCCGACGATGTCTCCGACGTTTTCCGTGACGAAACCCAGATTCTCGATCTCGATCCGAATGTTCGGGACGTCCGTAAGGGCTTTCGATTTGATTCTTCCCTGCTGGGCCAGATCGACGCCGAAATTCCGGTTCAGCATGCCGTATGAGAGATAGGCGACAGACTTGTCCTTGTCATCGTATACGCCCGCTACCTCGATCTGATTCTCGGAACGCACCGTATCGCCCTTGACCTCCGAATTCGTCTCGCTGGAGAGGATGATATCGTAGCTGATGGCTTGACCGACGAGGGATGCGGGATCCGTGAAACCGAGCAGTTCCGCCAGACGCGACGATACCACGGCTTTCGACGATTCATCGCTGAAGTCGACCGATCCCGAAACCATCTTAAGCGGGCTCATGTCGGAATAATCCGCATCGATCCCGTATATCGCGCCGTCGGTCTGCGAATCACCCATGGCGAATTTTCCTCCCGTATTTATCGAACGACCGATCCGGTCCACTCCGGGGATCTCCCTGATCCGTTCTATGGTCTTTCCGTCGAGTGAGACGAAATTGTCGAGATTCGAATTGACGATGTCGATGATGTCCGGCGGATTGTCCTTCGTGACCTCCCGCACCACCATCTCCTGGAATCCGAAACCGAGTGAGATAAGGAACGTGATGATACCGATACCGACCCCGACCCCCCCGATCGTCATGATGGATCGGAACTTGTTTATCATGAGGTTGCGATACCCGATAAGGAGCACCGAAGAAAGCCGCATGTTCAGAATAGGCCCCTCTACCGGCGCATCCTTCGGCCTGCCGAATTTTGGAAATTTCCAGTTCATGCCTGTGCATCGTTATCTTCGTCGCCTATGGAGATTTCCTCATTGTCTATCCCCGGGAATTCCTTCTCCAACCGATCGAAGCTGTTCTTGTTCTGTTCGTCGGATGTGACCTTTCCGTCGAACATCCGAATGATCCGGGAACCGTATTTGTACTGGTCGACGTTATGGGTGACCATGAGCACGGTGATTCCGAATTTGTCACTGATATCGTTCAGGAGTTGGAGCACTTCTTCGCCCGCCTTGAAATCCAGGTTTCCCGTCGGCTCGTCCGCGATGATGAATTTCGGGTCAAGCATAAGCGAACGCGCTACGGCTATACGCTGCTGCTGACCTCCGGAAAGATCGTAAGGACGATAATCCGCCCATTTTTCCATCCCGACCAGTTCTATCAGTTTCGCCGCACGCGGGATGGATTCACTAAAACCCTTGCCGCCGATGATCGCCGGTATGGCGATATTCTCAATAACGGACAACGATTTGATCCAGAAACTCTGCTGCGGTATGAAACCGATGCTCTGGTTCCGAAAATCTGCCCGCCAATCCTTCGAATACGCCCAGATATCCTTGCCGTCTATGAATACTTTCCCTTCCGTCGGCTGCTCGAGGCCGTAGACAATATGAAGAAGGGTGGACTTTCCACAACCGGAGGCCCCTACGAGCAGCGCGAAATCACCCCGATGAATCTTCAGGCTCACGCCGGAAAGCACCGGTATCTCGTTTTCGCCGACATGAAAACTCTTCTTCACGCCCTCAACGAGTATGGCTACTTCCTTATGTTCGTGTTTGACTACTTCTTCCATAGGCTTCCTATCCAGCCGAAACGGCTCGAGATGGTTCCGGAGATGACTTCGGCCGCGGTTTCCTTCGCCTGTTCGACCACGACCGAGACGACGGCCGAGGACGTGACGTTACCTGCGGCATCGGTGACCTTTGCCTGATAGCTGTATACCTGGCCGATCTCCGCCGGAATGGTGATCAGGTGATACGTGTTGAGCGGGTCCTCCGACGTCGACTGCTCGAGATTCGCCGCAGCGACTCCCTTGGCGTAATTTATCTTCACCGTCGTCGACTCGTTCGTCTCTATCTTAACATATATGTTTGCCTGGGAATTCAACCCGCGGCCGATGGTCTTTCCTACGGCGCGGTTCGTCGTGATTTCCGGCGGTCGGGAATCCGAACGAGTCGTGATCTTCTGTTCGTTCGCATCAAGCGAGATGCCGTTCCCGTCGACTCCGCTTACGGAAAGGAGATATTCCTTCGCGGGCTCGAGTCCCTGCAGTTCGGCGCGATGCTCCGTCACCAAGTCGGTCGTGAGATAGGTATGCGGGGCCTCAGAACCGTATTTGAACGACACGAGGGTCGTCGTTGGAACGTTCGTCGTGTATTCGACCACGACCGTCGGCAAGTCGACGTTATCCTGGTTTTCCACGCGTATGTCACCCGCGACCGGCTTCACCGGCGTCGAGAATTTATACTGGTCGGAAGAAAACACGTTCAGATCGGCATCCGTACATTCGACCTGCGTCTGATACGATGTCTCGGGAGAAAGTCCCGTGATCTTCTGCGCATGATTGGTCGAACCCCCGGTTTCCTTGATCGTTCCTGAATATCCTCCCGCCCCATAGCTCAATGTACACGTCGCGCTCGTATTCGTCGCCCAGAGAACATATGCGCTCTCGAGTGTTATATCGGAGACGGTAAAGTCAGAAACGGTCGGAGGAGGAAGCGTTTTAAACGTGGAAATATCCGACATACCGATATTTCCGTCAGGATCGATAAATTTCACACGATAGAAATATTTCATATCCGCCTTCAGACCGGTAAGTTCGACGGTATGATCGGTGACGGAATCGACCTGTCCATTGGTCTTTCCAAGTGAAATGGACTCTCCGTACTCGATAAAACTGCTCGCTACGCGATTCGTCGCCCAATTGAACTTCGCCTCGAACGACTGCACGGTGAATTTCGGCTCACCGACGAGCACCGGAGGACGCGTATACCGTCCGGTCGGCGTAAGTGAGACAATCGAAGAGGCGATCGAATAGTTGTTCGTGCGGTCTTTTCCCTTCACGTAATAAGAGTACGACCTACTCGAAAGCCCCGTATCGACGTACGCGGAACCGGTCGTCATCGCCACTTCGCTAAAATCAGTCCCGTCAAGCGAACGATAGATCGCGTACCCCGCAAAATTTCCCGTGTCGATACCACCAGGAACGCTCCACTTTATCGCGACACTGTATTCCTGACTCTCGCGATCGGACGTATCGAATGCCTGGACGTTGACCGGAACCGGCGGAGCTGTCGTATCAGCCTCGAACGTGACGGAAGAGTAGAGATTGTAATCGATATTGCCTGCCTCATCCATAACCAACACATAGAAGGTGTTGGGGCCTTTCTGAGTCGCGAACGGACCGGGTCCTGCAAACGTATTCATCGTCTCGACCGTATTATAGGCCGTAGGAAGTGCGTTGATGGAATAGAGGTACTTCAATTTGGAAGCATCACCGACAAAAGACTCCGGCATACTCCATGAAAACGAGAACGAGTTGGTCGATGAGGATGCCGGATTGACTCCGAGATCTCGCGGGGGCGTCGGCGCACTGGCGCTGTAATAATAGTCCTGTGTAATAGCAGTCGAAACGTTTCCCGCGTTATCGACAACACGCAATGTCAACGAATTTTTTCCCGACTGGTAGGCTCCGGTAACGTGATCGGCGTTCGGAATCGTCAGAGATACGGTCGACGGATCAACGATATCGTACCAGATTCCGACCGCATCTCCGCCAGTGCGATATTGGTACTTGGCGATACCCGCATTAGCATCGACGGCATCCGCCTGCCAAAGAAACGAATAGCTATCGATCGACGAATAACCAGCCGGCGTCACGGAAATATCACTTGGCGGGGTCGGCGGGGTCGCGTCATACTTGTATACGAAAGCGTCAAACGCTTCGGCAGGCATCATTTCGGCCCGATCGACGGCCTTTATTCGGAGATAGTACGTTTCACCTGTCACAAGGGACGATGCCGTAAAATTCGGATCTGACCGGAACACCCCCTTCGCAAACGGATCCGCGTCCGCCTCAGTCCCGAAATAGACCCAGTATCCGAGAACACCGGACCCGCCGTCGTTGTCAACAGAGCCTCCCTCGGCATTCTCTGCCGGCCACTCGAAATACGGAGTGCTTCCGGCACGCCACACATCAGTCGTTATCGGTAGGGATTTTCCCGAATCCGAATAGGAAGAAACGACAGTCGGGTTCGTCGGAGCATCGATATCCTGATAGTATTGAACACTCCACTCGGAAACGCTCGGTGAAAAAATCCCGTCC
>JAAXTX010000002.1 GCA_013336285.1 Candidatus Moraniibacteriota bacterium | reverse complement strand
AATATTCTCAACAAATCCGACCCCGCGTCTCCGGGGTCGGATTTCATTTCGGAAGCGATGCCTTATAAAAGGCCCATGTTCCCGAAGAGGGTGAGTGTGATCACCGGCATGAGTGCGAGGAGGAACGCGAATGCGATTTCCTCGTCCGCAGCCCTTTTTGAACACTCGGTGCACTGCGTGCACTGGGCATTTCGGCCGTGAACATCACCGGAAGACACCTGGGTCTCCATAGGTTTGTGTTACTTATTAGCTCTTCAAAGAAAAAAACGGATTCCCCGAGAGGGGCACCCGTTTTCACTTCTACAACCACAGTATACACTATTTTTATGCGTGAGTCAAACGGGAAAGAATACCGGACTCAGAAGAACGGATATGAAAGATATTCCGAAGCAGGCAGGATCATTTGACGTTCGATCTGTCTTTGTCTATCGTTGGGATTAATCGTGTAGCTGAAAATGTATGAACAGAAAATTGCAGATAGGGGTCATGGGTTCGGCGGCGGACCTGAAATATGGAAAGGAAGTGGAATTTATCGCCGAGGCCGTCGGACGTATGGTCGCGGAATCGGGTAATATTCTCATGTATGGAGCCGAGAAGGACTATGATTCTTTGTCGACGGCCGCGGCGCGCGGCGCGAAAAGTGCCGGTGGCCTGACGGTTGGTGTGACCTATGGCACCGGAAAGGACATCTGGGACAAAGATGGGACAACGGACGTGATCATTTCAAGCGGGCTGGAACGCGGCGGCGGGCGTGAATTTGTCCTTGTGAACAGTAGCGATGGGATCATCGCGATTTCCGGCGGGTCCGGAACCATGAATGAGATGCTTGTCGCATATCAGCTCGGTATTCCGGTCGTCGTCGTGACGGGAACCGGCGGATGGGCTGATGAGATGGCGGGCAGATATTTCGATGCACGCGAGCGGATGAAGGCTGTCCCGGCGAAGGATGCGGATGAAGCCGTAAGGACATTGCTCGCGATCATCTCCGGCAAAGCCGCGGGGTCATAGCGGTCACTTTGACAGTATTCCGTATTCGGCGCATAATGGGCTCGTGATGAAAGGGCGCCTGCGCCTTTTTCTTTATCCCCGTTTTTACCCGTATTCAAAGTCGTAGAACCGCTCATATGCATATACGAAACATCGCAATCATAGCCCATGTCGATCATGGGAAAACGACCCTGACGGATGGTCTTCTGAAACAGACCGGCTACGCGCAAGAAGGTTTTTCCATGGACACGAACGCGCTTGAGAAGGAACGTGGCATTACTATCTACGCCAAGAATGCCTCACTTTTCTATAAGGATACGAAAATCAATATCGTTGACACTCCGGGGCATGCCGATTTCGGCAGCGAAGTGGAGCGCGTGCTCCGATCGATCGATGATGTCGTGCTCGTGGTGGACGCGCAGGAGGGTCCGATGCCGCAGACACGGTTCGTGCTCAAGAAGTCGCTCGAACTCGGCCTGCGTCCGATCGTCGTCCTGAATAAGATAGACAAGCCCGCAGCGAGGCCGGAAATCGTCGCCGAACTCGTATATGAGCTCTTTCTGGATCTTGGTGCGACCGACGAACAGCTCGACTTTCCCGTACTGTATGCGATCGCGCGCGAGGGTGTCGCGAAACGATCGCTTGATGAGACCGGCATAGACCTTTCTCCGATTCTCGATACTATCCTTGAGCGGGTTCCGGAGGCGTTGCATGACTCGGAGGCTCCGCTCCGCGCACAGCCGTTCAATCTCGGATATGATAATTTTCTCGGACGTATCGCCGTGGCGCGGGTTTATGAGGGAAGCGTGAAGACGGGGGAACAGATACTGATCCGTAACGTATCCGGTAAGTCCGAAAGTGGGCGCATCGTAAAGATCTTCACGTTCAAGGGACTCGACCGGGAAGAGATCCAGGTGGCGAATGCCGGGGATATCGTTCTTCTGGCCGGACTGCCGAACGTTGAGATCGGGGATACCATTTCCGTATCGGCGGATCAGGAAATACTTCCGGCGATCGATATCGACGAGCCGACCATATCTTTGTTCTTTCTCGTGAATGACAGTCCGTTCGCCGGGCGTGAAGGGAAGTTCGTCACGAATCAGCAGCTCCGTGAGCGCTTGGAGAAGGAACTCGAGATCAATGTCGGACTCAAGATCGATTTCACCGAGAACGATCGGTATAAGGTGTACGGTCGCGGTGAGCTTCATATCGCCATTCTCCTTGAGAACATGCGTCGGGAAGGGTACGAGACCCAGGTCTCACAGCCGCAGGTCATCATCAAGGAAGTCGATGGCGTGAAGCAGGAGCCGTTCGAGGAAGCGACCATCGAATGTCCGATGACTTCCGCCGGAACCGTCATCGAGAAACTCGGCCGACGGAAGGGAATAATGATCGAGATGAGGGAAGGGAGTGGCGGATACCAGCGGCTTTTGTTCGAGGCACCGACACGGGGACTCCTCGGATATCGGAACGAGTTCATCATCGACACGCGCGGAGAGGGGATCTTTTCGAGCAGGTTCATCGGATTCCGTCCGCATGTCGGCGTGATCGCTCATCGTGATGTCGGCTCCATGATTTCCATGATCGCCGGCAAGGTGGCCGCGTTCGCGCTCGATAACCTGCAGACGCGCGGCACGCTCTATATCGGTGCCGGTGTCGAGGTTTACGAGGGGATGGTAGTGGGAAACACCGCGAAGGGCGCCGATATGGCTGTCAACCCGGTGAAGGGAAAGAATCTTACGAACATGCGTTCTTCCGGAGCGGATGAGGCGATCAAGATCATTCCGCCGTGGGAATTGACCATCGAGCGTGGGTTGGAAATCATGTCCGGCGACGAATATCTCGAGGTTACACCCTCGAACGTCCGTCTGCGTAAGCAGATCCTTTCCGAGACGGAACGGGTGAAGGCCGGGCGCAAGAAATGATAGTCAGGGAATTTGCGGGTTTTCACTTCATTGCGTATCCGTATGTTCCTTGCGATCACTATGAAATAAGCGGCCCGCGCCGCTTTTTTTTGTCGATTTTTTTTGGTATCATGGACCGTATACGAATCCTGTGTCCCTATGAGAGATCTGTTGCAATCGATCGAAGTGCCGCCATCCGCTCCGACTCATATCGGAAAATCCGTGAAGGAGAAGGAACTCATGGATGAGGCGTTTCGAAGCGTCCATATCAAACCGGAGATCGATTTGAAAGCGATTATCGGCGTGTTGAATGGGCGTCAGGAGGGGGGAGGTTTCGATGAGAAAACGATCGACGAACTCAGTGACGAGGAACTCCGATACGCATTGGTACAGATGAACGGAATGGCCATACAGAGGGACGTGTGGCTCGCTCTTTCAAAGAACGTACCGAATTTCGATTTCAACAGTCCTGAGACGCAGAGACTTTTCGGATTATTGACCGAAATGGTCGGTGCGGCTTACGATGTCAGCTCGATAATCAATCGCGCTACCTTGAATACGGATACGTTGCAGGAAAATGAAAAGATGGTTCTGAACGGTGCCACGAAGACACTTGCGGAGTTGGTGGAAATGGCCGATTACGATACGGATGAGAGTCTGTCGTTCAAGTGTATTTTCGCTCAGTTGTTGTTTCACTCGTTCAATATACACAAACTTCGCAATGATCGTCTGAATGCGGCCTCAAACAAATCTTCGGCAGACAGATATCTCAATATCGAACATGGCATCGTCAAGCATATCCAAAATTATTTCGATGTATGGATGCGTGGAGCGTTAGATATGGAACTCGCTTCACGTTTGGCGCTGTCGAGGATCGACGGTATTTCTGAAGCCACGTCATCCACTTCCGGCGAAGACGTGCGTGGCGGGACGGATTTATGGATCAAGATCGACCCCACGCCGTTTATGGAAAAGATTCCAACGAAGGTCAGAAAGAGTCCGGCTTTCGAAAGGTTTTTCGCTCAGCGGATGGGTATTCAGGTAAAAAGCCATCAGGACGGGGACGGAATCGGACCCGGAGAAATCCGCTTCGATGTCAGAGAAGGGGGTCGGAACGGTGAGAGATATGATGTAAGCGAGGAACGCGGCAAGGAGATGCCATATTTCAAAGTGACGATGGACGTCTGTTTTGATGGGGGACTGCAGAAAAGACGAAAAATCCGGCTAGGAAACTCGGAAGTCGTGCTTTCCCAATTCGACTTCGATAAGGTTCCCCGACGGGGAGTGCAATCCGGAACCGTTGACAAAATACCGGAAATACTATTGAATATGTTCGCCAGTCATTTCTGACGGATCTGATGGGGGCCTTGTCTCGTTACGCGTTGCTTGCGTGTCGGAAAACAATAAACGGATGCAAATGAAACCGGGTGAAGAAATATTTCGTTACGATGACGAAAGGAAGCCTTCGGATGAATATCGCGTCGGCATGATGAAAGAGATTTCCGGTCAGCTCGAGGCTTCAAGGGGCCTGTCGAAGTTAGCTATCGGAATCTTGAATAGGAAGAGGATTAGGAGAGAAATCGATGCCACCGATCAGCAGAGGGAGCGTGGATCTGGAGAATAACGAATAATAAATCACGCCGTCCGACGCAACTGTCCGGACGGCGTATTTATTAATGGAACGATCGGGTACCGGAACACAGATACCCGATCGCGAGCCGGAAATACGATCCTATTTGTATCTGAGCGCCTCGAGAGCGTCGGTCTTGGCCGCCTTGCGTGCAGGGAGAACCCCGGTCAGGAATCCGACAAAAGCGCCGAAAATGATTATCGCCGTGAGGAACCAGAACGGTGTCCTGAAGAGTGAAGTCTTTTCGCCGCCGAAATTCGATGCGAGGAGATTGAAGATGAGGTTGATGCCTTGTCCGCCGAGGAATCCGAGTACGATGCCGATGACGCTTCCGAGGAGACCCATGAGTGTCGCCTCCATGATGAACATGAGGGAGACGGACGAGGGAGCCGCACCGATCGACTTCATGATACCGATCTCCTCGGTCCGTTCAAGAAGGGTTATGGTCATCGTGTTGAACATGCCGATCGCGGAGACGACGAGCGCTATGGCGCCGAACGACATGAGGATGATCTGGAGTACCTGGAAGACCTTGTTCGCCTGGTCGATCGTTTCGGATATGGAGGATGCGGAAAGGGGGATCGACTCGATTTCAGACCGTACACCTTGAAGGGTCGCCGAAGATGAGGACTTCAGCTTTAGTTTCGTCGCGGTCGGGAGCGTAACCGATCCGATCGTTTCGGGTGAGGCATAAATCTGGTTGTCTTCCCCCGTTGTGACGCCGGAGATGATGAAAGTTCCCTCGAGCGGAACGGATACGTTTCCTCCCCGTTTCTGGTCGCTGGTTTCCTTGGGTAGAAAAAGGGAAAGCGATACGGATTGCCCGAGCAGCTCCTCAGGATTCTTTTGGAACGCTTTGGCGACACCCGTGGTGATGACTACTTCCTTCGTCGCTTCGGAATACGTGTCGCCGACCGAGAATGATATTCCCTCGAGTTTCATGTAGCGTGGAGGGGAGACGACGACACCCGAGTCGAGAGTTACGCCGCCGACCCGGATCTGTGCCTGAGTCTCGATGACGGGAAGGACGGCTTCCACGTTCGGAATCGATGCAAGGCGATCGATCGTCGCTTGGTCGAGGGCGGGGGAACTTGAGTCGGACTTCATCACGTCGAGCGTCGAAAGCGCATCGGAGGTCGTGATTTTTTTGAGAAGCGCTTCCTGAAGACCGTAGCCGAGCGATACCAGGAAGACGATCGCGGCGATACCTACGCCCATGCCGAGAATCGTAAGCAGGGTCCGCATGGTGCGGGCCTTGAACATGCGCAGCGAGAGTTTGAGGAGGTCTGAGAACAGCATAGTCGGTATGGGGAAACGTGGTCTATGAATATTTGAGGAGCATGATTATTTCCAACTCGCGGGAAACTTTCTCCGCGGTCTGTTTGTTGAGCCCTACGCCTCCCTTCGCGAAGGAAAGGTCGAGCCGTTTCTGCGTTTCCGTCTGCCCGATCTTGCTCAGGACGCGGAGATTGAGCGTCGACTGGAGTCTGATACGCCGTTCCTCGTTTATGTTGAGATGGAACATTTCCTCGAAATAGCGTGCGAGCGGAGGTACGGACGTATCGGGGGTATTCTTGAGGTTTTTCACCTGTTCGAGCATCCGGTCCACACGTTCGGCCATGTGTTCCGCACGGATCTTGTTCCAGCCACCGCCACCTTTTTCGTAGGGTAAGTCGAGTCGATTCTTCATTTCCTCCGTATCGATGTTCTTGAAGAGCACCTCGCGGACGAGCGTTTCGGCCATGGAGACTTGCTCGTCGTTGAGTTCGGACAGGAGATGACTCAAGAGCTGTTTTGCCTTGAACGGTACGAGAAGGACGTCCACTTGTTGGGGAAGGAGGCTCTTGAACGAGGATAGAAGGACGTTGAGTTCCTGGGTTTCCGGCGATTCTTCCTTGACCATGACCACATCTTTCTTGGCTTCGACAGGGCGCTTGTCCTTGTTTACGTCTTCTTTTATGACTCGGCCGTCACGCATATGGATGACTCGGTCCGCATAGGCGAGGTGTTCCGGATTGTGCGTAACCATGATGATGGTCTGTTGATCGACCTCGTTCAGCTCTTTTAGTATCTGAAGTACGTTGCGCGCCGATTCGCTGTCCAGGTTTCCGACCGGTTCGTCGGCAAGGATGATTTTCGGTTGGTTTATAAGGGCTCGGGCTATGGCGACACGTTGTTTCTGGCCTCCGGAGAGCTGACTCGGGTATTTGTCTGCCTGTTCTACGATACCGAAGCGGCGGAGAGCCTGGATACCGTCTCTTTCGCGGTCCGAATGCCGTTCGCCGCGGAAAACGCGCGGCAGACAGACGTTGTCGAGAATGGTAAGGGAGGGAATAAGGTAGAAGGCCTGGAAAACGAGCCCGATCCCGGTCTGATGTAGCTCCAGCTGCTCTTTCTTTGACATCTTTGAGAAGGACCTTCCGTTTATCGTGATATCTCCGTAGGTCGGCTTCTGGAGCCCGGCAATCGAATACAGGAGCGTCGATTTCCCGCACCCGGATGGGCCGTAGATGATGACATACTCCTTCGGAAAAATCTCGAGGGTCGTCTCCTCGAGCGCACGGGATTCGTTTGATTTCCCCTGGTTGTAGATGACCCGGAGTTTATCGATGGATATGAGCGGTTCCATGGAAACGGATATTGTTTCTTTTCCACCATAGTACCATATTTTTGGGATATTTTCGCTTCCAGGGTACAATGAGGGGTACCATATTTGGTAAACCTTATGAAAAAAATGTCGATCATTTTTCTCCTTTTTCTATCGATACTGTCTTTTTTTGCTCCGGTATCGGTCTTTGCAAAGGAGAAGAAGACCGTGGAAATCATCGGGCGGACCGATTGCGCCCATTGTCAGGAAGAAGAAGCGTTTCTTCGTGACCTTTCGGCGCGGAGAAACGATGTGGATGTCGTGACGTACGATTTGGGAACAACGGAAGGAAAGGCGCTTTTCGACCGCGTGACGGTGTTCGAGGAACTTTCGAAATCGACTCCGATCACGGCGGTCGGGGGGATCGTCATTCAGGGTTTCGAATCTTCCGATACGACGGGAAGACGGATCGAGGAGCTCCTCGACAATCCGACTTCTGATGCGACTGGGTTCGATTCGATCCTTTCCTCCGGTAAAGGCGGAAACGTGGAAAAGTCGTCCGGGGGAACCTGCGAGGATGGAAACGTGTGTAGGACTTTCGGAAACGATCCCGCCTACGTTTCGGTGCCGGTGGCGGGTACGGTTGACGTATCGAGATATTCGCTGCCGGCATTGTCCGCCATTCTCGGCTTCGTGGACGGGTTCAATCCTTGCGCGATGTGGGTTCTCGTCACATTCCTTCTGGTGCTCATCCAGTTCGGCGATCGGAAGAAGATTATTCTCGTGGCAGGACTGTTCCTTCTGGCAGAGACGATCATGTACTATCTCATCCTGAACGTCTGGTTCAAGGCGTGGGATTTTATCGGACTTGACCGTATCGTGACTCCGATCGTCGGGTTGATCGCGATTGGTGGAGGAATCTTTTTTATCTATGAATGGTATCGCGGCGACGGGACGTGTCTCGTGACGGACGTGAAGAAGCGGGCCGGCATATCGGGACAGATCAAGAAACTCGTCGCGCAGCCATTCACCTGGATCACGGCGACCGGCGTGGTGACCCTCGCCCTTTCCGTTAACGTTATCGAATTCGCCTGTTCGATAGGCATCCCGCAGACATTCACGAAGATTATCGAGATGAACCGTCTCGGGTTCTTCCGGACCCAGGGATACATGCTCATCTACATGCTCTTTTACATGGTCGACGATCTCGTCGTGTTCGCACTCGCGTTGTGGGGTGCGGGGAGGTTGCAAATGACCGAAGGCTATGTGAAATGGTGCAATCTGTTCGGTGGAGCACTTATGGTTATGCTCGGATTGCTGCTCATTTTCAAACCGGACACGTTGTTATTTTGAGTCCCCAAGTCCGAAAGTCGAAAGTATATTAAGTCGTTCGGCAATGTAGCGTGTCCGTAATCCGTGATTGTCAATTTAAATTTCTCTTTTCTATGGCGGATCTTTCCTCTTTGTTACGGATGTGGCGGGCGAAACAGGCTTCGAAAGAAGGCGTTGAGCCGTTTCGCGTGCTTACGAATGCCGCGCTCGACGGCATAGCCGCAAGGAAGCCGTCGACATCGGGTGAGCTCATGGAGGTGAAGGGAATCAAGGATGCGAAGTGTCGCCAGTATGGGAAGGCGATTCTGGAAATCGTCGCGCGTGCCGGATCTGGAACCGGAATGATGCCTGTGTCGGAGCCCGTCGGGATGCGATCTGATTTTTCGAATATGTCGGAAACGGTTTCACCGACTGAAGACGACATATTGTCCGTGAGCCGATTCCTCGACGGACTCAATACGGAGCTTTCCGGTATGGCCGCCCGAATCCGCGGGGAAGTATCTTCAGTGGATGAGCGCGAACGGGTCGTATACTTTTCCCTTAAGGATCCGGAAGATCAGAGCATGATCAACTGCCTCATGTTCCGATGGCAATACGACGTCTCCGGAGTGCGTCTCAAGGAAGGGGATGACGTGATCGTCGAGGGCGTTCCGGAAATATGGAAGCCGATGGGCAGGCTGTCACTCAAGGTCGGTGTCATTGAGATCGCGGGAGAGGGCGCGCTTAAGAAGGCTTACGACGCGCTGTATCGAAAGCTCGAATCGGAAGGTATCTTCGCGCCGGAACGGAAGCGGAAGCTCCCGGAATTTCCAGAGTGTATCGCTCTTATCACTTCGGAACAGGGTGCCGCAATCGGCGATTTCCTGACGAATCTCGGAAGGCTGGGTATCCGGATCGACCTTTATCCGTCGAGTGTCGAGGGGAAAAGAGCCGTGTTCGACGTGTTGAAAGCAATCCGATATTTCCGGTCGAAGGCGGATTCATACGATATCCTGGTCATCATTCGCGGCGGCGGAAGTATCGAAAGTCTGCAGGCGTTCAATACGGAGTCGCTTGTCCGTGAAATTTCCGAATGCGAGATGCCGGTAATCGCCGGCATAGGTCATGAGAAGGACGTGACCCTGGCCGCACTCGTGGCGGACCGAATGGTCTCGACTCCGACCGCGGTCGCACGTACTATCCGGGAGCCGTGGGATTCGGCACGTCAGACGCTCGTCCAAAGCGAGCGAGCCATTGTTTCTTCTTTCGAACGCGCGCTTTCCGAATCCTCCGATCGGCTCGAAAAAAGTGTCTCGACTTTTCTTGCCTTTCTTGAGGGCGTTTCCGACCGGTTCGAGCGGGTAACGAACGCGCTTTATTCGAAATTATCGGTCATCGAGTACCGGCTGCGAGAGTCCTCGTCTCTTCTTGAGGACTCGACACGACGGATCGGCGATGGCTGGAAGAGTGCTGCCAAAGATGTTCGGGAACGGCTTTCTAGGGCAGAAGGAGCGCTTCGTCAGTATGACCCTAACCGAGTGCTTTCCCTCGGCTACGCCATTGTTCGGGCCGGAGGAAAGGTGCTCTCGAAGGTCGGCGATGTCTCCGTCGGGGAAGAACTGAATATCAGGTTGTCGGACGGATCGCTTTCAGCGGAAGTGAAGTCAGTGAACAGATAGCAGTTAACAGTTATCCTGGAACAGGAGACAATGAAACAATTCATCAATATAACCATGTAATAAAAAATATATGCCACAGGAAAAGAAGCAGTCGCTTGGGGAGTCGCTGAAGAAATTGGAGGAAATCGTCGCCTGGTTCGAGAGTCAAGAGGAGGTAGATGTCGAGGAGGGGCTCGCGAAGGTGAAAGCAGGTGCGGTACTCGTGAAGGAAAGCCGCGAGAAACTCAAGGAGGCCGAGAATGAGTTCGAGATAGTGAAGAAGGAACTGGAAGGGGAGGAATAGGGAGTAGGAGGTAGAAAGGAGAGGGTAGTGCAAAGATTAGTTTTTCTTTCTTGCCAAAGGAAGGATCAGAATAAGTGAGTGTGGAAATAAGTTTTGCGAAGAAGATACTACGTGTTTTATGAACAAATCGGAACTCACGGACAAAGAACGGAAAGAGGCAGAGCAAAAAATACGAGACCTTTTTTCCGAATTTGAAGAATCTATCGCAGAGGTTGAGACCGATTTTAGGGAGGCGTGTCGTGATAGCACTGAGGAAACGAATGATAAGGAATAAGTATGAAGGAATCGTTTATGCCGTCTCTTGCTGTACCGGAAAAACCCAGTGTTCCGCAGGAGGATTTTCCGGAACGGCAAGAGAATTTTGATAAGAAAATCAGTGAAAGGATGCTGGAAGCGGCGAAGGTAATCGGGGACTGGCGAGAGCTCGATGATTGTGTGCCATCTTCGGATGATTCGAACCAGGTCGCGACACTCAGAGCTAATCTTGTCTCATGGCTTGAGAGGCATCCCGCCAGCCGACTTTCCGATGTTGTCGAATTTCAGATTTCCGAACTCGAGAGGCATCCTGAAGTTCAGGAAGAGCGGGAGTTAATTGAAGCGCGAGCGAGGCTCTATGGAAAAGAAATCAAGAAACACCGAGAGAAGGTTGATCGAATCATGAATCGGGTCATGGTCGGATTCGTGAGTCTTTTTCCTCTCTACGGGGCATATTTCACTGGTGTGAACGTTATGCAGAAAGCGGATGGAAAGTTCGCTGAGCGCGATCGTGCGAGATCGGAAATGTTTGAAGAAGGGATAACAGAGGAACAGCGGTCGGTATACAAGTTCGGTCTCAGTGAACTGGTTGAGAGAAGTATTCGCCCGGTAACCTATTTTAGCGAAGCTCATTCTATGTTGTTTCTCGATAATTTGGTAATGGGCGCGTCGACATTCTATGAAAAGCAGGGACCGGAACGCTATGATGCGTGGAGGCTCTACCTTGGTCTTTCTCAGAAACATGGAACTTTCGGGATCTCGGATCACAAACCGGCTCGATCTGACGTGGATAAATATTATTACAAAATCGTTGATTTTTTTCCAAAACTGTTTGAAAAACAAACGGTAAGCGACTTGGTATCAGAACTGAAAGAGGGTGGTGGAAATGAGTTGTTCGTCGACGATTTCTCTAGGGTAATGGGGCGTTTCACGATCACTCTCGGAGAAGATAAGAAAGGGCATTACATATCGTATTATGATAAGTGGGATCTGAATATCGCGACAGAAAAGAACGGAGGATTTATCGGCCGTCCGTTTGAGATATATGATCGGATCTACTACAATCCGGAAACGTATGAGGTAATTTCTTCGGAAGTTGAAGAAGGCGGTATGGCCATATCGAAGTAGAAGAGTAGTTGCCATTTCATTTTGAGAAACTCAAGGAAGCCGAGAATGAGTTCGAGATCGTGAAGAAAAAACTGGAAAGCGAGGACAACATTTTTTGAGCGTCTGTGGTTTCGCAAGTCATCGAAGGCGTAAGGGATGCCGTTGACGGGGTTGATCGCTTGTCGTTTTTTCGCAATTTCATCCTGGCATGACTATCGACCGCTTGTTCGTATCTTTTGTCGTCCGGATGATTCCTTCCCGTGGTATACTGTATAAAATACCGAATGAATATAAAGTATGCCGAAGTTTTCCAAAGATATTTCAATAGTTGTCGGGGGAGCTGCCGGGCAGGGGGTTCAGACCGTCGAGGCTGCATTGGTCCGTATCCTGAAAGACGCCGGATATGGCGTGTCCGCGTGCAAGGAGTATATGTCCCGGGTCCGTGGAGGCAGTAATTCCGTGCAAATCCGACTCTCCTCTGCCAGGGTCCCGCGCAGGGCCTATATCCGCCGAATCGATTTTCTGCTCGCACTGGACGCGCCGGCGCTCGAACACCTGCGGTGGCGTATCGGCGAGGGAACTACCGTTTTTGCCGAGAAAGCGAGCGCTGATATGGGCGGGATATGCAGATTCATCGATACGCCCATGCTTCGGTTCGCGATGGAAGCGGGTGGAAATCCCATCTACGCGAATTCGGCGGCGCTCGGAGTGATACTCGGAGTGATAGGAATACCGTCCGAGGAGGCGGAAACGTATCTTACGAAAGTCTTTTCGAGAAAAGGTGACGACATTGTCGAAAAAAATATCGAGGCACTCCGGAAAGGGCACGCGTTCGGGAAACACGCGGCGTACGCGGAGAATATAGAAGTACCGCTCGTTCCGGATGACGGCAAGAAAGACGATCTCCTGGTGGATGGAACGACGGCACTCGGCATCGGGGCGATTGCGGGCGGGTGTGATTTCATTTCCTCATATCCAATGTCGCCCGCTACGGGCGTGTTGGCATTTCTTGCGCAGAACGCGAAACGTTGCGGCATAGTGGTTGATCAGGCGGAGGACGAAATTTCCGCCATTAACGCGGGGCTCGGTGCTTCGTATGCGGGTGCACGGGCCATGGTGACGACATCCGGTGGCGGATTCGATCTCATGCAGGAAGGAGTGAGTCTGGCCGGCATGATAGAGACGCCTATCGTGATCCATATCGGACAGCGGCCGGGACCCGCGACCGGACTTCCGACACGGACGGAACAGGGGGATCTCAATCTCGCGCTCTACTCGGGGCACGGGGAATTTTCCCGCGCGATATTCGCGCCGGGAAATCCGGCTGAGGCGATCGGGTCCATGGAGCGGGCGTTCGATACGGCGGACGCGTATCAGATTCCGGTTTTCATCTTGTCGGACCAGTATTTCCTCGATGCGGTTTCAACGATCGATTCGAAAGAAATCGTCCGTTTGCCGATACGCCGCAACATCGTGAAGACTCAGGCGGAATATCTCCGCTACGCGCTGACTACGGACGGGCTTTCACCACGCGGTGTACCCGGATACGGGGATGGGCTGGTCTGTGTGGATTCGGACGAGCACGACGAGAGCGGACATATCACAGAGAGTTTCGAGGTGCGTCGCGCGATGATGGACAAGCGGTCCCGGAGGCTCGACGCGCTTCGCGATGAGGCGGTGATTCCGCACGCATTTGATAATTTAGAAGGGGCCGAGACGGCTGTCGTATCCTGGGGTTCCAATCGTGGCGTGGTGGAGGAATCGCTCACCAGACTTGGAAGCCGCAAGCTCGGCGGACTGCATTTCTCACAGGTCTTTCCGATCAATCCGGCCGTGGAAACGTTACTCTCGGGAAAACGGATCATAGTCGTCGAGAACAATCATTCGGGACAGTTCGCCGATCTGCTGGTCCGTGAATTGGGCGTGAAGGTCTCGCGGCGCATTCTCAAGTCGACCGGGGAACCGTTCTGTGTCGAGGAACTTATGGACGAGCTCGAACCCGAAGCGTAGACGTTTGATGATACGGACTCGATGGACTTTCGACTTTTCACTTTTGACTCATAACCCTATGCTTCCCTTCGATATGCCTCAGGATACTGACATCGCCTGGTGTCCGGGATGCGGAAATTTTCCGCTTCTCAATATCCTCAAGATGGCGCTTCGTGACCTCGGTAAGGACCCGAAGGAAGTCGTCATCGCGTCCGGCATCGGCCAGGCGGCCAAGATGCCGCAGTATGTCGATGCGCACATGTTCAACGGACTGCATGGACGTTCCATTCCAACGGCGATGGGAATCAAGCTTGCGAACCGGAGCCTGACCGTCATCGCGGAATCGGGTGATGGCGATATTTACGGGGAGGGCGGCAATCATCTGTTACATGTCGCGCGTCGCAATCCCGATATTACCGTCCTCGTGCACAACAACATGGTGTACGGTCTCACGAAGGGGCAGGCATCACCGACATCGGAGGAAGGGATGAAGAACCCGATCCAGCCGGACGGGGTGATCGTCGAACCGTTCAATCCCATGGCGGTCGCCATTTCGGTCGACGTGCCGTTCGTCGCACGCGCGAACGTGAGTGATGTCGCCCAGGCAAAGGATATCATCAAACAGGCGATTTCTTTCAAGGGATTCTCGATGGTTGATCTTTTCGTGCCGTGCGTCGTGTTCAACAAGACGAATACCTATCAGTGGTTCAAGGAACACACGCATCCGGTATCGGAGAACTACGATCCGACCGATCGCGTGGCGGCGTTTCAGCTTGCGCTCGAGACCGACAAGCTTCCGCTCGGTGTCATCTATCGCAACGATTCGCGCGAGCTGTACGAGGATCGCCTTGGTATCGGCGAGGTTCCGCCCTATAAACGGGAATTTTCCGAAGAGGCGTTCCAGGAAGTCCTGGCGGGGTATAGATAAACGATTTCGTAATATCGTAATAAAGGGGCTTGAAGAGGCCTCTTTTTCGTGAGCTGAATTGACCATGGGTCCGAATGGATGGTACTTTTATGTGGAGTGGTTTCTTATCAATCCAGAAAACGGAGATGGGGCATGTGCATCTATGATTATGACGCCGATCCACATCGGAAATACATGGACTGGCTTTCCTTTTGCAGGGCGGCAAAACTGCCGCTCACACTCGGCCGCGAAAGAACGGCTGAGGGTATGTCGGACAGGCATATTGCCACGGTAACCTATACGGACGAAGCGGTAATCGTGGAGCGTCATGATGAGGGAATCGTGCAAGATAATTCGAACGATATTAACGACAGGCGTACGGTCAGATATGCTCCCGTTCAGGATCAAAGATTTATCGGTCAAGTGGTTATTAAGCCCGAGTCGATGCAATTCACCACGTATGACCGTGAAGAGTTCAAGAGACTGACCGGTCGGTACCCAAACGAATCCTGATGTTATCGATTAAAAAAGTTCCCGTACGAGTGGGAACTTTCTTTTTTATAAAATGTTCTATTTCGCCACGGCCCAGAGGGTCTCGAAGATGCTTTTGAAACTGGAGTGAATCGCGGGGCTGTTAATAATGAAAGCGAACCCCTCCTTGAAGGAAATTATGGCTATCTGATTTCTTTCATACATCAATACCTCGATATCGATCTTGAACAGGTCTGGCGGAAGGAATTTCGCCTGACGCAAGTGTTGAACGCTTTTTCCCGAAAAGGCACGCATCTGTTCGTTATCCGGCATCAGCGTCCGTGAAAGGATTTTTCGTCTGATCCTTTCCGGTCGATACGTTTTTTCGAAAAACTCGTCGCCGAAGTCCGAAAAGTACGACTCGGAAAACATCATCAGTATTTCCTTGCCCGGTTGCTCGAGTGATTTCATGAGGACTTCCTTGATTCCTTCTTCTCCCTCGAAATAGCGTATTTCCGGCTTGTTGTCGATGAGATTCGTGAAGGCAAGCAACCGGGGGATGATGTCCGATACTTCATTTTTTCGAACTTCCATCATGCGCTCCAGATTTCTCGGGTCTTCGGCGTAGTAATATGCTTTGCTGCCCTTTTTAATGGCGCTGATAAGACCTTTTTTCATCAGGTTTTCAAGGGAAAGATAGACCGTCGTTCGCTTGATGCCTGCTTTCAGTGCGATACGACTGACGGATGTCTGGCCGAGTTCAAGCACGGCGAGGTAGATCTTCGCTTCGGTTTCGTTCAATCCGGCATTTTGGAGTCGTTTGTGGAGCATAAATCAAAAGCATTCGTTTGTCATCAGAAATGGCGACAATATAAGTATAGCATATATTCAATATAATGGCAAAATTAAAGCAAAATTATGAATACGACGAAAGTTAAACTCTAATACATTGACACCATAGATGACAAAGAGTTGATTTGGCGCTATACTATTCCGTTATGATGCGTTGACAAGTCGAAACGCAATACAAGTGCTTCTTCACAAATACAATACCAACCAAACCAAAACAAAGGGGAAATCATGAAACACATACTTATGGCGATGGCGTTGTTTATGGGATTGGCGATTGAATGTCGGGCGGCCGATATCATCGTCAGTCAGGCTGTCTTGTCCGATTGCGTCAACAAGTCGGGGAGTCATGGCGGAGTCCCTGTCGGTCAGACGATGATCGGCATCGAATCGGACGGCTGGTATGCAAGCGTCTGGAACAATGTCGATCTCGAGAAACGGGTCGTCAGCGAAATTGACTATGTTATCGGAAAACGGGTAACCGTCGACCATTCGTATGGAAGATTCTCCGCCGACCTAAGCATCCAACGCTGGTGCGTAGCGGGATCATCCGAGAATATGCTCGAACTGGTCCTGAAACAAAATGGTCCCGTATGCGGTTCCGTGATATGGACCAAGCAGGTCACGACCGGTATAGCTTCCGAAAAGAACCGACTGTATGTCGAACTTGGCAAGCAGGCTGTCTTCGAAGGGTTGACTGTGACACCATCGATAGCGATCGCGTATCTCGACGGTTTTTACGCGACCAACGGGTGGGCACATGTGACGGGAAGAGTGCGGGCAGAGTATCCGGTACGCAAGAATATCTCGCTTAGCGTGCAGGGAAACGTCCAGCACGGGCTCATCCAAAAGAAAGACGACGTGGTCTATGGCAGCGTGGGATTCAAGCTTATGCTGTAAGGCCGTTTGAAACGATGGAGCGGGAGAGAATATTTCTTTCCCGTTCCAATAATATAAAAATGAGGTGAAAAATGAATGATAAGGATTCGAGAAAAAAGGTATATAACGATGAAGCCGAAGAACAGAGGCTGCTACGTCAGTTCGATATAATCAGTTCTCAGTATGCTTTGGCTACACGCATCGACCCGAACAAGCGGTACGTGCAGTATCCAGAATCGCTTCGAATGATAGGGGATCCGGGCGGAGCAGTCATTCTCGATATCGGCTGCGCGAACGGAACTTTCACGCGGATGATGCGGTGTGCCGGTGCGGGTGAAATTATCGGTTTCGATCCGTCTGAAAATGAACTGACCGACGCGAGAAACGAAGAAGCGGAAAGGCCCTTGGGTATACGATACGTATCTGACTATTCGCAAATACCGACCGGAAAAAGGTTCGATCTGGTGACCGTAATCATGGTCTTTCCGGCGGTGACTTCAAGACAGCTGGAAGAGATTTTCACCCGTTCCAGCAAGTTTCTAAAAATGGAGGGTAAACTTGTCGCCGTAACGCTGAATCCGGATTTCAGCCGATTCGGGGAAGTTGTGAACGGGAGGATTTTCAGCAGAAGGGCTGATGGACGGATCGGTATCGACTTTCTCGACGACGGCGGAAAAAAATATATGTCCATCATCGACACGTATTTTTCAATGACCGATGTGGAGCGTGCGGCACGGAAGGCCGGATTCGCGAACGTACGCTGGGAGGCACTGAAGATTGATCCGGCGGGTATCGAAAAATATGGAACCGACTACTGGGCAGGGTACGAAGAAGACTGCCCATATATCGGCTTCGTCGCGAGCAGGGGATAGGCGGTTCATGACAAGGGAGACGAAATCGTTTCCCTTGTTTTTTTGGATGAGGAGACGGAATCGAGTCGTTTGGTTCGAGCGAACCGTTTGTCGGTGATTTTTTCGAGGGCTCGGAAAATAACGGCGATAATCCGCGTTCTTACCGATGCGGCTTCTTTCGGAATAACGTTCAGATGATATATACGGATGTAATGAAAATACTTAAATAAAACGGAGAAGACCGTGAAGACCTCGGAAGAGCAAATACGGGAATTGTTCCGGCAACTTGGAAGTGACAGCAAGAGAGAAACCCATGCCGCCGAGGAAGAGCTCAGAAGGATTGTGAGCGAAGAAGGACAAATCAGAAAAGAACTTTGCTGTTGTCCCGAATTTGCGGAATGGGATGAAGACTATGCCAGTGACTGCGATTTCTGCGTCGCATCGTGTCGGTGTGACATAAACCTCCTCGAAAAAATCGGGGAGGTTTTTATATTTATGCGAATCCGAGCCTGATTTTCGTTTCCTTGGTCATGCGGTCGGGGGACCAGGGCGGGTCGAAGGTGAGATCGATCTTCACGTCCTCGATTTCCGGAAGCTCGAGGAGCCGGTCCTCGATATCCTTTTGAATGACGGAGAAGAGCGGGCAGCCGATGGTCGTAAGGGTCATGGAAACCGTCGCGACGCCAGCGGGGGAGATTTCCACTCCGTAGACGAGGCCGAGGTCCACGATGGACACGCCGAGCTCGGGGTCGAGTACGGCACTGAGTTTCTCCATCGCCGATTCTTTAGCCGTGGTTGCGGCGTCAGTCATATCATGTATCGCTTAGGACCTTCATAGTATAAAAATTTCCCCCTTTTGGCAAAGGAAAACGAAAACGGACATCGTATCGTTGATGTCCGTCTTAAAAAAAGCCGTAGCTTAGTCGACACTGATCGCGGCAACGGGGCAACCGTCCTTCGCGCTCGTGATCGTCTCTTTCGAGTCCGCGTCCGCGGAGGCGAGAATAGTCGACTTACCTTCTTCGTCGATCCCGAAAGTATTCGGGGCGATGGCCGTGCAGCCGCCGCAACCGATACACGCGTCACGATTCACCGCTACCGTCTGTCCGCTTGCGAGCGTGACCGGTCCGCTCGGCTTGGAGGCATCCTTGAAATCCATAGGATTTTCCTTAGAAGTTATTTCCTTCCCATGATAGCTGATTTTGGAATATTTTTCCAGGCGTTATGATCCGTATCCAAGGTGGCATCATATGGTCTTCGCTCTCTCCTTCTACTGGAATTTGATAATAAAAAGCGGATCGCGTTGTATTCTATCGCAATCCGCTGTAACGGATGTGTTCGTTCGATATTCAGTTTTTTGGAAGCCTCGCTTTGGAGACAGGTGTTTCCCTTATGAAATCGTTTAATTTTCCCGCGCACCACCCGGCAAGGGGCAGTAACACAAAAAGTATTAACGAGAGAAAAACGATAATATTTCCGACAAGCTGTAAGGTGAAATCTATCATTGAACCGTCCGTCTTCTGATTCCATGTCAGGTACGCGTCAGCCGTCTCGTGCGGGATGATAGTTCCCAGTGCCAGCAGTTCCAATATTACCTTTATACCGAGAAATGAGATGATAGCCAATCCAAACGTGTCTCCGAGTAGTCTCAGTCTCTCAGGAATAACTCGACGACTCTCGTTAAAAACGAGATAACTGAAAATGAGAAAGGCATTGGAACTCAGACTATTCAGGTATGCTCCGTCTCGGAAAAATGAAATAAGCAAAACAATGCCGTGAATACCGATAATCGATGCAGCTATTTTGAGTAGGATGGCTGTTCTTTTTGTTTTGTCCATGCATGCTCCCAAATATTATGTTTTAAAAGGATTCTATTCGCATCTGGAGAGTACCCGAAAATGTCGCGGCCGTCAATGTTTGGGCCTGAGCGCTTTCTTTAGGGTCTCGAGCGCGAGAAGAGCGCATTTGAGGCGGTTCGGGGTGAGGGTCACGCCGAGGAGTGCGAGGATGTCGTCCCGCTCGAGCGCGAGCGCTTCCTCGATAGTCTTTTCTTTGACCGCTTCGGTGAGAAGCGAAGCACTTGCCTGGGATATGGCGCATCCGGCCCCGTCGAAGCGGATGTCCTCGATGATGCCGTTTTCGGTGAGGATATCCATCGAGAGCGAGTCTCCGCAGGTCGGATTCTTCGCTTCCCCGTGATGATTGGCATGTTCAAGTTCACCGCAGTTGCGTGGATGTTTCGAATGATCGAGGATGATCGCCTGGTAGAGGGAGGACATACGACAGTGAACAGATAGCGATTAACAGTAAACAAAAAAACGGGGAGTTGAGTGAGTTTCCTGCTCCCCTGCCAGAGGGGAGCTGTCAAGTCTTCGAGACTCTTGACCCGCGTATGCCGGGTGAGGGGTGGGAGAATAGTTAATTCTCAAAAAGACTTCTCACTTCCTTCAATCCTTCGATGAGGCGGTCGATATCTTCTTCCGTATTATATACCGAGAAACTGACGCGGGCAGTGGCGGGGAGGGAGAGAACGTGGTGAAGCGGCGTAGCACAGTGTTCGCCGGCACGGATACAGATATCGCGTTCACCGAGAATCTGCGCGATGTCGTGTGGATGGATGCCTTCGAGTGTGAAGGAAACGATGCCGCTTTCGCGTCGATCATTAAAACCGAGAATATGAATCGAATCACCGAATGCTTTTTTGAGTTTCGACACTGCCTGTGTCGCGAGTTCGGATTCGTATGCATGTATGGCATCGACACCGATCGAATCGATGAAGTCGAGCGCGGCATCGAGGCCGAAGACGGAAGCGATATCGGGTGTACCCGCTTCGAATCGGTGCGGAACATCCATATAGGTCGGTTCGTCCGCAGTCGAATCAAGTACCATACCTCCGCCGACCTGATAAGGTGGAAGCGATGAGAGTATGTCGTGTTTTCCGAAAAGGATACCGACCCCCGTCGGGCCGAAACATTTATGTCCGGAGAACGCGAGAAAATCACAATTCCACTCTTGAATATCGACTTGCATGTGGCCGATAGCTTGCGCGGCATCAATGACGGTCAGGATATCGGGATTGAGGGCTTTTGCAGTTCGTACGATAGTCGAGACATCGTTCGGTGTTCCGAATACGTTTGAAATGGCGGAGAAAGCGAAGATTTTTGTTCTTGAGTCGACGAAGGACCTCGCCGTGTCCGGATGTATGGAGCCGTCCTTCTCGAAGGGAACGATGCGGAGTTCGGCCCCACATCGCTTCGTGAGCCGTTTCCAGGGAAGGAAATTCGAATGGTGTTCGAGCGCGGTTATGACGATATTGTCGCCTTCCTCGATCCGGTCCGCGAGGGTGGCTGCGAGTAGATTAAGGCCTTCGGTCGAGTTTCGGGTGAAGACGATCTCATCGGATGAGGTATTGAGAAATCGGGATATTCGTTCCCGTACCGATTCGAATCGGGCAGTGGTTTCCTCCGCGGTCGGGTAGAGTCCTCGCCCGACATTCGCCGAGAGCTCGCGATAGTATGTCGAAACGGCCTCTATGACAGGCGCCGGTGTCAGTGCGGTCGCCGCGGAATCGAGGTAGGTCATTTCCGGTCGGTTATCAAAAATGGGAAATTCTTTTCGGATGTTTTCTGGAATCATAGAAGCGGAATTATGATTGGGAGAGTCTTTCCATCTCGTCGCGGGCGTCTCGGAAGAATCCGTCGGCAAGCAGCGCTGTCGCCTTGTCGGTTTCCAGTCCGCGTGTGGCGAGGAAATACAGTTGGTCCGGATCGGGCGGCGCGATCGAGGCGGCGTGGGAGCATGTCACATCATCCGTCGAGATTTCGAGTTCCGGTCCGGCATGGGCTGTGGCGTCTGGGGAGAGAAGAAGTATCCGGCAGTTCTGCCGCGCGTCCGATCCGGTCGCGTCCTTCGCGATATCCACGAGACCTCGGAAACGAAGTAAGGATGAACCGTCGAGTCGCGCCCGCACGGTCGATGAGGAAACCGTTCCCGACGCGAGGTGCCTTTGTATGATACGGGGCGCGAACCGTTCGGCATCCGTTCCCTCATAGAACGCGAAGACATGGGCCGTGGCACCGTGCCCGGCGAGTTCGAACGTTATCTTTCCGTCACGATTGTTCATCATGAAAATAGCCCGCTCGTTTTCCCTGAGTCGGTAGGTCGTTTCGTTGTCTCTTGATATATCGATTAATCTCATAGACTCTAGTATTGACATTATACTTATAATATAGTAGTATATTTCCGATTCCAGTGTATCAGACGTTCATTTCCAATAATCAAACCATGGAGGCATCTATGCTTCAGTTAAGCCACTGTCTTGCCTTGTTGTTGACCGTCATCGGGATACCGGTCGTAGCCGGTCTTTCTATCCTGTTGTGGTATCCGATGGTCGAATTTTTTTCATGGGCTTGGAAGGCCGTGCGGAAACGGATATCCTTTGTTCCGGTTCAGCCGTATCCCGCTTTTCGTTTTGCTACCGCGGTAGCACTTCTGGCTATCTTTTCCTTCGGCGGATTTCAGGTGACACGGCATGTCCAGGTCGTCCCGTGTGAGAAGGGGAGGCTGCAAGCCGGTCTTATCGGAGCGGATTCGAAACCGCATGTTCTTTTCTCTGTCATGGTTTTGAGGTGATTTCGGAACGTGATGGGCCATCGATACGATGCATATCGATGGTTCTTTTTTTATCCCACGCTTCCTTCCATCTCGAGATTGATCAGCCGGTTGAGCTCAAGTGAATATTCCATGGGAAGATCCTTCACCACCGGTTCGATGAATCCGTTGACGAGAAGACCTTCCGCAGCGTCCGTGCCGATGCCGCGGGAAGCGAGGTAGAAGAGTTTTTCCTCTCCGATTTTCTCGACGGTTGCCTCGTGCGCGAGCCGGGCATCCGAGACATCGGTCCGAAGCGATGGGTACGTATCCGATCGGGAGTCCTTGTCGAGTATGAGTGCGTCGCAGACGCTCGAGGAAGAACAGCCCGAGGCGTTCTTGGCGACACGGATGTCGCCGCGAAAGGATGAACGGCCACCATCTTTGGATATCGATTTCGAGACGATACGCGAGTGCGTGTCGGGGGCGAGGTGGATCATGCGCGCGCCGGTATCTTGATGCTGGCCTTTGCCTGCGAGGGCGAGCGAAAGCATCTCGCCGCGCGCGCCGCGACCCGCAAGGATGACCGCCGGGTATTTCATGGTGACCTTGGAGCCGAGATTGCAGTCGACCCATTCCATTATCGCGTCTTCCTCGGCCTTCGCACGTTTGGTAACCAGGTTATAGATGTTACCGCTCCAGTTCTGGACGGTAGTGTAGCGGACACGAGCGCCTTTTTTTACGAAGATCTCGACCACAGCGGAGTGGAGCGAATCGGTGCGGTAGATCGGGGCGGTGCAGCCTTCGAGGTAGTGGACGAAACTGCCCTGGTCGGCGACAATGAGCGTCCGTTCGAACTGTCCGAACGATTCGGAATTGATGCGGAAATACGCCTGTAGCGGGAGCGTGACATGGACGCCCTTCGGGACGTACACGAACGAGCCGCCGGACCAGGTCGCGGAGTTGAGCGCGGCGGAGAAATTGTCTCCGGGCGGCACGAGCGTACCGAAATATTCTCGCACGATATCGGGATGTTTCCGGACCGCGGTATCCATATCGCAGAAGATGACGCCCTGTTTGGTCAGTTCCTTCTGGACGCTTTCGTAGACGACCTCGCTTTCGTACTGTGCGGATACTCCCGCAAGAAAATCCTTTTCCGCCTCGGGAACGCCGATGCGGTCGTACGTCTCGCGGATTTCCGGCGGGAGGTCGTCCCAGCTCTTCACGGCGGACTCGGTGGATTTCCTGAAATAGGTGATGGAATCGTAATCGAGCGCAGAGAGATCGGGTCCCCACTTCGGTCTCGACGCTTTCGTAAAGAGTTCGTATGACTTCAGCCGAAAATCGAGCATCCATTCGGGCTCGTCCTTGATCTCGGAAATCTGACGGACGACTGACGCAGAAAGTCCGCGACCGGTCCCATGGATCGTTCGCTCGGGCATGGAGAATCCGTATTTGTAGTCGTCAGAGTCCGTAATGTCCATAAAGGCTAGAAAGTCTATAAAGTCCGTAAAGTCGAAAGTCTATAAAGTTCATCAAGTCCGAAAAAATTTCGAATTTCGAATTTAATATTTCGAAAGGGGACGAGACCGAAAATCATAATTTTGAAATGGGTCTTGTCGTCCACGTCGGCCGTTATCTGCTCCATGGTATCTGTTACTTGATCCCTTCGAATCCCTCCTTGATCGTCTTCACGGCAAGATCACGCCCGCCCTCGGCCACCACACGGCCTTCCTTCAGGATGACGACCGAATCGGGGCGCAGGAGCTCTATGAGCTTCGGGGAATGCGTGATAAATATTTTTGTCGCCTCCTGTGGGAGATGAGCCGAAAGGAATTCCGCGATCCGCTTCACGGCGTCCGTATCGGTGCCGGTGTCGATCTCATCGAAAATCGCAAGCGACGGCGCGAGTGCTGCGGCTTGGATCGCCTCGACTTTCTTGCGTTCGCCCCCGGAAAAACCGTCATGGATGGATCGGGAGAGGAATTCCTCGTCGAGGCCGATTTCTTTCGCGAACCCGCGGAGTTCCTTGTGAAGGGCGACGAGATCCTTCTCTCCGTCGAGTGCGCAGCGGAGAAGTTCCTCGACCGAGACGCCGGGAATCGGAAGCGGGGACTGGAAGGAAAGGAAAATGCCGAGCCTCGCGCGCTTGTCCGCCGACAAGGCCTTCAGGTTCTCTCCGTTCCATGCGAGTTCGGATGCGTCGGTAACGGCGATATCCGGCCGTCCCATGATCGTTGCGGCCAATGTCGACTTGCCCGATCCGTTCGGTCCGAGGACGACGTACGTCTTTCCCGGTTCGAAATCGAGCGTGATTCCGAGAAGTATTTCCTTGTCACTGATCGCGGCCGAAAGATTTTTTATGGAAAGCATAGGGTTGAGTCGAAAGTAAAAGTCGAAAGTCAGGAAACGGACGAAACAATATTCTTAATTCCTGATTCTTTATTCTGATTTGATAATTTTTCAATCGTCATTCCTGATAAGGTCTTTTCAATCGCATCCTCTAGTCTTCGCAATACGTCGTTCGTCTGGCAGTGGGAGGGGAAGTCGCAGGGGAGGGTGCCTTTGCCGCCGGGGGAGGAGAATGTCCTGACCGGCCCGTCGAGCGCCTTGAGTATGTCCCAGGCGGAGACCGTTTTCCGCGTCAGCGCATAGCCACCCTCGACGCCTTTGGTCGATTCGACGATTCCGGCTTTACGGAGTTTCTGAAGAATCTTCTCGAGGAAATCCTCGGGGATCCGTTCACGCTCCGCGAGCTCTCGTGCCGAAACAGGCCCGCCAGCCTCCGCGAGACTGACCGTCGCCCTGAGGCCATAATATGCCTTTTTTGATATCTTCATCAAAGTAAGACTAATTTAGTCCTATTTAAGCATAGGGAAGAAAATATGTAAAGTCGGCGAAGCCGACCAGTCCTGCTGGTGACCGGAGATCGCCTGTTTCTCGTGTCGTTCGAGAATCTCGTCGCGGTCATCATCACCGATCATGCGATCGCCGACATGCAACGGCAATTCCTGAAATGTATTTGGAAACGAGTGCAGGACCGGTATATAAAAAACTCCCATCTTTGTAAAAAAATGAGAGATATAATGAGAGATATATGGTACAGTCGTCAGTTTTAGTATCAACCACGGAGCCTATCTTGAAGCTTGTGGTTATAAGCCGTACTCTCGAAGGCGATCTCCAGGTTGTGTCCGGAACAATCACCTTGGTCGATGAAGATGTCTTCCATGCGTGTACCGTGTCGCTCGAGCAGGGTGGAGATGGTTTCCTTGGCCGCGTTCATTGAATGGCGGTCTTGGACCGAGTCGATCTGCTTGAGAATCTCTGTTCCCAATCCCGGAACAAGGACATCGAGATCCGAGAGGGAAAACTCGTCGGTATTCTTGTCTCGCGGGAAAAAGGTGCGTGATAACATATCGGATTCTTGTAAGGAGCGTTACGCAAGTCCCTTGCGCCAGGCGTCGACACCTTGTCGACCATTATTTATAATGGATACATCGCATATTGTCAACCGACGGATTCGCCGACCGATTCGCAGCTTCCTTGCCTCTTTTCTATCTGCCCGGTACCATTCATTCATGGAATCAAACTTCTGGGAACAACTGAAAAAACCTTTTTTCGCGCTGGCGCCGATGGACGACGTGACGGATTTTCCGTTCCGCACGATGCTCGCGCGACATGGCAAACCCGATGTGATGTGGACCGAGTTCGTGTCCGCGGACGGACTGCTGCATCCGGTGGGGAGGCAGGCACTTTTGCCGAAGCTTGAATACGACGGCGAGATCGAGCGACCGATCGTGGCACAGATCTTTTCCGCTTCGCCGGAGAAGATACGGCAGGCGGCGTATCTTATCGCGGACCTCGGGTTCGACGGGGTGGATATCAACATGGGATGTCCGGACAAGGCGATCAATGACCAGGGGGCGGGGGCGGCGCTCATCAAGGATCCATCGCTTTCGGCGGAACTTGTCATAGCCGCAAAAGAGGGTGTCTCATCACATCATCACCCGATTCCCGTATCGGTGAAGACGCGCATCGGATGGAACAAGGACGAACTCGATACCTGGCTTCCGGTGTTGCTTGAAACGAACCCCGCGGCGATCACGATACATGCGCGTACGAGGAAGGAAATGTCGAAAGTGCCAGCGAAATGGGATCGCGTGACGCGCGCGGTCGAGATAGCGAAGGGGAGCGGAGTGCTTATCATCGGCAACGGTGATGTGACCGATCTTGCCGATGGTCGAGCGAAAGCGAAGGAAACCGGAGCCGATGGGATCATGATCGGCCGGGCGAGTCTTGGAAATCCATGGGTGTTCAATGCGCGAAAGAAGAATGTCGCCATCGGGGACAAGCTTCACGCGCTCGTCGAACATGCGGAACTCTTCGAGCGTTTCTACGGAGAGGGGAGGAAATTCGAGGTCATGCGAAAGTTCTCCAAGGCCTATGTGAGCGGTTTCGACCACGCGAAGGATCTCCGTATCTCCCTCATGGAAGCACGAGATGTCGCCGAGGTGAGGCGGATCGTCAGGGAGTACCTCGCGGCGGACGGAGCGTGCCTGAAACCTTAGGCCGATGACATATTGGATATCGTTTGAGTGGTTTCAATCCACGGAACTGACAGAGGCTTATTCGAGCCTCGGTCTTGTATTTATTGAAGCTGATTGTTGGTCTGATGCGCTAGGGATGGAAGATTGAGGGAACATGAAAATTGGCTTTGAAAAGGGAATTATTGTATATTCCCGTCGTATTAGATACGATAAAGACGTTACTTTTTCATTTCTGAAAAAAGGAACCTGAGCCCTTTTCTGGCCCATGTGAGCCTTATACAGCGCGTTCACACGACACCGTTTTTATGAAGTGGATTACCGCAACCGACATCGCAAACTGGGCCAACACGCAACAGCGGCACTGCCAGGACACCCTGCCGGAGCTTGTGGGACGCCTCATTCTAGCTCACACGGCCAATGCCGTTGAGGAGTTCGATTTTCCTAGTGGTAATAGCGTAGCGACTGGCGGATGGGACGGACGGCTCAAGACGCCGGTAACCTCTCCATTCCTTCCGACCGGCGCATCAGGCTGGGAGGTAGGGACCGAGAAGTCGGCGCAGACGAAAGCCGAAGCCGACTATGCCAAGCGTGCCGCCGATCCGCTTGGGATGACCGCGTCCGATACGACGTTCGTCTTTGTGACTCCGCGCTCATTCCCCAAGCGCAACGCATGGCAAGCAGCGAAGAAGGCGCTCGGCGCATGGAAGGACGTCAAAGTGATCGCTGCCGATACGCTTGAGCAATGGATTGCCATCACTCCGGCGGTCGGTCTATGGCTTGCGCGTCAGATCGGCAAGGTCGTCTCGAATGGTATACGTGATTTGGAGGCGGTGTGGGAGGAATGGTCTGTGGGAACGAAGCCGGTGATGACACCGCAGCTTGTCATCGGAGGGCGCACGAGAGACGCGGAGGCCGTGAAGAAATGGATTGCCGAGCGTCCGGCTATTCTTGAAGTGCAGGGCGATCACCCCGACGAAGCGTATGCATTCCTGTACGCTGCAATCGCGACGCTTCCTGAGACGGAAAAGGCACAGGCATTCGCGCGGTGCGTGGTCGTGGAGAACAAGGCGGAGATGCGTCAGCTCGTTCAGGCGTTTCCAAACTATCCGCTCGTCATTGCAGGCCCCGGGGAATGCTTGGACGGCGCTCATGCTGCCATCGCCAAAGGCCATCACGTTTTCATAAGCATGGACGCGACCGTTGTCGGCATTCGCAGTGTGCTTCGGCTCGCGCGACCGCAGCGCAGTGTGGTCGAGAAGCTCTTACACGATGGTGGTCTCTCCGAAGCTGATGCTTTGAGAATCGCTCGGGACTCGGGACGTAGCATTCCGGTATTGCGTCGCCATTTATTTCAATCGAACGCCGTCAGCGCGCCTGCCTGGGCTAAAGCTGAATCGGCGAAGATCCTCCTGCCAGTGCTGATTGCAAACGCATGGGATGAGCATAAGGATGGCGACCGTCAGATTGTCGAGGCTCTTACCGGCATGGGCTACGACGCATTCATCAAAGAGCTTACTCCTTTTTTATCGATTGATGACGCGCCTGTTCGGAAGGTCGGCAGCGTATGGATGATCAAGTCGCCGCTCGATGCTTGGTATCTCCTCGCTCCGCATCTCACGCAAGGTCAGCTGAAACTATTCGAGACCGCGCTTCTATCAGTGCTCACTAAAACCGACCCAAAGTACGAACTTGAACCGGAGAAGCGGTGGGCAGCTTCCATCTATGGCAAAGGTAATCCATATTCCGAGTGGCTGCAGACCGGCCTTGTCGAATCGCTCGTATTGATCGCGGTACATGGCAGCCAGTCTCCAAGCGTCGCGTCGGCGCAAGCGTTTGCCGATCGCATCGTCCGCACTGTCTTTACGAACGCGAGCACATGGGAGGCATGGTCATCGCTCAAGGAGGCATCTCCCTTGCTTTCTGAGGCTTCACCGGACGCGTTCATGGAATCTCTTGAGGGATGGATCGCAAAGCAGCCGAGCATTTTCCAAGACCTTATGAAAGATGACGTGCGAGGCGTGGTGGGAGAATGCCGCCACTCTGGGCTGCTGTGGTCTCTCGAAGGCATCGCGTGGAGCACGGAATATTTCGCGCGTGCAGTATATGTGCTTATTGAATTGGCGAATATTGATCTCGGAGGAGGCCGGAGCAATCGCCCAGCGAATAGTTTAGGCGAAGTGTTTTTGCCCGGGCTTCCGCAGACGCACGCACAACCGAAGGAGCGTTTGGAAGTATTGAAAAAGCTGATCACTATGTATCCTAAGTTGGTCTGGAAATTCGCCGAAAGATACTATGGCGGTGGCAGTATCAGCGAGTCGCATCGCTTTCGCTGGCGCGAGACGGGCGGTTATCGCCGTGGTCTTGAGCAAGAGACGAACGCTGAATACAACGAGTATTTAAGGGGGTTGTTACCTATGCTGCAGGACCTTGCCTGTGCCCGAGAGAACGCCGTTGCTTCACTGGATGAGTTTACGCGTATCCCTGCAGATACGCGGGAGCGGTTGCTAACTACAATACTCGCAATGGAGCCTGATGCTTTTTCAAAAGAAGAGAGGGACTTACTGCTTCAGAAAACACGCGAGGCTCTCAATTGGATTAACAGCTACGGCGAAGCGGATAGGCGCGTCCATGTGCCAGATTTGAATCAAATACTGCAGAAATTCGCTCCCACGGATGTTATTGAGCGCGTCGGTTGGCTTTTGAGTACGCCATGGCCGCGCTTGCCCCAGGGAGAGTCGAAAGAATATGACGCAAAGGACACTTCGGTAAAAGAGGCTCAAAAGGCTGCAGCTCGGGAAGTCTTGGACAATACTCCGTTTGAAAAGGTTTTGGAGTTTTCGAGCACGATTCAGTATCAGGGCGTACTCGGCCATGCTCTTGCGATGGCTGTGCGCGACGAGCAGGAGGACAACACTGTTTTAGATTTGCTCATCACGCGCGTCAAAGATATGCCGTTGCTCACGCGCGGCTACGCAATGGGTCGCGTCGAGGTCGTAGGTGCTGAGTGGATAGACAAGTCCATTGAGCGTTTGAAAACACAAGGCAATTACTCGCCGGAAGCGTGTGCGCTTCTCTATTTCGGTTTGCCAGAAGGTGCTGAGACGTGGAGTGCGGTCGCGGCACGAGGCAAGGAAGAAGAGGTTGCGTATTGGAAACAAGCAAGCGGTTATTCTCGCGCGGATAAAAACACCGACGTGCCGATCGCAGTCGAGAAGCTCCTTGATGCCAAGCGGCCGTTCGCTGCGCTTCATGTTGCTGGTAGCCCGGACGTTGATGTTCCAAACAGACTGCTACAGCGTCTGCTCCAAGAGATTCTGAACGCGCAGGACAAAAAGACGCTTGGCGACGTGATGGACGAATTCCATCTTGGGCATGTATTCCGACAGTTGTACGAAAAAAACGAACTTTCAATAGACGAAATGGCAAAGCTCGAATGGCCTTTTGCTGCTCTGTTCGACGAACTCAAGCGGTATACTGCCGCGCCAATGGCACTTCACCGAGCGTTGCAGACCGACCCTACTTTCTTTGCCCAACTGATCAGCTTTATTTACAAGCGCGACGACCGCGCAGAAAACCCGAGCGAGGAAGGTGTGGACGAAGAGATACGCGAGCGCAGGTGGCGAGTTACAAGCGAGGTGTTGGATTCTTGGTATCTCTTGCCGGGCCTCAAGGATGATGGGGGTGTGGACGAAAAAGCCCTCATGGATTGGATCACCGCGGCCCGTAAGCGATGCGAGGAGACGAAGCACGTCATCGGCTGTGATCTGCAAATTGGCTTTATCCTCGCGCATGCGCCAGCAGACCCGGACGGCACATGGCCGCATACCACTGTTCGCAACGTCATCGAACAGCTCAACAATCAAACTATCGACGACCATATCCAGAACGAGATTTACAACAGCCGTGGCGTGACATCACGTGGCTTGAATGACGGAGGCAAGCAGGAGCGAGTACTGGTCGAGAAATATAAAAAGCTGAGCGACGCAGTGAAGGTGAGATGGCCACGCACGGCTGCGCTTTTACGCTCGATAGCGGAGTCTTACGAACACGAAGCGAAGGGACACGATGTAGAGTCTGATCTCTACGATCTTCGCTGGGATTAATTGTATTAGCTATGAGAAACAACGCGCACTTGGGAGAAACAAAAGACAATGACATAAAAGGCTTACGGAGAATCATTTCTACGAAGTGGTCGCCACCATCACAATTCCATGGCGAATAATTTCGTGAACGAACTGCGAACTTTTTTCGAAAATTCTTACAATGACTAAACGCCTATTATATTTCTCGGGACGCACTCTATCGTGTTCACGATCGCATATGATTTATAAAATGAAGACGGGAGTTGACTGCTTTTGGAAAACTTCACCGACGGCGAAACACCGGATAAGACGATTTCTTTGAAACAGTGTCGTATATGACAATTTTCTCTGCGCATGCTATCGTTTCTTTCCGATTATAGAGGAATCATGAAGATAGCGATGCTTATTTCCGGCGGGGTGGACAGTTCGGTCGCTCTGCGTCTTTTGAAGGACGCGGGGCACGAGGTGTCCGCGTTCTACCTCAAGATATGGCTTGAGGACGAGTTGTCGTTCCTGGGTGAATGCCCGTGGGAGGAAGATCTGAAATATGTCCGCTCGGTATGCGAGGGGGCTGGGGTACCACTCGAGATCGTTCCGTTCCAGAAGGAATACCACGAGCGTATCGTGTCGTACGTGATCGCCGAGGCGACGGCGGGACGGACGCCGAATCCGGACGTGTTCTGCAATACGCTTATCAAGTTCGGGGCGTTCGTCGAGGCGTACGGATCGGAATTCGATCGGGCGGCGACGGGGCACTATGCGCACACCGAAATTCGAGACGGCAAGGCTCGTCTGCTGCGTTCATCCGACCCGGTGAAGGACCAGACCTATTTCCTCTCGAGGCTCACGCCGGAGCAGGCAGAAAAGGCGATGTTCCCGATCGGCGGATACCGCAAGGAGGAAGTGCGGAAGCTCGCAGTGACGTACGCGCTTCCGAATGCCACGCGTAAGGATAGTCAGGGGATCTGCTTCCTCGGGAAAGTTCCGTTCGACAAGTTCCTCGAGGAGAAGCTTGGGACCCGCGAAGGGGATATCGTCGACCAGAAGACCGGAGCAAGGCTCGGGAAGCACCAGGGCTTCTGGTTCTATACGATCGGCCAGCGCAAGGGAATAGGGCTTTCCGGGGGACCCTGGTACGTGACGGGCAAGGATACCACCAAGAATATCGTCTATATATCGAACGCATATAGGAGTGCGGAGACGGCGCGGACGGAATTTTCGGTCGAGGGGCTTTCGTGGATCGCGGAAGCGCCTTCGTCCGACGATACGCTTACAGTGAAACTTCGACATGGGGTGAAAGAGGCCGAGTGCAATCTTGTGATTCAGGATAGGGGTCGTGGGCGCGTGATGCTTGCGGAAGGCGATACCGGAGTCGCTCCCGGGCAGATCGCCGCGTTCTATCGCGGGGATGAGTGCCTGGGAAGTGGAATCATTTCCGAGGAAGAATAAAGAATAAGGAATCAAGAAAAGAGTTTTAAACGGGGAGGCGAGCGGTCACGGCACGATTCTTTCTTCTTGATTCATGATTCTATGCAAAAACGTCAGCTCGAAAAACTGAGATTCTTCGAAGGGAAGCTCGACGACTTCTTCCGTCATGCTGGGCGGGAGCACCTGCCGTGGCGCAAGGCGCGTATCGGCGCCTACGAGGTCTGGGTCTCAGAGATCATGCTCCAACAGACGCAGGTGTCGCGCGTGATCGGATACTATGAGCGTTTTCTTGGGCGATTTCCGACGGTCGAATCGCTTGCAATCGCGACATGGGAGGAATTTCTGCCGTATTATCAGGGGCTCGGGTACTATGCGCGCGGGCGAAATATGTTGAAGACGGCGCGAGTGGTCGTCTCGGAACACGGCGGGAAATTTCCAAAGGTCGTCGAAGCGCTTAAGGGGCTCCCCGGTGTGGGACCCTATACCGCTGCCGCGATCGCGAGCTTCGCCTATGGCAGGAATACGGTCGCGTGGGATACGAATCTCCGCCGTGTCGTCGGACGGTTTTTCTTCGGGTCGAAAAAAGCGGATATCCCGTTTCCGGAATTCGAAGCGGCGTTTTCGCTGCCTGCGAAGGAGCTGAACGCGTCCCTTATGGACTTCGGAAGCGCGATCTGTGTCGCCCGGCCGAAGTGCGGTGCATGTCCTGTCCGAGACGGGTGTCGTTATTTTCGAGAGAAGGGGAAAAGTGAACTGACCGCTCTCACGTCAAAAGTCGAAAGTCAAAAGTCTAAAGTCGTACTGTCAAATGGCGGACAAAATTCAAAATTGGAACGGGGACGATGGAAGGACGCGCAGGTCATGCTCTTCCTGCACGAGAAGCATACGACATACTACTCCGCGAAAAGAAAGTCGTACGAACCGTTTCTCGTTCCCGCATCGCACAATTCCCGCGCCGGAATCAAGGACTGGTTTCATGAGCGGTACGGTCTCGAACTCGCCGTCCGTCCTCCGTATGCGAAGTCGATCATCGGTGGGAAACCGATTTTGTTCGTCAACGCGCAGGTCCTTCTCGGTGAGCCGACCTTTGCCGCGTTCGACAAGAAATCCCGCGACGTATACCCCGAACGCCCGTCTTCTCGGAGTTGAATCCCGTTTCTAGGAAATTTTTCTTGCCTTCAAATCGTTTTTCCTGTATAATGATAGGGAAAATGGCTCTAAAAAGGGATGAAAAAGCACGATTTCAACATGTATCTATTCCTGCTTCTCCTGCTCGTCGCCGGCGCGGCGGTGTTTTTTATCTTTCAGCCGTTCCTGACGGCAATCGTCGTGGCGGCAGTTTTCGCGGTTCTTCTGCGAGGTATGAATCGGAGATTTCGGAAGGTGCTTTTCGGAAACCGTCCTGCCGCCGCCGCGATCTTGTGTCTCATTGTAGCCCTGCTCATTGTCGCGCCGATTTCCATCGTCGTCGCTTTCGCTGTGAACGAGGCGAACGTCTTCTATCATTCCGGCCAGAGTGCCGAAGTTGTCGGAAAGGCCGCGGAGTTTGTAGATCAATCACCTCTCCTTCGCTCCGTCTTTCCGGGCGGAGATTTAGCCGACCGACTTTCGAATTCATTGCGCTCAGTCTCGACCAGCACGGTGACGGCCCTCGGCGCAGCCTATCAGGGCGTTGTTCAGTTTATCCTCTGGCTGTTTGTCTTTTTTTTCACCCTCTTCTATTTTATGCTCGACGGGGAGTCAATCCTGCGTCAGCTGAAGCGGTTCTCTCCGCTGGACGATGCACAGGACGTCTTGCTGTTCAAGAAGTTTACCTCCATCAGCCGCGCCATGATCAAGGGGACGCTCGTCGTCGGGGCGGTACAGGGATTGCTTGCCGGATTCGCGTTCGCAATCGCCGGTGTCCCGTCTCCTGCAGTGCTCGGTATAATCGTCGCACTTGCCTCACTTATCCCCGGTGTAGGTACCGCGCTCGTATGGATTCCGACCGGTCTCATCCTGTTCGTGGGAGGAGATGTCTGGCAGGGAGTATTCGTCTTGTCATTCGGACTCGGGGTGATATCCGTAATCGACAACATCCTACGACCGAGACTTGTCGGTCGGGATACTGAGATGCATCCGTTGCTCGTTTTCTTCGCCACGCTCGGTGGGATTACCTTTTTTGGCTTTCCGGGGTTGCTTATCGGACCCGTCGTCGTATCACTCTTCTTCGCACTTGCCGATATCTACGCTTTGGGATACGGAGCGAAAGTTGATAATGGAAATGCCTCCTTGACTTCCTCGTCCTGACGCGAAATTCCTATGTCAGAGTCATGGCGGTACTTTGCGGAATGTATCGACCCGGTCGCTCTCACGGCCGGGCCGTTTACTGTCAGATGGTATGCGATCTGCTTCATCCTCGGATTCCTTGTGGCGACGGCTTTCCTGCTCCGTCGCGCAAGAAAGGCGGATTCCCGTTTTGACACGGAGACCGTATGGGATGCCGCATTCTCAATATTTTTCGGAACGCTTCTCGGCGGCCGACTCGGATACGCGTTACTGTATGATCCGTCGCTACTTTCAACGCCGATGTCGTTATTCTTGCCGATCGATTCCGGCACCGGGTCATATTCTGGCATCCACGGGATGAGCTTCTTCGGTGCGCTTATTGGTTCGGGGATCGTATTCCTTGTCTTCGTCCGGATCAGAAAGCTAGGAATGCTCGCATTCGCCGATTTCGTCGTATCCGGCGTACCGTTGGCGCTGTTTCTCGGTAGGATCGGAAATTTTTTGAACCTGGAACTTGTCGGTAGGAAAACCGACGTGCCGTGGGGCATATATCTGCCCGACCCGTCCACTGGCGGAACCTGGGAGTTGCGTCATCCGTCGGTATTGTACGAAGCACTGCTGGAGGGAGTCGTATTGTTCCTTTTCCTGGCTTTCTTAAGGAAACGAAAGCTTCCCGACGGTTCGGTTTCGGCTGTTTTCCTTATCGGATATTCCGTTGCTCGATTCATAGCGGAGTTCTTCCGTGAGCCGGATCCGGGGACGGGTCTTTTCTTCGGTTGGATGACCATGGGGCAGGCTTTGTCACTCGGTATGTTATCAGTGGCTGTCTCGTTAGTTGTCATCTTCGTGTGGCGAAACCGTTCCGAAAGCCGGACAGGAGTCTGAAACTGCTGACGATAATGCTTTTCCGGGGCGGAAATAAAGTCCGCGCTTTTTTTTATGCGAAAAAAGTGCTATCATGATACGGCAGTGAGTCTTCAGGAATAAAAGGTTTCTATATGGATAAGAAGGCTATCGCGGTGATCGCATTGTTAGCAGTGGCCGTGTTTGTCGGGGGCTTCATGCTTCAGAACCGGTCTCAAAATATCACTTCGGATTCCGCAAGCTCAGACGCCTCTACGGGAATCGTTTTCTACTACGGCGTCGAATGTCCGCATTGCAAGGATGTCGAGAAATTCCTCGATGACAACAAGGCATCGGAAAAAATGAGCTTTTCGAAGAAGGAAGTCTGGCATGACCAGGCTAACTCGGCAGAGATGGCCGCGAAGGCGAAGTCGTGCGGTTTGCAGGAAAAGGAAATCGGAGTGCCTTTTCTCTATGCGGAAGGGAAATGCTATGTCGGTACGCCGGATGTGGAGGCATATTTCATCGATAAGCTGGGACTGTCGGCAGCGACGAAATAAATAACGGATCAGGGATGTCCCGTCCGAGAATGGACGGCAGAAAACAAAAGCCTTCTATGCACCCGAACGTCTTTCCTCTGAAAGAACAAAAACAGACATCGATCGACAGTGTTTCTTCCAAGCGACCATTAGTCGCGTCTTCTTTCGTGGGCCGGACATCCCTTCGGGAATACCGATCCGAGGTGATATCGCGCGGAAGGAGATTTCGGGTCGCTTCCTTTTCGGGTGATTCTATTCTGTATCCCGCACACGCCATCGATGTTCTCGGCGAGAAGCCCATGTTTTTCGCTCCCATCCGAACTGTTGACGCGCTTCGGAAACCCGGTTTTTCCGGCGTCACGGAATATCGCCGTCCGTTTGTCATTACCCTCCCGAACATTCCGGAACTGCCTGATTTTTCGGGAGTCGAAGCGGCTTGGCGATTGCTTGAGAACCGGTCACGAGATTTCGGGGACAATCTGGCTACGGGAATGTCCGGCTTCAGATTGGGCATTTCATCCGGACAGGCGGCATACGTGCCGCTGGTCGGAGCGATGGCACTTGGCATGGTTTCGGCTCTGCTTCTGCAACATTCCTTTGGAAACGGCGCACAGGCTGAAGAGGCAAATATCGTATACGTACAACAGCCGGCGCAACAACCCTTGGTAGATTCGGGTACCTCGGTATTCGATACGGAACAACTGCTTGCGGAACTTGCCGCGGAGGATCCGGATACGAAGGAATTCGAGACTCGCGTCCGGAAAATGGTCGCCGGGTATCCGATTGAGGATATGGTACCTGAGATCGTCAAGCAGGATCGGACCGTCGCTATGTTCCTCGTCGCAATCGCGAAGAAGGAGTCGAACTGGGGAGTGCGCGTTCCGGTACTCGACGGCCAGGATTGTTACAACTATTGGGGGTATCGCGGAATTAGGAAACTGATGGGTACGGGGGGGCATACCTGTTTCAATAGTCGTGAAGATGCCGTCTCGACCGTAGGGAAGCGCCTTGAGACGCTTATCGTCAATAATCATATCGATACGCCGCAAGAGCTTATCATTTGGAAATGCGGAAGTTCATGTGCGGCACATAGCTCTTACAGCGTTCAGAAATGGATTTCCGACGTGGAGTTGTATTATGACAAGCTGAATGATTCCGCTCCGACGGAGGAGTAAATCTTGGCCATGTCGAGATTCGAATGAAACGGCTTTCCGGGCCGTTTTATCGTATGACCGCGACCTATTCATATCAATTCTCCGGCTTGTTTGAAGGAATATCCGGTAGCGACCTGTATAACCGCGCCTTGACAGGTCATCGCTGATACTTTTTCGAGAGACTATTTCATGATATATTGTGATGGCGTTCCTGGAGGGAAAATGCATGGAGGGCAGAACGATCCTTAACGGATAACTATGCCGAAAACCGAAACGGTGGTTTCGGAGGGGACGGAGGAAAATAAACGTCGGGGAAAAGCAATAAACAGAAAGGTATTTGTACGACGCCTTAAACGGGCCGTTTTTCTTTCTGCCATTTTTTTCGTGCTAGGAATGTCCGTACTTGCCATTTCACCGAGACAGGATACGGTCGACATGAGTCCTGCCGCAACGGTTTCGGTCGATGGGAACGGTATCTGCAATGTCCTTGCCGGAAAGGAATTCCGGTATGTGTTCGGGGCCGAAGCGGAAACGATTGAGAATTTCTCGACTGAGCGTGACCACTGCAAGGAGTTGCTCGCTACGGGCGGGATTCCCGAGGAAGGTGATCCGAGCGGTTTGGAAGATGAGGTCCGTGCCGTTGTTTTCGGATATCCTATCGAGGAAATGGCGCCAGTCATAGCGGAGTACGACCGCGAGATAGCTGCTCTCATAGTCGGTATCGCGAAGAAGGAATCGGATTGGGGGAAGCATGCCCCGACACTGGCCGGAAGAGACTGCAGGAACTATTGGGGACTCAAAGGTTCGGGAAGTCTTGGTATGGCTATGGGATACGCGTGCTTCGGTTCAGCGGATGAGGCGGCGCATGCCGTCGGGGATCGAATCGCGGAACTTGTCGCCAAACGACAGGCAAGCAGTCCGGAGAAACTGATCGTGTGGAAATGCGGAAACACGTGTGCGGGACACAGTCCCGAGAGCGTCCAAAGTTGGATTTCCGGTGTTCGCATGTACTACGACAAGATAGCCCGAAGCTGATGGGATCGAAATGACCGACATAGTCGTTTTTCGAACATGAAATGTCGCTGAGGGGTCGCGAGCTTTGACTGTTTTCGCAATCTGTGATTGAGTGACATCACTGCAAAGGGCGCTATACGCGTACCGTTAATAATTTGATCCAAAAAAGGAGGGTTGATGATGGCGGAAAAGATAAACGTAGTTATAATCTCCCCATCATCCTACGATGATGGCGGAAGATTGTTGCAATATCGCTATATCCTGATGAAATCTCCGGCACCGAAAGTGCTCCAGGCGATAGCGGAAGCCGCCGCCGCCGGTCTCGGGGTAGCGTGTGACGTTATTCTTGTGGAAGAACGTTTGGAAATCGGCGAGAGCTATGTGGGGGACATCCGTCGTCTGCCGAAGCGAAGTTCGTTGATCTTCATTACGGCTCGGACGTACGAGCTCGCACGGGCTATCGATATCGCCAGACGGATGAGAGGATACGGCTATACGGTCGTCATCGGCGGTCCCGGCGTGACGTTGGCCGATTGGAAAACGTACGATTACATGGTCAGATATGGGATCGTATTCAATGTCGGCGAAGGCGAAATCACGGTCGGGCGGATCGTCGAGGATTTTCTGAATGGCGGTCTGAAACCGTTCTACTGGCAGAAGGAGTATGTCGATATCAGTATCGCGCCGCTCCCTGCACTTTCCGGGCCGCATGAGCACGAGCGGTGTTTGAACCCGATGGTGGGAATAAACACAAGCGAAGGTTGTCCCTTCAAATGCTCGTACTGCTGCGTGATCAATCTTCGTGGCGGCAACGTGGACGCATGTCGTGCCCGCGATCCGGAAGTTGTGCTCGATTGGATTGAGCGGACACATCGGAACGGGCACAGGATTATATTGGGGGATGATAATTTCCGTCGCTCATATCATTATCAGATCGTGAAAGAGGGACTCATCCGGTTGAATCAGAAACTTCTGAAAGCGACCGGTAGGCCGTTGGATATTTTCATCCAGATCGATTCGGCTGCCGGAATCGAGCGCGAAATGCGTGATTTGGTACTGGCGGGAGTGACCCATGTGTTTACCGGCATGGAAAGTCTTGATTCTGGGGCGCTGAAAGATGTGAATAAACCACATAATAAGCCGGAACGGTATCAGGAAATCGCCAGTCAATGGCGTCAGTACGGCGTTCTTGTCAACTCCGGTGTCATGCTCGGTTTTCCGACTCAGACCCGGCAAGAAATAAAGGAGCAGGTCATGGGCTTTAATCGGATTCTGGACTTGACGTCGCTGTTCTGCGTCACGCCGCTTCCCGGGTCAAGGGATTATGAGGATGCGGTAAAGGACGGGAGTCTGCTGACGTTTGATCCGAACGAGTATGATCTCCGGCATGTCTGTCGGGATTGGTTCGAGAAGATGAGTCCGAAAGAGGCGCAGGATGTGTTTCACCAGGCTCCGTTTTGGGCGACATCGGTCCGGTATCGGATCGGTCGTGGTCGTTCCGTTGGTCAATCGATCCGCAATGTCAAGAATAACGCTTACGGAAAACTGATGGCATACTGGGGAACGCTTGATCCGAACAGGAGATATCCGTATCTCTTCATGATGGACGGGATTCCGCGGTACTCCGGCGTGGTCCGTCCCGATGACGGTTTCCGGGGATTTGAACTCATCGCGGAGGATTTGGAAAAAAAGAAGCTTTATCTCGAGAGTCACTGAAAGAAGACACGGGACCGGAACATGAAGATGTCCGGTCCCTTTTTTCTTTTTCCTTGCGTACGGTATACTGGAGAAAATGAACATATGTCCTGGTTACTCGTTGCGTTCACGGGGTATGCGCTCCTCGCGGTCGCGTCCATATCCGACAAATTCCTTCTTTCGGAACGACGGATCGGAGCACCCGCCCTGTATGCGTTCTTTACGGCTTTGACGAGCCTGCCGTTTCTGGCACTCGTGCCGTTCGGGTTCGTCTTTTTTATACCGACAGCTATCGCGTTCGGCACGTTTTCAGGTTTTCTTTTCCTGTTCGGACTGCTTTCGTCTTATCGGGCCATAAAACGAAGTGAGGTTTCTCGTGTGGCACCGCTTGTCGGCGTAGCGACGACCGGGTTCCTGTTCGCTCTTTCCGCTTTTTCTTCTTTCTCCTCGGGCGGTTCCGTCGCTCCCGTCGATGTGCTCTCCCTTGCGTTATTGGTGTCAGGCGGAGTATTGCTCGCTACCGGGGGAAAAGGTATCCGTGGTCCAGGTTTCACACGGGACGTGCTCGTTTCCGGCGCACTCTTCGCCGCCTCTTACATAATGCTCAAGGAATCCTATCTTCTTTCGGATTTCGCGACTGGTTTTGTCTGGTCGAAACTCGGTATGTTTCTCGGTGGCATCGCCTTGCTCTTGCTGCCCTCATCGCGCAGGTCTATCCTCTCCGGTCAGGAACGATTTTCAGGCTCTGCGAAACGGACGGTCGGAACCGCGGCATTTTTCCTTCTGAATCAGGGTTTCGGAGGTGCCGGGACCATCCTTGTCTCTTATGCGGTCTCGCTCGGGCCGGCGACTTTCATCCAGGGCATGAACGGTGCTCAGTACGGTCTGGTGTTCCTGCTTGCTATGACGCTTTCCATCCGTTTCCCTTCCATATTTCGTGAGCACATCAGCCGATCCGGCATGCTTCGGAAATGTTTCGCGATCATCCTGTTGTCACTCGGGATATGGCTTATCGCGTACGGCGGAAGTACGGACGGGTTTCTCTGATATATCGATAGGTTTATGAAATCCTGGATATTCATCCTCAAGGTTTTCGGAATCGCCGTACTCGTTCTGCTCTTGTCGGCCGGAGGGTTGTTCGCGTATCTCAACTTGCCCGGTCCCGCGCCGCGCAGCGACGTCTCGCTCGGGGTCACGTTTTCCGCGCGGTACGCACGGGATCTCGGTGTCGATTGGAAAGAGGCGTATGTCGCTGTGCTCGACGATCTCGGCGTTCGGAAGATCCGCATTCCGATCTATTGGGATCTGGTCGAGAATGAACGGGGAACCTATGATTTTTCCGACACGGACTGGATGCTCGACGTGGCGGCAAAACGGGGAGCGGACGTGATCCTGGTCGTGGGACAACGGTCGCCGCGATGGCCGGAATGTCATATTCCGAATTGGGTTAAGGACGACGGTAATGACGCCTATCGGGAAGCGCGGTTGACGGATTTCATCGAGAAAGTCGTTACCCGTTACCGCGATCGACCCGAGTTGAAAGTCTGGCAGGTCGAGAACGAACCGTTCGTGACGTTTTTCGGTGAGTGTCCGACGCTTTCCAGGGATTTTTTCGATTCCGAGATCGCGTACGTAAAATCCCTTGATCCATCCCGACCGATACTGATAACGGACAGTGGGGAATTTTCGACCTGGACCGCCGCCGCCGCCCGAGGCGATATCCTGGGGTCGACGATGTATCGGAAAGTATACAACCCGGACCGCGGCTACGTCACGTATCCGATCGGGCCCAATTATTATCGACTTAAGGCGGCACTTATCCGACTAATAATGGGAAAGGACCGGTTCGTGGTCGCGGAATTACAGGCCGAGCCGTGGGCGAACGGTTGGGTTGCGAACGCATCTGTCGAGGAACAGTACAAGACCATGAATCCCGATTTGCTTCGCGAATACGTCGATTACGCGAAGCGGGTCGGATTCCCTGAAGCGTATCTCTGGGGCGTGGAGTGGTGGTACTGGATGAAGGAAGTGAAAGGGGAACCGGCTGTTTGGGACGTTGCCAAAGATCTTTTTCGTGACTCGGGGGTCAAATGAGTCCTATGGGTCCGGAAATCATCCTCATTCTTCATGACATCCGCAGCGCGCATAATGTAGGCGCCATGTTTCGCACCGCGGACGGTGCCGGTGTCATGAAGGTGTTCCTTTCGGGTTATACGCAGACTCCGGCTGATCCGGCGAGATCCTGGAAAACCAATGCGGAAAAGGCGCTCGCAAAGACCGCTCTCGGTGCGGAGTATGCAGTTCCCTGGGAACGGGCGGATGATATTCATACGCTTATGCAGCATCTCCGGTCTGAAGGGTTCGCGATCGTTTCGCTTGAATGCGGAAAAGGCGGTGCGGACTATCGGTCTTTCGTTCCGGATCGGGGAGTCGCGCTTGTCGTCGGTAATGAGACGGAAGGGATTTCAGGGGAAATTCTTAGGGAAAGCGACGTCCTGTTGGAAATTCCCATGCGCGGTACCAAGGAATCCCTCAACGTTTCCGTAGCTACGGGAATTGCCCTTTTCTCGCTCGCGAGTACAATGGAATCAGTGGTTACAACCGAATAACGAGGTATGAAAAAAATCATCTTCTCCTGCATGTCGATAGGACTGCTTGCGGCCGGGATTGCTTTTTTCGGAATCCAATTCCATGATTACGACGACAGGGTGCTAGGCGACAGCGTATCATCGTCCACCTCGACCATTACAAGCACTATCGGTAGCAGTACGCAGATATCGACGGGTACGTCGACTACTTCTGGAACGAATATATCGGTTTCAAACACCGGCACGTCAAACGGCACACGAAGTGTCAGCAACAGAACGACTGGAAATACGTCGAACGTGACAAGTACGACGTCGACAAGCAATCAGACCTCAGTCCCTACCGCGACTTCCGCGTCAACGACGGTGTCCGGCGGCGCATCTTCTTCGACGACGAGCACGTCTGCGGCGATCAATGTCTCTTCGGTCGGAGGGGCTTCCACGGCGACCAACGTCGGTAGTTCGCAGACGACCTCAGGAGGGGGTACGACAGGCACCGGCATGACCTTGAGTACGGGCACATCGATGCAGACGGCGTTGCGGTCGCCGACCGTTCCGACGGATATCGGATCGGAAATTATAGGTCAGTCGATAGTCCGAGTGAAGTGGCAGTCATCGACGGGCGGCATAGGGGCTTTGCGTTATAGGATTTTTCGCAACGGTATGGCAATAGGAAATACCGAAAACAGGTATTTTGACGACGCGGCCGTGGAACCGGGAAAGAGGTATGAATACGCCGTTCAGTCGATCGATAGTGAGAAAAACGTTTCAGGACTGAGCGGATCAGTGGCCGCTTTCCTTCCAACGGAGAATGAACAGCTGAACGCGACAAGGGACAGGCCTTTCGTATTGACGGTCGGGACCGTCCCTGTGCCGGAATCCGTGTTCATGGATGCCGACGGGGACGGATTGTCCGATGCGGAAGAGGCGCGCTTGGGAACCGATTTGAACATACGTGACACCGACGGGGACGGTTTTTCGGATGGCGAGGAGGTTCGGGGCGGATTCGATCCGCTGAAGTATTCCCCCGGGGATAAGAGGGATAAGATTCAGTTCCAGGCAGCGAAGGATATTGCCGCAGCTCCGGAATTGAAGACGGAAAGGGAGGATACCAGATATACTGTTACCAAAGTCGAGAATCGCATATCTCCGGAAACGAACAGGCGGACGACCGTAATTTCAGGGAAGGGCCTTCCTAACGCGTATCTTACGCTCTATATCTACAGCGATCCGATCGTCGTCACGGTGCTGACGGATGGTAGCGGCAACTGGCAATACGATCTTGATCGGAGCCTGGAAGACGGAAATCACGAAGTATATGTCGCCGTGACCGATAATATGGGACGTATTACGGCTCAGTCAAAGTCACTCCCGTTCATCAAGACGGCGGAGGCTGTTACCGTGACTCCGGAGACGTTCGCGGTCCAAGTCGCGGATGAGGGAAATCGGTCTTCGCTGTCACGGGAACTTCCCGTCTACGTAGCTATCGGTACGGGAATCGCCGTGTTATTCGTACTTCTTTCCCTTACGATTATCCGGAGGAGGATGCCGCCGACGGGCTGAAGTGAGAAATAACCGATCTACGCCCATGAAACCGCTTCCCCTAATTCGAAAACAATCAGTTGTCGTCTATTCGATTTTCCTGATACTTGTGGTAACGGCTGTCATATTCTGGAACAGTTACTATTCGCTGAAGAAATTCGAGGAGAGCACCGACGCGTTGCTTTTGAGCAAGGCAAGACTCGCCGAAGAGGTTTTTGGGACGCTTTCTTCCGATCTGCTTTCAAATCCAGATCGCCTTCAGCAAAAAGTGAAGGAGTTGAAATTGGGGGAGTCTGATATCGCCGCCATCATCGTCTACGTGCGATCTGAGAACGGGGAAGGCTTCCGGTCGATCGCATCTACGGATCAGGAAGATGTTGGAAACATTCGGTCGGAATTTCCGTATTTTCTCGCGTGGGAAGAGGAAGCGGGTTCCGCATATATCAGCAACGATTCGGGAGTGAGATATTGGAATATCTTCCGTCGCATCGATTCCGACGGAGAAAGGAAAGGGCTTGTCTTTTTCAGGTTTTCTCTCGCTGAGAACGATGCGTTCGTCCGGTCCGCGATCGACCGGGTTTACGGTGTCGCTTTCGTCACTCTTTTTCTGGTGTTTCTGTTGCTTCTGCATCATCTTCGATTTTCGCGATACGCGATACGGGCGCTTGAACTGGAGGAGGTGGACCGGATGAAGGACGATTTCATTTCCATGGCGAGTCATGAATTGAAAAGCCCGATGACAATAATTCGCGGATACGTCGATTTGCTCGGTTCGGAGTGCGGTCCGGAGGAGAGGAAGGACTATATCGGGAAAATTTCGATGAATGCGGACAGGTTGACGCTTCTCGTGGACGACCTTCTTGACGTGTCCAGGCTTGAGCAGGGTCGGTTGCCGATGCGGATGACGGAAACGGACCTCGGAGGAATTCTGAAGCCGTTGATCGTCGATTATGGTATAATCGCCCAGGAGAAAGGGCTGAAGTTTCTTTTCGAGGATGCGGCCTTTCCGGCCGTATATGCGGATCCCGAGCGCGTGAAGCAGATACTGGTGAACCTTTTATCCAATGCTGTGAAATATACCCCGAAAGGAACGGTCGCCGTGACGGTCAAGGAACGTGCGGGCCGGGTGATCGTCACGGTTGCGGATACCGGACTGGGTATATCTTCCGAGGATCTGAAGAATCTGTTCTCGAAATTCTATCGGGTGAAGTCGGAACAGACTGAACAAATCACGGGGACGGGGCTCGGTCTTTGGATATCGCGGGAAATCGCGAGGAAGATGGAAGGTGACCTCGAGGTAGAAAGCATAAAAGGTGTCGGATCGCATTTCAGTCTCTTCCTGAAAAGAATGAACTAATACAGCATGTACCCATATGGATAAGAATGGCCGAACGAAAATCGCGGTTTTTGACATCGACGGAACCATTTTCAGAAAGAATCTACATTTCGAACTCATCAACGAGCTCGCGTGGATCGGCGCATTTCCGGCCGGGGTCCGTAAACGGCTGACGGAAATCTATACGGACTGGCTGGAACATGAGGGGACCTACGAGGATTACCGTCGCGCGCTTGTCGCGCTCTACGCCGAGCATATCCGCGGCGTCTCGGAGGAGAAGGCCCGCGAGGCGAGCCGTATCGTCGTGCCGTTCCAGATGAAGCGCACGTATATCTTCGCAGAGGAACTTATCAGGAAGTTCCGTGCGGAGGGGTATCACATAATCGCGGTTTCCGGATCTCCGATCGAGATCGTAGAGGAATACAACCGGGATTATCTCAAGTTTGATTTCGTATTCGGAAGCGTGTACGAGAAGGATGATAACGGCCTCTATACGGGTGAGACGGTATTCGAGCCGTCCAAGGCGAAGGGTGAGGTCCTGAAGACCTATCTGAGTGAGCATGGACTCGATCTCGACGAATCGTACGGAATCGGCGATACCGAGTCTGACATCAGTATCCTGGAGATCGTCGAGAATCCGATAGCGTTCAATCCGAATCAGAACCTGAAGAAGGTCGCGGAAAAGGAGGGATGGCGGATCGTCGTCGAGAAGAAGGACGTCATATATGAGATCGCGGACAGTCGACGATAAAGGTCCGTGCGAAATGAAGGGGAGAATCAATAGACTCGAAGAAATATATGGGAAAAGTGACGAAAGACCTGAATACGCGGTTTGAGGATTTTTTGGATGCGACGCTCTGGCTCTGGCTGCCGTTCTATATCCTGTTCCCGCTTGTCCGGAACGCCAAGGATAAGATACGGAAGATGTCCGGGAGGGCGTGAATGTCGAAGCTTTCCGCTATGCGCAAGACTGATATGAACCGATGGTCTGTCACGGCACTCGTTCTCTGGATGAGTGTCATTTTCTATTTTTCCTCGATGTCCGGAACGACGTCGGCTTCGTTGGCACCCTTCGACAGCCTTCTGGAGAGGAAAGGCGCACATGTCTTCGAATATCTCGTTCTCTCCCTGCTCGTTTTCAACGTGCTTCGCCGGACGTTCATTCGTGAACGGCTCGGAGCGCAGATGGCTCTCATCGCCTCGCTCTCGCTTCTCTATGCCCTTTCGGACGAGATACACCAACTTTTCGTTCCGGGTCGCGAAGGGAAGCTCTCCGATATCGGTATCGACCTGGTCGGTATCTTTCTCGGGATCCTTCTTATCGTTGCCGTTTCGGTCCGAAAATCCGGTGGGAATTTCTTTACATCTGTATTTCCGAAAAAGTGATGATCGGTGATCCATTCATCAAAAAAAATCCTCCGTACAAACGGAGGATTTTCAGTGGGAGGCCATTTGGGACTAGGTGTTCTTGATCTTCTCGAAAAGGGCCTTGAAGGCTCCAGCGTCGCGTACGGCGAGATCCGAGAGGGCCTTCCGATCGAGATCGATACTCTTCGCCTTCAGGATTCCGATGAACGCGCTGTAACTCGTGTCGAAGGCGCGGAGTGCGTTGCCGAGACGGATGATCCAGAGCGAGCGGAACGTTCTCTTCTTGTTGCGGCGATCGCGATAGGCATAGGCGCCGGCTTTCATGACGGCCTGTTTTGCCGCGGCATACTGCCGACTGCGACCCCAGCGATACCCCTTGGCCATCTCGAGGACGTTCTTGCGTCGTTTGTTGGCGGCTACGCCGCGCTTCACTCGGGTCATAAGATTCTAGGAATTCCTGATTACGAAATGTCTGTGGATTCTAATTGAGACGGAGGGAAAAGTCAATCGGACGGTGTCTTACGCGTACGGAAGGGCCCGCTTCGTGTTCTGTTCCTCCTTCGCGAGCTTGAATCCGACATCGCGGCGCTTCGCGCTGATCTCGGTCCCGGAGTAGCGGGAATTGTAGTGGTTCTGTCCTGTGGCGCGACGCATGAGTTTCCCGCTTCCGGTTACCATGATCTTCTTCGCGACAGATTTCTTCGTCTTCTGCTTCATACGGTTGTCTTATGCTTGTATATGCTGTTATTCCGGAATGATGACCATACTGATCCCGTTTCGCATCCCCTTGATCTCTTCCTCGACCTTGTAGGGAACGGTGAGCATCGCAAGGAATTCCTTCATGGCTTCCTTGGCACGGTCTCGCATCGCCTTCTCCCGACCGCGGAGGATGAGTTCGATCTTCACTTTGTGGCCTTTCGAAAGGAATTTCTCCGCCTGATCCTTCTTGAAGAGAAGATCGTGCGTGTCGACGCGGAGTCCGATGCGGATGCCCTTGATATCGACTTTCTTCTGATTGCTCTTCGCCTGCTGTTCCTTCTTGGTCTGCTGGTACTGGAACTTGCCGTATTCGAGAATCTTGCACACCGGTGGATTCGCTTGAGGCGACACCTCGATCAGGTCGAGGTCGTCGGCGCGCGCAATTTCTATCGCCTGGCTGACCGGCATCTCGCCGAGCGATTCGCCGTCCGCGCCGATCAGAAAAATGACCGGAGCGGTTATCTGTTCGTTATGCCGGAACTTCTGCTTTATCTGCGGCTTCGGTTTCGGCCTTCTGCTGCGTCTGCGTCTCATAGTGTGATAGCTTCATGAACTCCGGAAGCTTCTATAGCTTCGTAAGCTTTAAATTTCAAGCTTCATGAGCTTCGGAAGCTTCATGAGCTATTACCTTTGCTGTGCTGATAAGCCTCATCGGCTTCAGAAGCTTTGCAGCTAGAGAAGCTTTTGAAGCTTTCACAGCTTCTGTGTGGAGTTGATGGGAATCGCACCCATGTCCAAACGGGTTTTTCCAAAACCGTCTACAAGCATAGTCAGCCTTTGGTTCCCCGGAAAGCGGAAAGGCGGACGGAAACCTTCCCAGGGCCTCTTTTCATGCCGGGCCGACGAAGTGAATGGAGGAAAGACTCCTGTCGGTCCGTCTGATGATATGACACCGGATGACCCCTATCAGACATCGGGGGTCCGATGGCTCACGCCCTTAGGCGAGAGCTGAAGCGAAAGACGGGGAGAACGCGTTAGCGAACGCCATCTTCACCTTTGATACGATGTTGGCAGATATCGTGTGTGGGGATTTTTTACGATGACTCCCCATCATCGGCTTGCAGGTTCTGAATGAACTCGCTGTCGAAACTAAACAACCCCATTGTCGTCACCTGACGGAAATTCCAAGTTCCAAGCCGCGGATCCCGTATCGGGGATCGGATGCTTGGGTATGGGAACTTCACTTTTCCCGCATGGCACGGCCGATGTCTTTCCGGGCCTCGCGCTTCTTGATGGTCTCCCGTTTGTCGATCTGTTTTTTCCCCTTACCTACGGCAAACTCAAGCTTCACGAGTCGGTTCTTAGTGTACACCCGAACAGGGACCAAAGTCAAGCCTTCGACGCGCGATTTTCCTATGAGCGAGCGAATTTCCGAACGGCGGAGGAGAAGCTTCCGCGAACGTCGGTCCTCGTGTCTGGTGTCCTTGTGTGCAAGTGGGTATGCCGAAATGAGAGAGTTCATCAGGAAGAGCTCGTTCCCGTGGGCGACCACGAAACTTCCCTTGAGGCTCATATGACCCGCCTTGGCTGATTTCACCTCCGCACCGGTCAACATCAAACCCGCCTCATACCGGTCGGTAAGGGCGTAATCGAACGTGGCGCGTCTGTTTATGGAGAGTGTTTTCATGGCTTCACTCTAGCGCGATACGATGTCCGCGACAAGACGGATAAGAAAAAAAGCCGCCCGATCCCACGTGGGACGGACGGCGATGCTTATCGGTGCTGAATCACATGACGACGTAGGTCCGAGCCAGTTCCTGCGCTTCGATGTCACTGCGTTTGCTCGCTTCGCTGTTGATCTCGAGTCGTTTGAAGTCTTCATCGGTGAGGATGGATTCTCCCCGCTGTAATTTTCCGATGAGACCCTGAAATTTATCAGCTTTTACGATTTTCCGTTTTTCCGATACCTGCCGTGAAAGGCTGTCTTCGATCTCATGCTGTAAATTTCCCTTGTTCCCATGACTCTTTTCCGGCTGAACGATTCTTTTCGATCCTTTCTTTCCGGCTCCCGGTTTCCGCTTCGGCATAGATGCTCCTGTTGAAGCAGGATCAGCCGCTTGTGATGATGTGACTGATTCCTGATGATGTTAATGAAAATGGGGGTCCGCACGGAATTTTATAACATGAGGAATGAAAATGCGCAAGTCTTCACGTCGGGGGATTTTTCCCGTAGGATAAGGGCATGAAGTCCCAATGGGAAGGCAAGATTCGTGAGGCTATAGGGGAATTGCAGGCGGAAGATCTGCTTCCTCGTTTTGAGGTTCCCGAAATACGCATCGAATGGACCCGGGATGAACGTCACGGGGAATTCGCGACCAATGCTGCTCTCGCACTTTCGAAACTTGCGCAGAAACCGCCGATGGAACTGGCAGAGCTTATCGTCGGGAAACTGACGTCCGTCGAGAACGGGATGGTCGAGGTCGCCGCGCCGGGATACATAAACATCACGCTTCCGCAGTCGATGCTTGCCGCCGTCGTGAACGAGATTCTCGAGTGTGGCGGAAAGTATGGCGACAGCGGTATCGGTGAAGGGGTGTCGGTGAACAATGAGTTCGTTTCGGCGAATCCGACGGGGCCGATGCATCTTGGGAACGGGCGAGGGGGGTTCTTTGGGGACACCTTTTCGAACGTCTTGCGTAAGGTCGGCTTCGATGTGACCAGCGAATATTATGTGAACGACGGCGGTGGACAGGTGATGAAGCTCGGACACAGTGTCTTGCGAGATTCGGAAGCCGTGTACGGCGGGGAGTATATCGACGAGGTCCGAACGGCGCTTGACATAGGAGATGAATCCGGTGTCGATGATGTCCGTGTGCGGGCGGTCGGTCTCGCCGCGGCGGATTTCATCATGAAGGAATATATCAGGAGGACGCTTGATGAGAAGATGCATATCCGGTATGACTCGTTCATTTCAGAGCTGAAGGATATCGTCGAGAAAGGGTTAGTGGATCGCGCTATCGCGATTCTCCGCGAAAGGGAACTGACCTATGAACAGGACGGGGCCTTGATGCTTCGGACGACCGATTTCGGCGATGACAAGGATCGGGCGCTTCTGAAATCCGATGGGGATCGGACGTACTTCGCTTCGGATTGCGGATATCTGCTCTCAAAGGTGGAGCGCGGTGCCGATCGGCTCGTACTGACCTTGGGCGCCGACCATCATGGATATGTGACCCGTATCAAGGCGGCCGCTCAGGCACTGGGATTTTCCGGTCCATTCGATATTTTCATCGTTCAGCTGGTCCGGCTCGTGAAGGATGGCAAGGAGGTCCGTATGTCCAAGCGCGCGGGAAACGTGGTCACCATCGACGAACTGGTCGATCTGGTGGGTCACGATGTGGCGAGGTTCTTTTTTCTCATGTCTTCGCTTGATTCGCACATGAACTTTGACCTCGGTCTCGCCGAGGAACGTTCCGAGAAGAACCCCGTTTATTATGTCCAGTACGCGCATGCGCGGCTTTCAAGTATCCTCCGAAAGGCCGAAGAGGCCGGATTGACGGGGAAAGATGCCGATGTATCGCTTCTTATTCATCCGAAAGAGCGGATCCTGTTTCGTGAGCTGCTTATGTTTCCGGAGCTTTGCGTCGAGGTGGCGGAAACCGGTGCCGTTCACCATCTCCCGCAGTACGCGATGCGGCTCGCTGACCGACTCCACTCCTTTTATGCCGATTGTCGCGTGATCGACGAGGGAAATCCGGAGCTTTCCGGGGCCAGACTCGCGCTCGTAGAGGCCGTTCGTGTCGTGCTTGCCGAAACACTCCGGCTTATCGGCGTTTCCGCTCCGGAAAAGATGTGACAGGTGAGGTCTCGCTGTCTGATTATCGGTGCAGCTTGATAAAAAAAAGACGGTATGATACGATGACGGTGCAGTTTGTTTTGTACCCTTTCTCATCTCACTTCTATGGCGCGGAAGTTTGGAAAAGATGAGCAGACGGTGTTCTTCGCGGTGAAGATCGTCGTTCCGGTCGTGCTGTCGCTTATAATAGCGGCAGGCATCGACATATCGTCAGCCGCGCACGGGGGAGCCAAGGGGCTCGCTTCCGCGGTGAAGACGGCGCATGCGTCCTATTGAAGTTTCTTCTACATCCTTCGATTTATGGACTGTTAACGATATGGAACGTGTGACAGTCTTTTTTCTTATACGGCATGGAGAGGCGGAATCGAATACCCGCGGCATTTTGGATTCGTTCCCCGGAAATCCCGCTTTCGGCCTGACAGAGATTGGACGACGGCAAGTGTCACTGTCTGCGGGAGTGGTTGCGGCAGAGGGAATCGATGCTCTTTTTTCGTCGCCCATGAGGCGTACCCGCGAAACGGCGGAAATCGTTTCAGAGGCATGCGGTGGCTTGTCGATACGGTTCGACGAACGACTGCGGGAATCCGATAATGGCATATGGAACGGGAGGCCCATCGACGAGTTCAGGGAAAGACACCCCGCCCTGTCATCATATATTGATGGCAATGTCGAGGAGGGGACCGAAGGGTATCAGGCTATGCGGCAGCGGATGGTCGAATCCGTCCGGGACGTACTTCGTGAATTCGCCGGATGTCGGATTGCTCTCGTTTCGCATGGCGATCCCCTTGAACAGCTGCACGGCGCCTTGTTCGGAGAGACTGTCGGTGAGAGTGCGGGCAAAGACAGCTGGTATCCCGAGACGGGGTCGGTGACCCGAGTCGAGATAGACTCCGAGATCAGGGCACACCTGTTGTCCGAGAATCGATAGCGCTATACTGTCGACATATGAGGGAAGATCATCGTGAACTCATCGAGGTACATGTGGCAGGCATCTGTCTCCGGGAGACGGAGGCCGGTATCGTCGCGCTGATCGCGAAACGGCAAGAGACCCGGGCACTCTATCCCGGGCAGTGGGAATGCGGTGGCGGTCAGGTACACGCCGGTGAGAATTTCGAGGAAGCGGTCGTCCGGCAGATGCGCGAGGAATTCGACATCCGTATCGGCGGAGCGATACCGTTCTCGACGTATGAGATCGCCGTACCGGACCTGTCGCAGAAAAAGATCCCGGGCATAAAGTTCGTCTGTTTCTGTGAGGGGTATGGCGAAGGGCGGACGGAGCCCGTATGCGATGAACACGAACACTCCGAATGTCGCTGGCAGTCGATCGAAGACCTTTCCGGATTTGACTTCATTCCCGGAGTACGGGATGATATCCGCAAGGGATGGGAGATATTTTCCCGGAACCGGGACGGGCTTCACAATAGGGAACGGCGATAACGGAGCCATCACTCCGGAGCCCCGATCCGTATCGGGGTACGCCTCGGAAAGAAACGTCAGTCATACGTGAGAAGGCAGCCAGCCTTCGCGAAGCGCTTCGGCTTGGCGCGGTAGAATCCGACGGGTAGGCCCGTGACAGCCGTACACGAAGGCGATGATCGGACGGTTCGGTCGTCGCGAACGAAGGTGGTACCACGGTCTTTCCGTCCTTCCCTGTCTTTCGGGGAGGGATTTTTTGTATCAACCGCTATGACCGATTTCACCATCATTTCGAAATTCCGAAACAAGGAACGGGTGCAGGCGCTGGTTGCCGAACTGCGTAAACGGGGAAAGACCTGCTATGATTTCTGCGAGATACCGGCTGATCCGAAGAATCCGGACGCAAGTCCCGAGGAACAGATGGCGATACATGAAGCGACCGAGAATTTTTATACAAACCCGCATTTCATCGATATGTTCCGTTGCGACTTGGACGGATTGAAGAATGCGGAGAAAGTCATCATGTTGCTGCCGTGCGGGAACGCCGCTCATATCGAGGCGGGGATCGCGTACGGGCTCGGTAAACATCTGATCCTGATCGGCGAACCTGAAAAACCGGAAACGCTCTATCTCATTTTCGAGGAGCGGTATCCGGATGAGGCGGCGTTTCTAGCCTCATTAGATCAATAATCGAATCGAATATGATCAGAAAGATCGATCCGAAGACGGATTTCCAAAAGAGGACTTGCCTTTTAAGATACTGGAATAAAAAAACTGCCGATCATAGACCAGCAGCCGTAAGTTTTCAAACCTAGTGTAAAAAAATTATTGGACCAGTGCAGAAAGCGGTCCCAAGCGAGCTTAACGCTCGCAAGAAACCCTCGCTGCCTTCCGCCGCCACTACAAGGCCGAGGAAGGCGAGCATTCCCACAAGGGGTGCGGAAACGATAAATTTTTTCATGGTAGATTTTTATGATTTTTAAGAAGCTAAGAAGCCAGTTTTTCAACTTACTTCTATTATACATGAAAATAAAGAAAAGTCAAGGTTAGGCTTGAAGGGGCATGCTTATTCTTGAAATAAGCTGTATGTGTGGTTGGGATGGTATTTTGCAAGAGAGTGATAATCAAGGGTGGCGCCATCCGTAGCTTTGGGAAATGAGAGGTTTTCGTGTCATAGCAATCGTCATATAATTCTATTGATATCAAACATATGATCAGAAAAATCGACCCCAAATCCGATTTCCCGAAGATGGAGGAAGAAATTCTCGCGTATTGGGACGCGAACGATATCTTTAGGAAGTCCGTCGAGAAGGATGCGCCGAAAGGAGACTTCGTCTTTTATGAGGGACCGCCGACGGCCAACGGGAAGCCGGGCTTGCACCATGTGCTTGCCCGATCGTTCAAGGATGCCGTGCCGCGTTACAAGACGATGAAGGGTTATCGTGTTCGCCGCAAGGCCGGATGGGACACGCACGGATTGCCGGTCGAGCTCCAGGTGGAAAAGGCGCTCGGACTCAGGAATAAGCAGGATATCGAGAACATCGTGCCGGGCGATACGCGCGCGAGTGTCATCGAGTTCAATAGTAAGTGCAAAGAATCCGTCTGGGAGTATCGGGATCTGTGGGAGAAGCTCACGAAGCGTATGGGGTACTGGGTGGATATGGAACATCCGTATGTCACCTATGAGGATAGCTATATCGAATCGGTCTGGTGGCAGTTCTCGAAGATCGCGGAACAGAAGGATACGAACGGGAACGATCTCCTCTATCGGGGGCATAAGGTCGTGCCGTATTGCTACCGGTGTGGGACAGCGCTCTCCTCGCACGAGGTAGCTCAGGGATATCAGACCGTGAAGGATACTTCCGCATTCGTGAAATTCCGGGTGAAGCCCGGTCAGAAGATCGGCGCATTCACTGCCGATGACCGAACGTATCTCGTCGCGTGGACGACGACACCGTGGACGCTTCCGGGGAATGTCGCGCTTGCCGTGAACGGGGATATCGAATACGTGGTGGGGACGGTCGCGGCGCCCGGCACAGCCGAGGGTGCCGAGTCGGTATCGGAAAATCTCATTATGGCCTCGGGTCGGAAAGATGCCGTATCACCCGATGCTTTCACAGTGAACGAGACAGTGCTTGGCGGGAAGTTGGTCGGAGTCGCGTATGAGCCATTGTTCCAAGGAACGGCTGAAGGTGCGGATGAAAACCTGGAGAACGCCTGGAAAGTATATGCGGCGGGCTTCGTGACGACCGATGACGGGTCCGGCATCGTGCATATCGCGCCGGCATTCGGTGAGGATGACGCGGAGCTTGCACGGGCGAACGGACTTCCCACACTTCACACGGTGGACCTCGAGGGAAAGATGCTGAAAGGGTTTCCCGGGGCCGGTATGCCGGTCAAGAAAAAGAATGACAAGAACAAGTCTGCCGTGGACGAACTCGTCGTCGCGGATCTCCGTGAGCGCGGATTGCTCTTACGTGAAGAAGTATACGAGCATGAGTATCCGCATTGCTGGCGGTGTGATACGCCTTTGATTTATTATGCGAAGCCGTCGTGGTTTATCGCGATGAGCACGGTCCGTGAGGAGCTTACGCAGAATGCCGAGTCGATAGCTTGGGTGCCGGAGCACATCAAGGAAGGCCGTTTCGGGGAGTGGCTCAAGGGGGCGAAGGATTGGGCGATCTCGCGCGACCGATATTGGGGGACGCCGATTCCGGTATGGGAATGCACCGGGTGTGGGCATAGGATGGTTGTCGATTCGAAAGCGAAACTTAAGGAACTGTCCGGAAAGAAACCGGAAGACCTACACAAGCCGTATATCGATGAAGTATGGTGGCCGTGCGAATGCGGGAAGGGGGCGATGAAACGGACACCCGAGGTGCTCGACGTGTGGTTCGATTCCGGAGCGATGCCCTTGGCGCAGTTCGGATTTCCCGCAAGCGCGACCGACGAGGAGAAAAACGGGATCGGCGAAGGGAAGTACTTCCCGGCTGATTATATCAGTGAGGCGATCGATCAGACCCGCGGGTGGTTCTACACGCTGCACGCGATCGCGACCTTGCTTCACAAGGCGGGAGTCGTGCGCGAAGGAAACGCGTATCAGAACGTCGTCTGTCTGGGACACGTCCTCGATGCGAAGGGAAAGAAGATGTCCAAGTCCAAGGGGAACGTCGTGGATCCGTTCGAGATGTTCGAGAAATACGGGGCGGACGCGCTGCGGTGGTATCTGTATTCCATCAACCAGCCGGGACTGCCGAAACGGTTCGACGAGAAAGGGATGCGCGACGTGATGAACCGCATCTTCCGGATGCTCTGGAACTCGTATTCGTTCTTCACGACGTACGCGTCGATCGACGGGTGGGAACCAAGGAAGGATGCGAAGAAATCCGAGAATATCCTCGATCGCTGGATTTTGTCCGAACTGCAGGCGCTGGTCCGCGAGGTCGATGAGGCACTCGCGTCGTACGACCTGTATTCGCCGACGGCCAAGATCGAATCGTTCATCGATGAACTGTCGAACTGGTATATCCGCCGGAATCGGAAGCGCTTCTGGAAGAACGAGAACGACGGAGACAAGGACGCCGCCTATGCGACGCTCTACGAGGTACTCGTCACGCTCTCGAAGCTCATGGCACCGTTCACCCCGTTCATTTCCGAGGAGATCTATCTGAACCTTATGAATTGTCATTCCGGGCTTGACCCGGAATCTAAGGATGTTCCCGGGTCGGTCCATCTTGCCGAGTGGCCGGAAACGGATGAAGGAAAAATTGATGAAAAGCTAAATGTGATGATGAGTCAGGTGAGAGAGATTGTCAGCTCAGGACTTCAGAAACGTGCCGAGGCGAAAATCAAGGTACGGCAACCTCTGAACGAGATCCGGCTGAAAAGCGAGAAATACCAGGAACTTTTCGATGCCGTCTCGGATTCTCAGGATAGATTGTTCTTGGAGCGGATCATTTTCGAGGAGCTCAATGTTAAAGGAGTCTGTTTCGACGGTTCCACGGTCGAAGATATCGCATTGGATACCGAAATCACCCCACAGCTCGCACTCGAAGGCGAGGCACGGGAAATCATTCGGGCGATCCAGGAAGGGCGCAAGAAAGCCGGATTCGAGGTGAGTGATAGGATCACGCTCGGTATCGTGGGGAAGGAGCGGGTCTTCGACGGAGATGTCGAGGTGAACGGATTCGGGGATGAGATCGCGCGCGAGACACTTGCGACCGAAGTCGTTCGCGGCGATATAGCGGATGCGGACTATCGCGAGATCGCGAAGATAGAGGGGGGGATGTTTTCCTTCGCACTCAAACGGAATGTATGAACAGGGTCATCGTATTTTGTGGTTTACCCGGTTCGGGGAAGACGACTCTCGCGACCGAGGTTTCGTGTCAGATGAACATATTCTGCTTGCATAAGGATGCGGTCAAGAAGCGTTTGCATGGGTATCTGAACGGAATGAGTCTTGATGATAGTCGGAAGATCGGATTTCATTCGATACGACTCCTCATCGCTTTGGCGGATGACGCAATGAAGAACGGAACCGATATTATCATCGAGTCGACGTTCAATCATCCGGACAATGTAGAACAATTCGTAAAATGGGTGACTGAGGGGCGGGATGTAAGAGTGATTGTGTGTCGGGTGGACGAAGAAGAACGAAAGCGGAGGTTTGTCAGCCGTCCTCGGCATGAGGCATATCATGGCACGGAGAGAACTTTTTTCGAGGATATATTTGATTATGGATTGATGCCGGGAAAGAAACTCTTGTTAGATACGGCAAAGCCGATAGGGGAGTCAGTTGAGAAAATTATAAAGTTTCTCAATTGAGGAAAGTAATTTCTTTCCGAATCATTTTATTCGGTAGTGAATATCAATATGGATAAAGTTCAACCATGGAAAGAACTTTCCCGGGAAGAGGTCTTTCGGAAATACAGTCGGGTGATTGAGAAGGTGATGTTCCGACTCCCTGATGGGAGAGAGACGGATTTCTATCTGCAGGGAGGGCATGACCCGATCTGTTGTCTGCCGATGACGAAGGACGGAAAAGTCATTCTCGCGAGACAATACAGGCCCGGTCCGGCCAAGGTCGTGTGTGAACTTCCGGGCGGCAGCGCGAAGGAAGGGGAAACTCCGGAGGTCGCTGTGGCGCGTGAGCTATTGGAGGAGACCGGATATCGAGGTACGCTTCAATATGTCGCAACATTGCTGGTGGATGCATACGCGTCGTCCCGGAGGCATGCGTTCGTCGTAACGGATTGTGAAAAAATTGCCGAGCCGCGCTTGGAAGACAATGGGGAGAATGTGGAGGCGGTATTGATGACATTGTCGGAGTTTCGCACACATCTCCGTTCAGGACAGTTGACCGACGTCAATGTCGGGTATCTCGGTCTCGATTATCTCGGCTTGCTGTAGTATTTTCTATGAGTAGGGCCATTATATTCTGCGGGTTGCCTGGTTCGGGAAAGACGACCCTTTCCGAAATTGTCTCCGAACGCTTGGGAATCGTTCGATGCTGCGAGGATGACGTGAAGATTGAATTGTATCGTCAAAAAAGCGGCACATCGCTTCAAGAGAGCGACCGCTTCAGCAGAGAAGTGAACGTTCGTCTGTTCCAGTTTATCGACGAGGCTTTGGAAAGTGGACATGATATCGTTTGTGATGCGACGTTTGACCGTCTTGGCAATGCGGATCGGATCGCCCATATCGCCGAGAGTGGACATGTCGTCCGCGTCGTCGTTTGTCGGATCGATGAACCGGAGCGGGAGCGGAGATTCCGGTCGCGGGAGCGGCATCCGGCGCATCACGATGCGGAGAGATGTTTCATGAGAAATGACTTCGATTATCGCATCATGTCGGATCCGAAGCTATTTCTCGATACCGATACGGCAATCGGAGATTCGGTTGAGTGCATCCTGAGTTTTCTGGAAGATTAAGGATTCATAAGATCGTATCGATTGGTACCGCAACATTTTTTCTTCATACTTTCCAATTCTTCATTTCTCTCCAAATGGAGCTTCGATTGACCGCTATCGTACTGCGCAAAAAAGAGATCGGGGAGACCGATCGTCTGTATACTTTCTTTACCCGAGAAATGGGCAAGGTACAGGCGAAGGCGATCGGCGTACGAAAGCCGGCCGCAAAACTTGCCGCAGCGCTCGAGACACTCACGCTTTCGGATGTGACGGTCGTGCGCGGCCGCGGGATCGGCAAGGTGGCCGGCGCGATCGCCGAGGAGTCGTTCATGGCGCTTCGGGGTGAGTACGAGACGCTTTCGACGGGGCTTGACACGGCTTCGGTGTTCGATCGTCTCGTAGGATTGGAACAGCCTGATGAAAGGCTTTTTTTCATGCTGTCGGAATACCTTTCGTTGCTCGACGGTCTTGTCCACGAAGGGAAGATGCCTCTCACGCCGCTGCTGACCGAAGCGTTCTTCATACGGCTGTTCGACGAACTCGGATATCGGATCGAAGCCGACGCGTGCGCAGCGTCCGGCGGACCGCTCAGTTCCGGGAATCGCTGTTTCTTCAGTCCCGAGATGGGCGGCATCGTCACCGAGGAACATGCCGGTTCACATTCCGTCCGGATCGGGGAGAACGCCGTGAAACTTATCCGTCTCATACTCGGCAATCGGCTTCCGTCGATCCTCAAGGTCCGCGTCGGCGGATCGGACCTCGCGGAACTGACCAGGATTCGGAAACTCTTTCTCGCGCACATCATCGGATAGCGCATTCTGTCACTATCGGTTTTCTGCTATACTGTGAGGGAAAACACAACGTAAAACCATATGGGGCTGCAAGATCTCAACGAGCGGATCCATCATCGCGATTTCAAGAGTGACCGTGACATGAAGACGGTCTATGATCCGGGCGCGACACATCGGGACGGGGAAGGAGGCGTCGGATTCGATGCCGAGCATTGGGATGAATCGCAGATTCCGATCAGGAAGACGATGCTGCGTCGCTTCGTGGAATTTTCCGGGAGACACTGGAAATGGTACGTGGGCGGGATCGTCGTGCTGATAGTCGGCGCATTCGTTGTAAATTTTTCCGCACTTCGCTCGATGTTGTTCGCGAATGAGCGGGTGACGGTATCGATAACCGGTCCCGCCAACGTGGCAAGCGGTGCGGTAGTCTCGTTTACCGTACATTGGGACAACAGAAACATACTTGCCGCGAAAAATGCCGAAATGGAGGTCATTTTTCCGGAGGCATTCCGGCTTGAAAAGGCAGTCGGTCTTTCGGTGCAGGGAAATTCCGCCAAGGCGTCCGTCGGGGATATCGGAAGGAACGGATCCGGTGAGATGACATTCTCCGGGAAATTCTACGGTTCGAAAGGCTCGCTATCCTATCTGAAAACGAATCTCCGGTTCGCACCGGCCGGCCTTTCGAGCGTTTTCGAAACGGGAAATCAGGTCGGGGTCACCATCGCCTCTTCGCCGCTCTTTTTGGAGTCGTCGGCTCCTCTCGAGGCTGCGGACGGGAATGACGTCGACTACGTCATCAGATATCAGAACGACAGCGATTTGGAATATTCGAACATCAGACTCGTCGCCGAATATCCGGATGGTTTTCATCTCGTTTTGGCGACACCGAACCCAACCGAAGGGATGGGAACTTGGCGGATAGGGAACCTGCTTCCCGGAGCGAGCGGGGAGGTAAGGATCCATGGGACGTTGAATGGCCGAAAGGATGAGGGAAAAGTCCTCAGGGCCTCGCTCGGAGTCCTTCAGGGGGACGGCACGTTTGTCGCTTACGAGCAACAGGAACGCTCGACACGGATGATTGCGTCACCGCTCTCGATTTCACAGACAGTAAACGGGCAGACCGGCCTGACGGCGAGTCCGGGTGATCTGCTTAAGTATGACCTGAATTATGTGAATAGTGGAACTCTCTCTCTTCGTGATGTCATCATAACAGTTCAGCTGGATACCACTCAAATTGATATGGCCAGACTGGCGCTCGGATATCAGGGGTCGTTCGATATGGCGCGTGGGATGATTACTTGGACTGCTGCCGACTTTCCCGGTCTGGCACATCTCGGCCCGAACGAAGGAGGTACTCTCACCTTCTCCGTTCCGATAAAGAGCGATATCGCGACGGACGCAAACGCGGGGAAGCGGCTTTCGATCCGGACAGTCGCGAAGATCGACAGTCCCGATGTGCCGACTCCGACCGGCGCGAACAAGGTCATCGCAAGTAACGCGCTTGATGTCCTTGTTTCTTCGGTGGTAAATTTCCAAACGTTCGGGTTTTATACCGATACCGCCATTCCCAATACCGGCCCGATACCACCGAAGGTCGGTCAGGAGACGACCTACATGCTTCGTTTCAGCGTGAAGAATTATCTGAATGACTTGTCTGGCGTCAAAGTGTCGATCAACCTTCCGACCGGTGTGCGGTATACCGGAAAGTTCCTTCCGGAGAATGCCTCGGTAAATTACAACGACCGGACCGGTCAACTGATATGGGATATCGGCAATCTGCCCGCTACGGAGTTGGGTTCCCGCGATTTTTCGATGCAAGTGTCCATCGTTCCGGCGCCGAACCAGGTGAACAGATCTCCGAATATCCTTCTTTCCGCGATGCTCGAGGGAAAAGACTCGTTCACCGGGAAGGGAGTCCGAATCGAACGAGCGGAAAAGACGACACAGCTTATCGAGGACAAGGGGATACCGATCGAAGGATATAATGTCGTTCCCTGAAAAGAAAGGTTATGTTTCAGATCGAAGGAAGGGAAGGACAAGGCAGGACGGGGACGGTTCGGACGGGGGCTGGGGACATCCGCACCCCGTTCTTCATGCCGGATGCGACGCGTGCCGCGGTACGGGGGACGACGACGAGGGAAATCAAGGAAGTCGGCATCGGCGCACTTGTCGTCAACACGTATCATCTGATGCTTCAACCCGGCGAAGGACTCGTCGCCCGGTCCGGTGGTATTCACCGGTTTATGGGATGGAACGGCCCGATTCTTTCCGATTCCGGCGGATATCAGGTGTACTCGCTTATACACCGCGATGCGAAAATGGGAAAGATAACGGAAGAGGGTGCCGAATTCAAGTCGGTACTCGACGGATCGAAACGAATGCTTACGCCCGAACGGGCGATCGCGATCCAATTCGACCTCGGTGTCGACATGATGGTCGTTCTCGATGACCCGCGTCCGAACGATGTGCCGGAGAGTGAGATATCGGATGCGGTCGAGCGGACGATCCGGTGGGCGAAACGGTGTCGCGAGGAATACGATAGGCAGATCGCCGATCGCGGGATTTCGGACGAACGGCGCCCGCTCCTGTTCGGTGTCGTGCAGGGAGGGATGTTCCCGGAACTGCGGACGCGATGTGCGGAAGGGTTGATCGCTATCGGTTTTGATGGATATGGGTTCGGTGGCCGTCATGTCGATTCGAAAGGGAATTTCCTCGAAGACATCGTATCGCATACGGCATCCGTCATTCCCGAAGATAGTATCCGGTTCGCTCTCGGTATCGGGACACCGGAAGACATCGTCCGTTGCCATGCGGCCGGTTGGGATATGTTCGACTGCGTCATACCGACGCGCGAGGGACGGCATGGAAGACTGTTCGTATGGAATGAGCAGCCGAAAATCGAAAATCGAAAGTCGAAAGTCGAGGACTTTTACAATACGGTCAATATCAATAACGGGGGATTTGCGGAAGATTTTTCCGCGGTCGATTCCGGTTGTGACTGCCCGCTTTGTATGGACCATACGCGGGCCTATCTCCATCATCTGTTCCGTGTGAACGATCCGCTCGGCAGCCGGCTCGCGTCGACGCACAATCTCCGTTTCTACGCCCGGCTCATGGAATCGCTTCGCGGAGAAAAAACATGACATTTTTCACCTCAGGTTTCCGACTTTCGGCTTTAGGGACTTAATGACTTTATAGACTTGGGTATATGGAAGCAGAAAAACCTTTCTACCGGCTTTCCGCCGTCGAAATGCTTGGTAAATTGCGGACATCCGCGAACGGGCTCACAGGCGCGGAAGCTGCAGCCCGGCTCAGGGTGCATGGGAAGAATTCCCTCGAGACAAAACGCCGTTTTGTCGCATCCAAGCTTCTGCTGAAGCAGTTCAACGACGTATTCGTCTGGATTCTCGCCGTGGCCGGCGTGGCGGCGCTCGTGCTTGGCGAGACGCGCGATGCGAATATTATCGCGATAATCATCCTCACCAACGCCCTGATCGGTTTCTTTCAGGAATATAAGGCGGAGCGGATAATCGAGAAACTTGCTACATTCATCGCCGATACCGCGACGGTCATTCGTGACGGAGAGAAACACGAGATTCCCGTCACCGACCTCGTTCCGGGTGATATCGTGTTCCTTGATGCCGGCTCGAGCGTGCCTGCCGATGCTTATGTGCTCGAAGCGTACAACTTCAAGGTGAACAGTTTTATTTTTACGGGAGAATCCGTGCCGGAGAAACGCGTTACCGGAGCGATGTCCGGAACGGTAGCGCGGAGCGACATAGAGAACCTCGTCTTCATGGGGGAGTCGGTCTCGTCGGGTGAAGCCCGTGTCGTGATATTCGGGACCGGCTCGGCGACGGAACTCGGCCACATGGCGGAACTTACGCACGGGATCAAACAGGCCCAGACTCCTTTGCAGAAGAAGATGGAACGATTCGGCCACGGCGTGGCGCTTCTTTCCGTTTCAATCGGCGGCATCGTCATCATGATCGGCCACTATCAGCATATGCCGCTGTATCAGTCGCTCCTGCTCGCGCTTGCCCTTTCGGTGTCGGTCGTTCCGGAGGGGCTCCCGGCGGCGCTCTCGGTCTCGTTCGCGCTCGGTATGAAGCGGCTTCTCGAGAAAAACGTCCTTGCCAAGAAATTGTCCGCGGTAGAGACGCTCGGTTCCGTGTCTTTTGTCTGTACCGACAAGACGGGCACCATCACCAAGAACGAGCTTTCGGTGACCGAAGTCGTCATAGGGACGGATCGATATGACATATCCGGGGTCGGCTATGAACCGAAAGGAGATTTCTCTCACGACGGCAAACTCGTGAATCCATCGGGTATTCCCGGCGCCGAGATGTTATTCCGTATCTGCACGCTCTGTAACGACGCGTCCCTTTCGAAAACGGATGGACGGTTCATCGTGACCGGCGATCCCACCGAGGGAGCTCTCATCGTCGCCGCGAGAAAATTCAACGCGCGCCCTGATTTCTTCGAGATCGGATATCGGAAGATCGCCGAGAACCCGTTCGAGTCCGAACGTCGTCGGATGAGCGTCATCTATGACAATGCCGAAACACGATCGTATGTGAAGGGGTCTCCCGAGGTATTACTCGAGCTTTCGACGGAATGGTTTGACGGGGACGTCAGGAAACCGTTTACTCCTGCGGATAAGGCAAGTGTGAAAGCCATCTATGATGAGTTATCCGGGCAAGCGCTCCGCGTGCTCGGCTTCGCATATCGTGATCTGGACGGTGTGACGGAGAACGCGTATCCGGAGGAAGCCGAACGACAACTCGTTTGGGTCGGAATGACCGCGATGATCGATCCGCCGCGCGAGGGTATTCGCGAGGCGATAGCGGAATGCCGACAGCTCGGCGTGTCCGTGGTCATGGTGACGGGCGATTATGAGACGACGGCCAAGGCAATCGCGCAGAAGGCGGGATTTTTTTCCGAACGCATGGATCCGATCGCGGTGAACGGGACGACCCTTGAAACATTGTCCGATGAGGCGGTCCTGGCAGCTGCGAGAAAAGGCGCCGTGTTCGCACGGATCGCACCGGAACAGAAGCTCCGTCTAGCGACGGTCCTTCAGTCCGGGGGGGAGGTGGTCGCGATGACGGGAGACGGAGTGAATGACGCATTGGCGCTTAAAAAGGCCGATATCGGGGTAGCGATGGGCATTACTGGCACCGACGTGTCCAAGGATGCGGCGGACATGATTCTTTTGGACGATCATTTTGCGTCGATCGTCGGCGCGGTCCGGGAAGGACGAAGAATTTTCGAGAACCTGCGTAAGTTCACTCACTACGTCTTCACCTCGAATGCGAGCGAACTCTTTACGGTCCTGCTCGGGTTTCTCCTGCACATACCGTCTCCGATCTCGGCGGTACAGATTCTTGCGATCGATCTTGCGACGGACGTATTCCCATCGTTCGCACTCGGCGTAGAGCCGGAAGAGCCGGATTCGAAGAGTCATTCTTCGCCGGCCATGGGAAGGAAAATCATGGATATGCGCGGCGTAATCCGATTACTTTCCATCGGGGCGATCATGGCGATCGGCGGAGTCGTCGCGTTCCTCATGGTGCTTATCCGTGAAGGATGGTCATACGGAGAGGAGCTCGATCCTGTCGGTCCGCTGTATCGGCATGCGACGACCGCGACGTACGTAACGCTCGCTTTGACCCAGATGGCGAACCTCTTGCAATCGAGAAGCGAATCCCGTTCGTTCTTCGGGATGCCCTTCTTTTCGAATCCGATGGTCTTCGTCGGTATGGGGATCTCGATTGGAATGTTGTTCGCTTTCACCCGTATCCCGTTTCTTCAGAGTGCCCTCGGTATGGCGCCGATCGAACGGATAGACTGGGTCGTCGCATGGTGCTTCACCGCGTTGGTCTTCTTCTTTGAGGAGGCGCGGAAACGTCGACTTCGGTAAGGGAATCGTTTCCGAAAACCGGATATCAAGACCAGGATATGATTCTGGCTTTGACGTTTGGCTTGAAACGGGATAGATTTGAAGGGAAACGCACGGATTTTCGGGAAATAATGACACTTTTATGGCACAAGTTGAAAACCTGATGGACAAGCTGATCTCGCTCTCGAAGCGGCGTGGGTTCGTGTTCCCGAGCTCGGAGATCTACGGTGGATTCGCGGCGGTGTACGATTTCGGACCGTACGGAGCCGAACTCGCCCGCAATATCCGCGAGGCGTGGTGGCAGGCGATGGTGCGCGAGCACGAGAACATCGTCGGCCTCGACAGTGCGATTTTCATGCATCCGAAGGTCTGGCAGGCGTCCGGTCATGTCGGCGGGTTCAGCGACCCTTTGGCCGAATGCAGGAAGTGCCACTCGCGCGTACGCGTGGACCATCTTCTCGAGGAAGCCGGCATATTTGCCGACGAGAAGATGACCGAGGAGGAGATCAACGCACTCTTTTCCGAACACAAGGGCAAGGTTGTGTGTCCGAAGTGCGGCGGGCATGATTTTACCGAAGCGAAGAGCTTCAATCTGCTCGTGAAATCCAACCTCGGAAACTTCACCGGGGACTGGGACAAGGAACCGACATACCTTCGCGGCGAGACGTGTCAGGGTATCTATGTCAATTTCAAGAACGTGCTTGATTCGACGCGGATGAAGGTCCCGTTCGGTATCGCGCAGATCGGCAAGGCGTTCCGAAACGAAATCACCGCTCGGCAGTTCATCTTCCGTAAGCGTGAGTTCGAACAGATGGAGATGCAGTTTTTCGTCCATCCCGATACGGCCACCGATTATTATGAGCAGTGGAGGGAAAAGCGCTGGCAGTATTATCTCGACCTCGGGCTCAAGCCGGAGAATCTGCAGTGGCACCAGCACGAGAATCTCGTGTTTTACGCGAAGGCGGCATGGGACATCGAGTACAACTTCCCGTTCGGGTTCAAGGAACTCGAAGGCGTCCATAATCGGAGCGATTACGATCTGACTCAGCACTCAGAGTTTTCCGGCGTCGATCTCTCGTACCGAGATCCGCAGACGGGGGAGAAGTACGTCCCGTGGATCGTCGAGACGTCCGTCGGTGTCGATCGGACGTTCCTTGCGGTGCTGACTGACGCGTATGCCGAGGAAGAGGTAAAGGAGGGCGACACGCGCGTCGTGCTCAAATTCCCGAAGAAGCTTGCCCCGGTCAAGGTCGCGGTGTTCCCGCTCCTGCGCAATAAGCCCGAACTCGTGGCTGCGGCACGTGGCATATTCGATTCTCTCAAGAGCGACTTCGCGACCGAGTATGACGACAACGGAAACGTCGGCAAGCGGTATCGACGGCAGGACGAGATCGGCACGCCGTACTGTGTCACCATAGACTTCGACACGGTCGGCCTCGGCGAGGATGCTTCCCTCAAGGACACCGTCACCGTCCGTGATCGTGACACGATGGAACAGATCCGCATCCCAGTCTCGGAACTGCGGGCGTATCTGGTGGAGAATCTGAAGAAATAATCATCATCGATTATATGACCGAAATATTTGATGGACTTGCTTCAAACGAGAAAAAGCCGAACAAGAATCCAATGGGAGAACCTTTGAATTTAAAAGAAACCGAAATCGATCCCGAAAAGAAACGAATAAAAGAAAATCTCGAAGGCGCACTTGTAGAGCTGCGAAATGATAAGCCATATAATGTTTTATTCTATCTTGTACAAGCAGATATCTTAGTATTAAGAGATGTCGTGCGTGATTATCAGCAAATCTGTTTTTCTATAGCTGCCCGGATGATACTTGAGGGGGAAAAGAAAGATGGTACAGCAGGAAGGGTGGATTCGATAGGCCATGCGAATAATGTGACCTACGCATATTTAAATGACTATGAGAAGGTAAAGGACGACCTGAGTGAAAAATGGCAAAAAGTCGGAGATCTTCTTATTTGGTTTCTTGCAGCTCAAAAGGAGGGTCAGGGGATGTACAATAACAATGAAGAATTTGTCCATGGCGCATCAGCCTTGTATAGAATGATAGGAATGGAAGCGGAAGCAGAGGAATGTAATAGTAAGACGAATGACCTGCATGTTCTAAGTGAAGATAATGCGAACGTCGCTCTGGCCGTCGAGGCTTTTTTGGAAAATGTGAAAGAGGACGATCTCATTTCGAAAGAAGAAGCCGAAAGAATCCGGGTCGAGGCGATCGGGAAGGTCGAGGAAATATTAAAGGAGTTGGAAAAGTGAGGTTTTGTCATCCTGGCCTACGTTATGGCATTTACGGGACAAAATCAGCATTCCGATTTCTGAATTGCGGGCGTATCTGGTGGAGAATTTGCAATAATTCTCTGCGTCATCCCGGTCTTGACCCGGGATCCAGAAAGTTAACTCTTCGGATTCCGGCTCGTAGGCCGGAATGACAGGGAATGGAAAGCGATGAAATATGAAACAGTATTTCGTATACATACTGGCCAGTAAAAAGAATGGGACACTCTATATCGGAATCACATCGGACTTGCTTGGAAGGGTGTGGCAGCACAAAAACAAGGCTGTGGACGGATTTACAAAGAAATATGACGTCAGTAGTCTGGTCTATTACGAACAGACTGAAGACGTGCGGAGCGCTCTTTCGAGAGAGAAACAATTGAAGAATTGGAAACGACAGTGGAAGATCGATTTGATCGAAAGGGGGAATTCGAACTGGGATGACCTGTATGAGCGGATGGTAGGTGAGTCGGATGCCGAAACATAGATAATTATCACTACTGGTTTGAGTCAGACGCAGATGGTTTGAAACTATGGATTCCGGGTCAAGCCCGGAATGACAAATGTGATATACATTCTCCCAATAATTTTGATCTTCGTCGGTGTCGGACTACTCTTTGTATTAATGATCCGACTTTCCGCGCTTCTCGTGATGCCGTGGGGAGCGCCGTACGTGCCGTGCAAGGAGGAAAACCGTGAGCTGATCCGGACGATGATCCGGGAGAAGAAGCGGGTGCTCGATCTCGGATCGGGGGACGGGCGGGTGGTGGCGGATCTCGCTGCGGAGAACGAAACGGTCCATGGGTACGAGATCAACCCCTTTCTCGTGTGGAAAAGCCGGACGACATTGCGGAAAGCTGGCCTGTCCGGAAAAACGCGCATATTCCGGAGGAACTTTTGGAACTGTGACTTGGGGGAGTATGATGCCGTGTGCGTTTACGGGATTTCATATATGATGGAACGGCTGGAGAAAAAGCTCCTTTCGGAACTGCCCGCCGGGGCGACAGTGGTGTCCGTGGGATTCCGGTTTCCGAATTGGCAGCCGGTCCGGAACGAAGGCGCGGTGTGGTTGTATGAGAAGGGTTGACGGTGGCGGGGACGGTGATTCCGATGTATGATACCTTGATTCATAATTCCTCATTCATCAGTAACGTTATGAAATACAAGAAAATCACCCTGGAGAACGGGTTGCGCGTGATACTCGCCCCGATGACGGAGACGGGGACGGCGACCGTGCTCGTCATGACCGGAGTCGGGTCCCGCTTCGAGTCACGCAAGGAGAACGGTATCGCGCACTTCCTTGAGCATATGATGTTCAAGGGGACGCAGAAGCGACCGACGGCGTTCGACATCTCACGCGAGCTTGATTCGATCGGAGCGGAATACAACGCGTTCACGAGCAAGGAGTGGACCGGATACTATGCCAAGGTAGAGGCGCATCACTGGGAGACCGCGCTCGACGTGGTTTCCGATATGTTCCTCAACGCGAAGCTCGACCAGGAAGAGATCGACCGCGAACGTGGGACGATCATCCAGGAGATCAACATGTACGAGGATATGCCGATGCGCAAGGTCGCGGAACTCTGGGAGGAGCATCTTTATGGCGATACGCCTCTCGGATGGGACATCGCGGGTCCGAAAGAGAATATCCGTACGCTCAATCGACGCGACTTCGTGAAGTATATGGAACGCGGCTATGTCGGCGGCAACGTGGTCGTGGGTATCGCGGGGAATATCGATCAAAAGAAGGTGATGGCCGGGGTACAATCGCGATTCGGGGTCATAAAAGCGGGAGCACGTCCGGAATTCAAGAAGGCATCCGACCGGCAGTCGACACCTGCCGTTTTCATCTATAAGAAGAAGACCGATCAGACGCATTTCCTTCTCGGAGTGCGCGCGTACGACATGTATCATCCCGACCGGTTCGCGCTCGGTATCCTGTCGGTCATTCTTGGCGGTGGCATGTCGAGCCGGTTGTTCACCGAAGTCCGCGAACGGCGTGGGCTGGCCTATAGGGTCCGTACCGAGGTGGAGTCGTTTCATGATGCCGGATATATCGCTACGCAGTGCGGCGTCGAGCATGAGAACCTTGAGAAGGCGATTGCAGTCATCCTCGATGAGTATAAGAAGATCGCGACCGAAAAGGTCGGCAAGGAAGAGCTTCGCAAGGCTAAGGAATACATCAAGGGCGGACTCGCGATGGGACTCGAAGGGTCCGACGACGTGGCGGAATACCTTGTTTCGCAGGAAGTTCTCCGTGGTGAGATCGTCCTTCCCAAGGACAAAGTTCGCGCGATCGAGCGGGTCACGGCTGACGATGTGCTCCGTGTCGCACAGGATCTCTTCCGAAATGATAAGTTGAACCTCGCGATCGTCGGTCCGCATGATGCCCGAAAGAAGGTGAAGCTTGAGAAGCTGCTCGACCTTGGGATTCAGAAGTGAGGAGTGAGAAGTGAGACGGGAACGGAGATGGAGAGATCGGCCTATCGGCCTGCTCCCCTTGGGGAGGGGAGCTCCTGAGTCTTCGAAGGTGAGGGGTGTGTAATTGTCGTATGAAACGCATATTCAATTCAAAATCACGAGAGGCGATGAGAAAAATGTTGCGGAAATCGGCGACACCGCAAGAAATCATACTCTGGTCGCGGCTCCGAAGAAATGCGTTAGGATGTAAATTTCGAAGGCAACATTCCATAGGGCCATATATCGTCGATTTCTATTGTTCTGAAAAGAGATTAGTTGTTGAGTTGGACGGTTGGCAACATAATGAGCAAGCGGAGCATGATATGGAACGGACGAAATATTTTGAACAGCTTGGATTGAGAGTGCTACGATTCTGGAACGACGAAGTGAATGAAAACCTGGACAATGTGATTTTGGATATATCGGAACATTTGAAATAACTGACCCGCTCCCACCCCTCAGCCACGAAGACGTGACAGCTCTCCTCAGGCAGAGGAGCAGGAAGATCTTATTGATACCGATTGAATGTAAATATGGGAACTCTCTATCTCGTCGCGACGCCGATAGGAAACATGGAAGACATCACGCTCCGGGCGCTCCGTACGCTCAAGGAGTGCGATGCGGTGCTTGCGGAAGATACTCGGGTGACAAGGAGACTGCTCGACCGTTACGAGATCGACCGACCGGCAATTTCGTGCCACGAACATACCGATGATGCGAAGCTCGCGTCGCTCGTCGCCCGTCTTTCAGCCGGGGAATCGTTCGCCTACGTGACGGACGCCGGGACGCCCGGGCTTTCGGATCCGGGCAATAAGCTTGTCTCGCTCACGCTCGCGGCCGGCGTGGCGGTCGTGCCGGTGCCGGGGCCGTCGGCCCTCGGGGCGATCATATCGGTCGCGGGGATCGATATGCGCGAATTCATCTTCAAGGGATTCCCTCCGCACAAGAAGGGACGCGAGACATTCTTCCGATATGTCGCGGAATCCGAACTGCCGGTTGTATATTACGAGTCTCCTCATCGCGTCATAAAGAACCTCGGTCTGCTTGCGACACTCGCCCCTGAGAAGCGGATCATCCTCGGACGCGAACTGACCAAGATGTTCGAAGAGACCGTTCGCGGGACCGCGGCGGAGGTCGGTGCGCGGTTCGAATCCGAACCGTCCAAGGTCAAAGGGGAATTCGTCATCGTGGCGTATACTGGTGATATCGTGAAAGAACTATGAACAAATCATTTCTCATAACTACCGCCATCGACTATGTAAACGGCGTTCCGCACGTGGGACATGCCTCGGAAAAGGTGCTCTCCGACGTGATCGCGCGGTATCATCGTGATGTTCTTCATGATGATACGTTTTTTCTGACCGGTACCGACGAGAACAGCCTGAAGAATGTCCAGGGCGCAGAGAAAGCCGGGAGGCCGATCGACGAATACGTGAAGGAGAACGCGGAAGCATTCCGCTCACTCGGGGATTCGCTGGGACTCTCGTTCGACCGGTTCATTCGGACAACCGAGCCGATCCACTTCGAGGGAGTGAAGAGATTCTGGTCCGCGATGCGATCCGAAGACCTCTACAAGAAAAGCTATCACGGTCTCTACTGTGTCGGGTGCGAAGAATTCAAGCTTGAAAAGGACCTGATTGACGGGAAATGTCCGGAGCACATGACCGAACCGGAAATCGTCGAGGAGGAGAACTGGTTTTTCCGGCTCTCGGCATATCAGGACCGACTCCGGGACCTGATATCATCGGGGACCCTTGAGATAGTCCCCGAATATCGTCGGAACGAGGTATTGTCGTTCATCGAACGGGGCCTCGAAGATTTTTCCGTGTCGCGTTCCGTGGCACGTGCGAAAGGTTGGGGTGTTCCGGTTCCGGGCGACGAATCGCAGATCATGTATGTCTGGGTAGATGCGCTTTCGAATTATATTACGGCGCTCGACTATGCCGGCGACGGTGCTGATTATCGGAGATTCTGGGCGGGTGACAGTGATCGGGTCCATGTTATCGGTAAGGGCATCCTGCGGTTCCACGCGATCTATTGGCCGGCCATGCTGCTCTCCGCGAACCTTCCGCTTCCGACGAAGATCTATTCGCACGAATACCTGACTATCGACGGGCAGAAAATGTCCAAATCGATCGGAAATGTCATATATCCCGGCGAACTTGTGGATCGGTTCGGAAAGGAAGGAGCGCGATATCTGTTGCTTTCGGCGCTTCCTTACTCCAAAGACGGGGACCTGTCATGGGCGAAGATGAACGAGAAATACAATGCCGATCTCGCGAACGGACTCGGGAATCTCGTGTCGCGCGTGATGAGGCTTTCGGAGAGTCTCGATCGGGAATCAAAAAGAATTCCGCAAAGTCCCGCGTTTCCCGATGAGGTCGCGAAGCTGCTCGGCTCGTATCGCTTCGCCGAGGCACTCGAGAAGATCTGGGAGACGGTCCGTGACGCGAACCGTTATATCGAGGAAGAAAAGCCGTGGGAACTCGCGAAGAATGATAAGGAGAAATTCAGCGGCGTCATGCATGTGCTGTTTGATCGTCTCGCACTTCTATCCGTCGCACTCGTCCCGTTCTTACCTGATACCGCCGAAAAGATCCGTGTGTCGCTTGAATCCGGTAAGACTGAGATTCTCTTTCAGCGGGTGAAGTAGACCGTCACCGGCTCTTTCGGAATGGTTCCACCGTTACCGACTTTTCGCGTATGAACGACATTCGGAAGATGCTGTGGGTGAAGGTGCTGTACTCTACCCGGTTTTGGATACCGACATTCGTTCTCTACCTCAATAGTCGCGGCGTCGAGACATCTCAGGTTCTGTTCCTGCTCGGGGCATACTATGTTGCGGTAATCGCGCTTGAATATCCGACCGGTGTCGTAGGGGATGTGTTTTCTCATCGGGTCTCCATCTTATCGGGCTATGCGCTTCTTGCCGTAGGGTATCTTCTTATCGCGTTTCCGATGTTTGCAGGGATGGGATTTTTTTATGGAGCGATCATGTTCGTGGCGCTCGGTGAGAGTCTCATTTCCGGAAGCGATATCGCATTACTCCATGACGTGTCGCGGAATTTTTCAAACGACTATCCGCGAATCAAGACCGTCTCACAAGTCGTCTCATTCGTCACATTGTCTATAGGAGGGTTCGTGGCGACGATCGACCTCCGGCTTCCGCTTGTGCTATCGGCGCTTTCCATGATTGCCGCGGCGCTGTTCGCGATGTCCGTTTCATACCGTCCCGTGAAGCGTGATTCGGAAGCGAACATCATCGGGACCGCGCTTGTCGGATTGATGTCGGTCAAAGGCAGTGCCATACTTCGGAATCTCGTTCTCCTGTCCCTGTTGGTCGGTTCTTTCCTGTTCAGTCTCAAATGGCTGTACAACGACCTGTTCAGCCAGATTTCCCTTCCGGTTTTCTGGTGGGGAGTGGTTCCGGGGGTCGCGACGCTGTTCGTGGCCATCGGTACGATGACGTATCGGAAATTTCCGAAAGTGCCGATGTGGACGGTTTTCATCGCACTTGCCGCCGTTGTTCCCTTGATAGGATTCACATGGTGGTCGTTGATGCCCGTGTTCGCTATCGTAGTGGTACATTTTCTTCGCGGATATCTGGAATCCAGGATTATGGTTGATATCAATGCGGAGATCCCGTCAGGAGTCCGTTCAAGCGTTCTTTCACTCAACAGTCTTCTTCAGAGACTTGGCGCATCCGGATACATGTTTGTCGGGAGTCAGCTTATCGCTACCGTCCCACTCTCCCTGTTTCTTGGCTGTTCCGGCTTGTTCATAGCCTTTACCGGAATCGTGCCGCTGCTTTCCCTTGCGGGGAAGAGGCGACCCCCGTCTTCCGTGACATATGTTTCCAACTGATGCGATTCGGGGCGCGAATTTGATTCCCCATTCAGAATTCATTATTCTTCCTACATGTCCAGACTCTTCGACACTCACGCCCATGTGAATTTCAACGCCTTCCGCGAGGATGCGGATGAGGTTCTTCGGCGCGCTATTGACGGTGGAATCTTCGTCGTGAACGTCGGTTCGCAGCTCTCGACGAGCCGACGCGCAGTAGAGTATGCGAAGAAGTACTCGGGGCAGGGGGTATATGCCGCGATCGGGCTGCATCCGATACAGCTCAAGAAACGGTCGTTCGAACATCGTGATGACGAGAATGATTGGGAACTTCCGGTGACTGAGATCAAGACGATCGGAGAAACGTTCGATTTTGAAGCGTATCTTGGACTCGCGCGTGATCCGCTTGTTGTCGCGATCGGCGAGGTCGGGCTGGATTATCATCACTTCGAGGACGGGGATGATATTCCGGCACTCAAGGACGAACAGAAACGTGTGCTTCGCGAATTCGTGTGTCTGGCTAATGAGGTCGGCAAGCCGATGATGATCCATTGCTGGGACGCATACGACGATCTGTTCGAACTCTTTGACGAGACATCGCCGGATAAACGAGGAATCATACACAGTTTTATAGGGAGCCACAAGACGGCGAAGAAGTTCCTCGAACTCGGATGGAATCTCGGGGTGAACGGGATAGCGACGTATTCGGATTCGTATGACAGGCTTATCCGCGAAGTGCCACTGGAGCGGATCGTCATTGAGACTGATTGCCCATATCTCGCGCCCTTCCCGCATAAGGGAGAACGAAATGAGCCCCTGTTGGTAAGACTGGTCGCGGAGAAGATCGCCGCCGTGAAGGGGGTTCGGTTCGATGAGGTGACTCTCGTGACGACGAAGAACGCTCGGGACATGTTCGGCTTGCGGGGTTGACGGGACAGCGATTCGATCGTCCGAATCCGGAGTCGGATATGATATACTTGCGTTGTGAGGACAGGATAATCAGACCAGAAAAAAACTATGGATATGGACACGCATTCGCAGAATTTATTGAGTGGAAGCGGATCCTACATTCCTGCGGCCGGGGCTGGGGATAAGTCGGATTCAGAGATCGGAAACGTTTCCGACACGGGTCTGGGTCAGGGGGGAGGACATGAGCATATCAAGTTCGGCGGGGCTGAGCCGGATAATTCGCTTCGTAATGATGCGGAGTCGGAGTCCGTGCCGGAAGACGTATTCGATAATTTCGGGAATTCGATCGAGAAAGATGAGGAGGAAGATACCAGTGTCGCTCCGGTCGTTTAGGGATGTGTTTCGACATATCGAATACGCCGTTTTCGGTCCGGGAAACCGGACCGTTTTTCTTTGACTTTTTCCGTGTTTTTGTCTAGAATTCCGAATAGGAGGAAATGGCGAACGGAAGCCTTTTTCTTTTTGTTCAGACCGGAGAGCCGGTATTTGCGGATATGGAAATCTCGATCATTGCCGAACCATTGTTCTCGATAGCGGGTTTCACGGTTACCAACTCGCTTTTTTTGGCGGTAGTCGTTTCGATACTCGGCTTGTCGGCCGTTTTTCTTTCGGTTCGACCGAAGCGATTCACGTCGGTTCCGAAAGGCGCCCAGAATGTGATTGAGGCGATATTTGAGGGGCTGCTTTCGTTCATGGAGAATATAACTCAGGACCATAAACAGGCCATCCAATTTTTCCCGCTTGTCGCGACGATTTTCCTGTTCGTACTGTTCTCTAATTGGTCCGGCCTGTTGCCCGGAGCGGGAACGATCGGTATCCATGAAATGCACGATGGGAAAGCGATGTTCATTCCTATCATGCGTAGTCCGTCAGCCGATCTTAATATGACGGTCGCTCTTTCGCTTATTTCCGTCTTTTCCGTACAGTTCTTCGGCATTCTTGCTCTCGGCTTGCGCGGGTATGCGTCAAAATTTTTCGTCGCCCCTTGGAAGGCTCCTTATGTCGTCGGAACGGCGGTCGGACTCCTTGAGCTCGTGGGTGAAGGTGCCAAGGTGCTCTCTTTCTCATTCCGTCTCTTCGGCAATGTGTTCGCTGGCGAAGTATTGCTTACCGTGATGCTTTCACTTGTCCCGTATCTGGTCCCGCTCCCGTTCCTGATCATGGAACTGTTCGTCGGACTCGTACAAGCAGGCATATTCTCGCTTCTTACCATCGTCTTCCTTAAGATGGCGACAGCGACACATGAAGCGCACTGATCGCGGAGTACGAAGCTCAGATTTCCCGGAAAATCTTCGGTTCGTAACCCGTAATCCGTCATGGTAATTATCTCAAATCTCATGTCGAGATGAAATCCGAAAATTTCGAGCGAAAATCATGAAAGTGGAAAAGGGTTATTATCGTAACCCGATGCGACTTGAGGGATTTGCAGCCGAAATTTTCGGATTTCAGCCGACAAGCGGATTTTCCCCGCTTATAATCGCGTTGAGATTTGAGATAATTACATAAGGATAAACAATATGGAAGGTGTACAGGAAGTCGTAGCGAATGCGGACAACGCGAAGTTCTTCAGTGCGGCCATCGCCATTGCGGCAGCGGCGTTAGGTCCCGGTCTCGGGATCGGATACCTCGTCAGCAAGGGGCTCGAGTCGATCGGACGCAATCCGGAAGCCCACTCGAAGATTCAGACCTCGATGATTCTCGGTATCGCATTCACCGAAGCGATCGCGATCTATGCGCTCGTCGTCGCGCTCATGATCCTCTTCAAGTAGACGACCGTCGATCGGCGACCAGAAACGGGGTGGCCCGCTTCCGGTCGTGAGTCGCGGGTCGTATGGACCGGAGGACTTAATATCGAACCGAATATGGTATGGAAATCCTGAAGCAGATCGGTATAGACGGAAAACTTCTCCTCGCACAGGGAGTGAACTTTCTCGTGCTCCTGTTCCTGCTGCACCGGTTCGCATATAAGCCGATGCTGGAGTTTCTTGAAAAGCGTTCCGCCAAGATCGAAGAAGGACTCAAGAACGCCGAAGAGGCGACGAAACGACTTGATGACGCGACCAGGAACGAGGAAAAAATTCTTTCCGATGCCCGGGAGGAGGCAAGGAAAATCGTGAATGAGACCCGGGAATCTTCCGAGAAGCGGGGAAGGGAACTTGTTGCCGAATTCGAGAAAAAGGCCGGGCAGATCGTCGAGGAGGCTCGAGAACGTGCGACCGAGGAACGGGAGAAACTCTTCCGTGAGGCGAAGGAGGAAATCGCCGATCTCGTCATCGCGACGACTGAAAAGGTGATCAGGGAGAGACTCGACAGCGGGAACGATCGCCAGGTCGTGAGTCGTTTCCTCGCGGATAAGTAACGCAGAGCCATGAAGATCTCATCGACACAGTATGCGAAGCTGATCGTAGCCCTCTCGAAGGAGGGTGGTGAGCCGGCACGAGTCGTGGTGTCGATACTCGCTTTCGTTCGCAAACATCGGGGGATAAGGAAACTTTCGGAAATCGTCCGCGCCGCGGAATCGCTTTCCGACGACGAGGCCGGTCGAGTGTCTTTGCTTGCTGAGACGGCGACGGAGACGGATGAGGAGGCAAGAAAAGACATCATGAGCACGGCCGTCAGGTTGTTTCCGGGAAAGGAAATATCGCTTCGATACTCGGTACGGAAGGATCTGTTGGGCGGGGTCAGGCTTTCTTCCGTTGACGAGGTCGTAGACGGGACAATCAGGCGGAGGATTCGCGAACTTCGCGGTTCGATGACGGGATTCTGATTTTCGTAACTCAGTTAACGAACGTGTATGGCAGGAAATATTCTGATCGAGGAACTCAAGAAACAGATCGCGGATTTCCGATTCGAAGCGGAAAAGGAGTCCGTCGGGCGTATCCTTGAGACCGGCGACGGTGTCGCGCGTCTTTCGGGTCTTTCCGGTGTCGCCGCGTCCGAGATCATATCGTTCGACAGCGGGGCGGTGGGTGTCGCACTCAACCTCGAGGAAAGCGAAGTCGGTGTCATGATGCTTTCCGGCGCGGAAGGGGTGAGCGAAGGTGAAACGGCCAAGGGAACCGGAAAACTTCTTTCCATCCCCGTATCCGATGCCATCGTCGGCCGGGTCGTGGATCCGATTGGACGGGCTATCGACGGTCGCGGTGAGATCGCAGGGGAGAAGAAACTCATGCCGATTGAGAAGGTCGCGCCGGGTGTCATCACTCGTCAGGGGGTAAACCAGCCTCTGCAGACCGGTATTAAGGCGATCGACGCGCTGATCCCGATCGGTCGCGGTCAGCGTGAACTCATCATCGGCGATCGTCAGACTGGCAAGACCGCGGTCGCGATCGACGCCATCGTGAACCAGAAAGGGCAGGACGTGATCTGTGTCTATGTCGCGATCGGACAGAAGGAATCCAAGGTTGCCCGTATTCTCGGTGAGCTCACGAAGCGCGGGGCGATGGAATATACCATCATCGTATCCGCCGGCGCGTCCGATCCGGCAGCGCTTTCGTTTCTCGCGCCGTATGCCGGTTGCGCGATCGGCGAGTACTTCATGGATCAGGGCAAGGACGTACTCGTCGTGTACGACGATCTTTCCAAACATGCGTGGGCATATCGGCAGATCGCGCTTATCCTGCGTCGTCCGCCGGGACGCGAGGCGTACCCAGGTGACGTGTTCTACCTCCATTCCCGACTTCTTGAGCGTAGCGCGAAGCTCAATGCCGAGAACGGCGGCGGGTCGCTTACCGCGCTCCCGATCATCGAGACACAGGCAGGCGACGTCTCGGCATACATACCGACGAACGTCATCTCCATCACCGATGGACAGATCTATCTCGAGTCCGACCTCTTCCACAAGGGTATCCGCCCGGCGCTCAATGTCGGTCTCTCGGTATCACGTGTCGGTTCGGCTGCACAGATCAAGGCGATGAAACAGGTTGCCGGTACGCTTCGACTCGATCTCGCACAGTTCCGCGAACTCGAGGCGTTCGCTCAGTTCGGTTCCGATCTCGACGAGAAGACCCGTTCGCTTATCGAACGCGGTCGACGGTCGGTCGAGGTCCTCAAACAGGGTCAGTACTCGCCGTATCCGGTCGAAAACCAGATCGCGGTGCTGTATGCGCTCTCACGGGGTCATCTCGATACCGTTCCGGCGGACAAGATCCGTTCCTGGGAAAAGGAATTTCTCGCCTATCTTTCGGCGGAAGGGGAAGACGCTCTCAAGGCTATCCGTGAGAAGAAGGCACTCGATGAGGAAACGGAAACGTTGCTGAAGGGAAGAATCGAAGAATTCGGGAAGAGATTCAACCAATGAACAGATAACAAAAAACAGAAAACGGGGAACGCAAGTCGACTGTTTTAGGAAAGGTGTTCCCGTTGAAAGACATCGGATGTAAATTGTTCACTACCGACTGACAAAGTATGCCGAACGTGGCCGATATCAGAAGGAGAATAAAGGGCGTGAAGAGCACGGGGAAAATCACCCGTGCCATGGAAATGGTGTCCGCCGCCAAGGTCCGTCGTGCGATGCAGTCCGCCACGGCGCTTCGGCCGTATGCCGAGGAAGCATTGTCCGTCCTTCGGCAGGTCCGTCTCGCTTTCCCGGGGAACAACCATCCGTTGCTTGAGACGCGCGAGATGAACCGCCGGATCATTCTCCTGGTTAGCGGCAACCGCGGTCTCGCCGGAACCTTCTATGCTCAGCTGTTCCGGAAACTCCGGGCGTACTTCTCGGATCTTTCCGGCGAGACGGTCTTTGTGACGGTCGGAAAGAAGAGCGATGCGCAGGCGAAGCGGATGGGCAAGGATGTGCTCGCATCGTTCCCGGACGTTCTCGCGATGCCGACGGCGGAGTCCGTGAGGCCGATCGCGAAATTGTTGCTCGACGAGTTCCGCTCCGGACGGACCGACCGGATCGAAGTCGTCTATACGAATTTCTTTTCGATGTTGCGACAGGAACCGGTCATACGGACGATCCTCCCTATTTCTTCGGAGGAATCCGAAGCGGAATTCGAAGTGACGGGTCGTAAGCCGGAAGAGGGGAAATACGCGATCGAACCTGGACCGGATGCGGTGCTCGAGTCGATGGTGCCGAGACTCTTGGAGGCGGAAATCTACCACGCGATCCTCGAATCGAACGCGTCGCAGGAAGCGGCGCGCATGATGGCGATGCGCAGCGCGACCGACGCGGCGAAGGAGATGACCGAAAGTCTCACACTCGCGTACAATCAGTTGCGGCAGTCTAAAATTACCCAGGAGATCGCCGAGCTTTCGGCAGGTAAGACAGCGCTCGAAGGATGAATATAATTTCGAATTTTAAGTCCGAATTTCGAATGAAGACCGAATCCTGAAATCTGAAAATTGAAACATTCAGATATTCGAAATTGTTTCGAAATTCAAAATTTATAATTAGAAATTATCTTCAAGTCAACGATTTGTTTCCGGAACGGTCCGGGGACATGAGTCGATTTGAAAGATAGAGAACGGATAATGATGAGCAGATAACAGGGAACAGGGAACAGGGAACAGGGAACAGGGAACAGGGAACAGGGAACAGGGAACAGGGAATTTTGAAACATTTAATAGAAGGAATTGTTTCGAAATTAAAAAATATAAATTCGAAATTACTGACAGGATAAGAAGGCGGGTCCGCATAATATATTCTCGTAATTCACGCTTCTAACGATAACGATATGTCAATGGGAAAGATTCTTCAGGTGATCGGGCCGGTGGTAGACCTCGACTTCTCGGTTCGGGAAGGGGAACTTTCATTACCGGGGATCCTCGAGGCAGTCGAGATTCCGGTCGAGGGGGGAAAACTTATCGTGGAAGTGCACCAGCATCTCGGTGACGGGCGTGTGCGTACGATCGCGATGGGTCCGACGGACGGATTGGTTCGCGGAATGGAAGCGCATGGGACCGGTGCGGCCATCTCGGTTCCGGTCGGTCACGCGGTTCTCGGGCGCATGACGAACCTTCTGGGCGAAGCGATCGACGGCAAGCCGGAAATCGTGACCGAGACGAGACTTCCGATCCACCGTGAGGCGCCGGCATTCGAGGATCAGTCTACCGAGGCGGAAGTGTTCGAGACAGGCATCAAGGCGATCGACCTCATTTGCCCCTTTATGAAGGGCGGTAAAGTCGGACTCTTCGGAGGAGCCGGTGTTGGTAAGACGGTCATCATCCAGGAACTCATCCGCAATATCGCGCAGGAACACGGAGGATTTTCCGTTTTCGCGGGCGTCGGTGAGCGGACCCGCGAAGGGAACGACCTGTATCACGAGATGAAGGACTCCGGTGTTCTGGATAAGACGGCACTCGTGTTCGGTCAGATGAACGAACCGCCGGGAGCCCGTGCACGTGTGGCGCTGTCCGCACTCACCATGGCCGAGGCGTTCCGCGACGAGGGCGGAAAGAAAGATGTCCTTCTCTTTATCGACAATATTTTCCGATTTACGCAGGCGGGATCAGAGATTTCCGCGCTCCTTGGTCGCATCCCGTCGGCGGTGGGATATCAGCCGACGCTGGCCGAGGAAATGGGGCTCTTACAGGAGCGCATCACGTCGACCAAGTCCGGATCGATCACGTCCGTTCAGGCGGTGTATGTCCCAGCGGACGACCTTACCGACCCGGCACCGGCGACGACCTTCTCCCATCTCGACTCGACTGTCGTGCTTTCCCGCGCGATTTCCGAACTCGGTATCTATCCGGCAGTCGATCCGCTCGACTCGACCTCGACTATTCTTGATCCGGCGATCGTCGGCGAGAAACACTACGAAGTCGCTCATGGCGTCCAGCAGATACTTCAGCGGTACAAGGACTTGCAGGATATCATCGCGATCCTCGGTATGGAGGAACTGTCCGACGAGGATAAACTGACCGTGCTCCGTGCCCGAAAGATCCAGAAGTTCCTGTCCCAGCCTATGTTCGTGGCGGAACAGTTCACCGGAAAGTCCGGCAAGTACGTCACACGCGAAAAGACCGTGGAAGGCTTCGGAAAGATTCTCGCGGGCGAGCTCGACGAGATTCCGGAATCGGCCTTCTACATGAAGGGGAGTATCGAGGAAGTGCTCGAGGATGCCAAAGCGTAAACGTATGTCATCGATACGACTCAAAATCGTCACCCCTGAGAAACTCATCCTCGAGGAGGACGTGTATTCGGTTACGTTGCCGGCCGAGAGCGGAGAGATTACCGTCCTACCGGATCATATTCCGTACATCGGTTCGATACGTTCCGGTGAAATTTTCTTCCGGCGCGAAGCGAACGCCGAACCGGAGCGTCTCGCGACATCGGGCGGATTCGTGGAACTTCATGGCAATGTCCTTTCCGTACTTGCCGATACGGCGGAGCGTGCCGAGGAGATCGATATCGAACGTGCCGAGGAGGCGAAGAAGAAAGCCGAAGAACTCAAATCCCAGAGGAGCCTGCTTGACGGTGAAGAGTATGCCCGCGTCGCGGCTTCGCTTGAAAAAGAATTTGCCAGACTTCGTGTCGCCCGTAAGCATCGGAGCAAAGGAGGCTTCATCGCTCCGGGGCAATAGCCGATTCCATCCCGGGCGATTGAAAAGGCTGAGAATCCGAAAGGATTCTCAGCCTTTTTTTGCCTGATAAATAGTAAACAATATAGTGGAGATGGAATGCACATTGGAAAATAGCGTTTCTCTGGAGCAATAATAAACTTGACATTATTTGAATAAATGATATCGTATTCATTCCCGTATAGGCGGGATTGTTGCTGATGAATCTTAAAAAAAGGAGGAAAACGTGGTCAAAAGGACTCATATCGAGTACCGATTGGCAAAACGAGCTTTCAAGGAAGCGCTTGAGAAATCCGGTTATCGAGAAGAGATCTCCGTGGACGATATCATCGTGCGCGGACAGATTCCGATCGGATACCGTTGTTCGTACAAGGCCGGCAGTATCGATGGTATCGTCTATATCGGGCAGGTCCTGGTGTCGGTATCGCTTTTCGAAACGGCTTTGTATGTGCCTCAGGGAACTTCCGCATTGGCAAACGAGTTTCGCGAACAGTATTTTGAGGTGGCAAAACTCACGGAGTCTTTGGACTCCATGGGATTTGCGGAAGCCTTGGTTGTCGCGATCGGTGAACTCGTTCGCTTGCCGCTCGTTTTGGCGGATGGTATAGGGACTGTTCTTAACGGAACAGAAGAAGTTGACGTCGACGGATGTATCCGTGCTTCGATGAATCTTTGGGCGAATATATGCAATATCCGTCGTGTATCCCCAAGCGTGAGGGATTTGCGGAATGTGTATGGTCCTCCGGAGCCTCTTTGTAACGGCCAGAGAGGGTATCTCCTGCAAGTGTATGCCGGCGCGAATATCACCGGTACGATCAATGAGGCGACCTCGGTGGCGCTTGCTCTCGACAGTTTGATCGAATTCGAATTCAACGGGGTCGTCGTTTCGGTTCGCGGTGATTCGGATGCTCAGCTCATCTACCGTGACTGGCATCGGACGTTAAACGGATATACCGATAAAAAAGTCGGTCCGTATCCGAACCGAGTTCTTTCCGCCGAAGAGTTGATACATGACGCGGCGGTCGAAGCGGAGCATGAGCTTGAACGTCAGGCACGGCAACGTGAGGCTGACAAAGCCCGACAGCGTCACAGTTTGATTCTTGATGGCGCGCTTCTGATGGCTCCAGAATCCTTGACGCTTCGCGATGAGGAAGGCTGGAAGAAAAGCGTGGAGGCAAACAAGGATGGATACGGTGCGGCGGTCATTCGGTATGCTGAGAAGTGGGCCCGACTCATGGAGGGACGCATGGCACATGGTGATACTCTTGAAAATTGCGCCGACGAGGCTTCGTCGATCGCGGATGACGAAGGTATCACCGGTTTCATGTACGGATGTGCCGTCTCGATCCTGTCCCAGTGCTGGATTCATGGCGAACAGCTTCGCCTCTGGCACAACCTGAAGACCCAGATCGGAACAGAGGGAGAAAAGGCCAATGCTTCTGGTGGGGTTTTGAATCCGGCTCTTTTGTCGATAGGTTAATATGTGTCAACGGATGGTATGGACTTCTATAGCTAACGCTATGGGAGTCCTTTTTATTCTCTCTTAGGGTCAATACCCCGCAGCTCTGCTGCGGAATATGATACAATCCGGGCATGAGCCTCTACCTCCACAAAAGTCATAATGTCAGTTGTCTCGTCTATCACATCGTCTGTCCGATAAAATACCGACGCGTCGTGATTTCGGAACTGGTTGACCAGACCATCAAGGATACCTGCCTCGACATCGCGAAACGATACGACATCCACTTCCTCGAGATCGGAACGGACAAGGATC
>JAAXTX010000001.1 GCA_013336285.1 Candidatus Moraniibacteriota bacterium | reverse complement strand
TCTCTCTCTCTCTCTCTCTCTCTCTCTCTCTCTTGAGCCAGAGATAGCGGTCCGCCACCTTTCGGTCGCGGACCATATCTTTTGCCCACATTGTACTTTCATTGACATGCGATTCCGTAGATAAATGGTGAACAATCACCTATTCTTCCGAGATATAACTAGGCCAGCCTTCGCTAAAGCTATGGCTTGGTAAACCAGCTTTACTGAAGCTATGGCGTGGCGATGGAGGAAATCCATATCCGGATATCGCATCCGACTATTCTGTTGTCAATGATCACCTCAAGCTCATCCCGTTTCCCGCCGAGGCGGTACTCATAGGAAGTCTCTCTCAAGGATCTTCATGGCTCTCATTCGAATGAGAAACATTTGTTCCTAGCGAACCAGGGTAGTAACAGGACGTGTTCCCGGAACCTCTCTCGTTTCGCGTCCGTTCCGACGCTCTTTTCGTAAGAAGACGGAGACCGAGCGAGGTGACGACTGAAGGCAGTTCGCGCTATTTGAATAGAAGGTACTAGGTCTTTCCAAACCATCATTTGTTCTTGGAAAGAGGACGAAGGGGTCGGTTCTCACGGATCCCGAGACCCGGTTCCTCTCCGTGTCTCTCTCTGACAACGGGAGTAGTCTTTCCGGTTCTCTCTTGAAGGTACGTTTCTTTCTCTCCCTTTCTCTCTGCTCGATCTCTCATCGTAACAGCGAAGTATAGCAGGTATTTGCCATAGTGTCAATACTGCGTGACTATAATATTTGTAAATACTTACTATAAAGTTAAAAATAGTATTGAAATGTAATGTATTATGTCATAGAGCTTTGACAGGAAATGGGGAATGGAGTAAAATAGGAGTGTGGAGTGACACGCCTCCGCCATAGGCTTCGGCGTGGCGATGGAAGTGAAGTAGGAAAATGGCCTCCCACCCCTCAGTCCCGAGTACGGGACAGCTCACCTTGTGCAGGGGAGCGGGCAGACGAGCCGGTTCCCTGTTTAACGTTATCTGTTATCTGCTCTATGTATTCTGAGACCCTCTCAAAATCGATATTGACTCCGGCGCAGGCCGAAGTGTATGAGGCACTTTTGACGCACGGCGTGCGGCCGGCCGGGTCGCTCGCCAAAAAAACGACCCTCAAACGGGGGCTTGTGTACAAGGTTTTGGATGATTTGGTCGAAATGGGACTCGTCGAAAAGGAGGAAGAAGCGGGGAAAGTCGCGCGTTTTTCGCCGAAGCATCCCTCTGTCCTCCGTGATCTGGTGGAATCCAGGAGAAAAGCTCTTAAGGACGCCGAACTGTCGCTTGACGGTCTGTTACCTTCACTCATTTCAAGCTTCAACCTCGTTTCTGGTGCCCCTGGCATCGAGATTTATGAGGGGCCTGAAGGCATCGAAAAGGTATTGAATGATTCGCTGACAAGCAAGACAGTCATTCTTACCTATGCCGATATCGAGGCGGTCCGGAAGAATATCGACGTGATCAACCGACGATATATGGCAAAGCGTGAGAAGCTCGGCATCGACAAAAGATTGCTTCTTTTCGATTCTCCCGTAGCCCGCGAGTATATGGGAAAGCTGGCGCCTTCGGTGACGGATACGCGGCTTATTCCGTCCGAAAAGGGATTTCCGGTGCTCGAAAGCGCGATGGAAATCTACGACGGAAAAGTCTCATACGTCACGTTCTCATCCGATAAGATGATCGGTGTCATCGTACATGACCCGTTTCTCTACGAATTGCACAAGCACGTTTTCGAATATATATGGGGAAAAACTCCCGGACCCGAACAATTTTCAAAAAAGAAAATACTGAAAAAAGATTCGACTGCCGCTCCCGTCACCGGTTCACCGGACGTTGTCGGCGGAGTGGAAGACCCAGGGGAAGCTGCCGGACCGAAGCCATTCGAACAAGGGGATTATGACGATGACGAATACTTCGTGCGACTATGATTCTCCGGGGATTCGCTCACGGTTTCGGGATATTGAAGGACTGGATAAGGACCGAATGCCAATCGGATCTTCAGACCGTCGTTTCCGTTTTCTGGTGAGCGGTCGCCGTCTCTGACGGGTGCCGATTGTCGATATTCATTCGCTCATCAGGGTCCTCGAATATCAAAACGACATTGTTTTTTGTCGTATCTTTCGGATCGGTAAGTATACAAGAAAGGAAGAATCCCTCGGCCGTTCGACGGATGATGGTTTGTTCCATGCCGTCTCGGTCGGTTTTTTCGGCCGTCACCCATTTGCTCCACGCGTGCGGCGCCGTGTCGGCGGCAATGCGTTCGCCAAGTTCGAAGGACATCGCCACCGTCGTCTTTCTGGTGAGAAGTTTCTTTTCCTGTTGCTCGTCCCTGCGGAGAAGCGGAAGCGGGCGGTCTCCGACGGTTCGCATGCCGATGCCGAAGAAACCTTTCTTGTTGATGTAGAAATCGGAAACGGGATTCGGTAAGGCATGATCGCCGGTGATGGTTATGATGGAACCGTTTGATTCCGAGGCGAGGACCGTGTCCCAAAACGCCCCTCCGACCATATCGCTACGGTATTCCGGCTCCACATTGAATGAGCTGCCGAATTTTTCAACTCGACCGTCTTCGGCTTCGCCGGTATCTTCAAAAAAAACAAATGATACGTTTTTACCGTTTCTTTTGAGGATGTGACAGCGCGTGCCGGGGCCGATATTTTCCATGCGCTTATCTAAGCCGGCAAAAATCGCTTCGCGAAACGAGGAGGAATAACTTTCTTCCGGGTAGCTTTTTCGGTAGAGATTTCGCATCCATTCCTTGTCGACTTCCGAAAGATCTTCCGGCGACAGGGACAGGATTTCGCTATTCGCCATATCTGCGGGGTTTTTCAGTTTGCCTGATTCGTACAGTGAGCGAAAGGTTTTCTTGTACAGTTCGACACTGGCACTGATATTGTCAAGCCGGCGAAGCAACGTATCGGAATCGGCATGCTTTGAAAATTCGACGAGGAGTTCCCGCCCGCGGCGGAGCAGATTCTTTGTGATCGTCTCGGTGACTGATGCCGTCTCGGTCACATCCAGATCGGAAAACTCCATCCGAACGAACTCCGCGACCGCATCCGCGTCTTTCGTGATCTCCGCGTATTTCTTCAGGATCGGTCCGAGCGTTTCGGTGTCGAGTGATTCGGCAAGCGTGAGAACGGTCTCGCCGTATTCCGATCCCTCCGCCGTGACGAGGAACGAATAGGCGATATCGTCTTTAAGTGCGGGATGTTTTTCCAAGACGAGGCGGAACCGTTCCGCGGCAGAATCATTTTCACGAATACGGGTGAGGAGAAAGTGCACCTGTGACCGTATCGGCAACGTATCGAATGGCATTCCGAGGAGTTCGGCGCCGTCCGGAGCATGGAGTTGTTGCAGGAGTCGAATGTTTTCGAGGTCTCCGCCATTCGGTTCGAAAGGTATGATGGCGGAATCTTTAAAAAGATCGTCATAGGAGACCGGAGAAACCCGGTGTATCTCGCCGGATAGCGTCCCCGCTTCTATCCTTGATTCAATAAAAACGAGAAAGTCTTGCTCGAGTCGGTCCCGACCGTTTCGAAGCTCCTCCAAAATGTCGCTGACGGTTTTCTTTGCCGATCCGATATCCATTGCCTTCTTCAATGATTCACGCATCGAATCCTCTTCTTGCCATTGTCGAGTACTGTCGGCAGCATTATCGGCGGCGAACCGATTCAGCAACTCACGCTGCAGCCGCTTATTTTCGGGTGTATGCGTTTCGGTAAGTTCTTTCAGTCGTCGTTCCTTTTCGTTTATGCGGAATGCATGTTCCATGGCGATTCGTTCCCGGATATTTCCGATATTCTTCCAGAGAACCTGCTCGTATGACTGAACCCGTGACATGCCGTCCAAGAGATCTTTCCATCGATCTTCGGCTATGACGCCGGACGCCGAAAAGAATCTCTTGGCGAGCGTATCGGTGTCAGAGAAGGACTCATCGCTAAAGAGGCACTTCGAAAGACCCGACACGGATTCCTTGATCCGATCTTTCGTAAGGACACGTTTTTCCAGAAGGAACTCACGAATACGGTTCACCGCGCCCCAGTCGGTATCGCTTTCGGAAACGATGAGCCTGGAGAGCGTTTCCGAGTCGATTCGGGCGAGATGCTGCGGGATGTAATCCTCGTCATAGAAAGCGACCATATCGCTGGCAATGGGAAGTATCGCCGAGTATCCGTATGGAAGGGAATGCTCGGGAATGACAGTCCGTTTCAACCGTACGGAAACCGCTTCCTGTTCCGGCGAACAAGGAGACGTATCTTTTTCAAGGACAGAATCCCATAAAGACCGCTTCACATCTTTTTCCTCGAGTGGATCCGAATCCTGCTCCGTGGCGGCAAGTGCGCGCATGGCAGCGAATCGCACTGTCGGGATATCGGTATCGGCAAGTCTCGTAAGAAGCGCGAGATATTTTTCCTGCCGCCGAGTCAGGTCGGTGACAGCTTTTTCGTCTTCGTTCGCATTCGAAAGCATTGGCACGAGTCGGATGATATTCATTCGTTCGCTTTGCGGCAACGCTGACAATGCGTCGGACGTATCACGTACCTCGTTCATGCCGGCTCCCTCGATCCGGTCCCATGTTTCCGAGAGTAAAGGCCCGGCAAGAGCTTGTCTGAGACACGGCGTATTCCACGCGTTTGCCGCTATCCCGAACTCTTGCGCGATATCAAGATTGCTGCTTATCCATGTGTTTCGGATGTTTTCCATCGCGCCACCCATGTTCTGACAGAAGAGTTTCGCGGAATCCGGATCTCCGGCAGCCTTTTTGTTCACGTAGTCGATAATCTCCTCGAAAAACGAGATGATTACGTCCGAATTTACGAAGACTTTATCGGAGCCTCGTGTTTCAGAATATTCCCTTGTCAGGAGTGTCTTACCTGAAAACATCGCGTTTGACGCACCTTCCCTGTCCATTGTTCTCGGTCCGATGCCGGTTGTCGCGAAGCCTTCCCGTTCACAATAATTGAGAAAGTGATTCTTTGTTCCGAATGGAAAATTCGGATAGTGCATCTCGAAAAAACCGCGTGTCCATTTATGGACCGCAGCCAATTCACGTTCCCGTGACTCCTGGTTCGTGTCGATTTCAAAATCCGACGATTCCCGGTGCGGAGTCGTGTCGGTATCCGTCCGCGACGCTTCTGATGCTGTTGGTAGTTCGCATTTCATGTGTCCGTATTTTACCATCGATAGACGGCAGAGGGTAGCCTGTATATGATAGAAAACAGTAAGTGATGAAGCGGATGATTCGTGAGGTCGGCGAGTGAGGGGAGAGAACGGCAGACGGTAGACAACAGTATACGGCAAGGGAGGGGAACCGGACCAAGATAGCGTCTTCTCGTAAGCATTGTTGCGGATAAAAAAACATCGGCTGGTGCCGTGTCTCACGAATCTATCGAATCTTACCCATCTCACGCTCCTTTGCCGTACCATTTTTTCTAATTTTCGAAATCCCTCCTAGATTTAAACGGATAGGTATTTATCGTACGGAAATCCTGTAAATCATTTGCCGTTGCGAACACTTCTTAATCTCACCCTGTGCGGAAAAGGCGGCGCAAGCGAATGATGAATCGAGATACGCGCTCCTCGCATCCCCCATGCCTTTTCTGAGGCGAGGTAATGTCCGGTCGGATTTTTCATCGGATATATCCTCGTGCCCGTTGTCGATATGAAGCTACTTCTCCATTCGATCCGCCATATCGCGGTGATATATAAAGACGTATAAAAAGGGGAAAGGGTCTGGAGAAATGTTGGAAGAGTTTGAATATGTATATATCCTCTCCCCATCTCCAGACCCTGTGCTTTGTTTGATGATTTCCCCATCTTCCCCCGTTGGGAGTTGACAGGCCCTCCAGGCTCGGCATATATCCGGCACGAGGGGTCATGCGAAATCATCCGTCCCTTTTACCGAAAGGGAGCTGCTTTTACTAAAGAACCACTTTTCAGAACATAAAAGTATAGCATACTTTTTCAATCAAGTCAATTGGCAACAAAAAACAGTTTAATAAGCCATTTTTTTTGGGAATATATTATGGTCGGAGATTGCGGCTCTCGGTATTTTCTGATATCATCTCAGCGTGAATGACTTGATAATCCGATAAACGGAAGCCTCATTATGAGATCAGAAAATAGCGCCCCCGGTTCCCAGACGGGTCCTACTCCGGAGAGGATGCCTCCGTTGACGGAACAAAGCGAAGGAAGTGAAAAAGGAACGGAACAGAAATCCTATCGGGAAATCGGGCAGGAACGGAGGTCGGCTTTCATGTCGTCCGTACGTGAGAAATGGAATTCGACGAAGGAACGATTGCAAGACGGGGCGAACCGTATCAAGGAGTTCGGCGGAAAGGCGGTGGACTACGCCTTCGCGGCACCGGAAATGGTGAAAGACGGAGTAAGGAATACGGTCGATGCGACGGTCGGAGCGGCCTCGGTCGCGTATGAGAGTCTTCAGAAACGCGGCAGACAGGCCTATGAGCGCGGAATGGACCGGGAGCGTTTCGCAAAGTCGGGATTGCGGGAGGCGAAACTCTCGCTGCAGCAGAAGTTTTTTCAGATGCGCGAAGAGAGGATGGGGAGGAAATACGAGAAGTGGCAGCAGAAGCGGCAGGAATGCGGCGGATCCGTAACGGAAGTACGGAAGAAGCGAAAGGAACTCCAGGATCGGCTTTGGGGCGGCAATGAAGAGAGCGCTCCCCTTTCCGGGCAGTTCGCCGTCTGACAGTCGGGGCGTTTGTCACTAACGAAAATCCTATGGCCATGGATACCAAAGAAGAGGTGATCGGGTTCGTCAAAGATGTCAACGGGCTTGATGATAAGAAGAAGGCCGAGTTCATAGCCATGTTGGAGCGTGGCGACGACCCGATCGCGGTACTCGACGGAGTCGAGGATGCCCTTTACGACGAGATCGATAAGGCATTCGAGGAGGATGGCGGTGCTCTTGATGAGAACGACCCGGAATATCAGGCAGCATATCGGAAATATACCGACGATCTTGATGCGGCGAAAAATGAATTCGAAGATGAGATTGCCGCGATAGAGCGGGAAGCGGGCGAGATCGAAAAGCAAACCGGCGAAGCGGTCGATTCGGCAAGGGCGGACGATCTTCGGACAAAGCTTCTTGGAGGAGAATAAATGCCGTGATCGCATAATGGTTTTCAATGAGGCGGGTTGAACCCCGCCTTTTTCGCGCCTGCGGTCGCTATCGTGCCGACCGGTTTACTTTTCCCCGGAAAAAGGCTGTAATAGAAGCGGAAAGTTGAATGGTACAAGTCCATAAGGTCTTAAAGTCCATAAAGTCGAAAGTCGGTAACGTTTGAAAAACTCTATGGCAAAGAAATCGGAAGAAAAAATTCTCGTACTTCTTGACGGGAACGCGCTCATTCATCGCGCGTATCATGCGTTGCCGCCCCTGACGAACAAGGCCGGGCAGACCGTCGGTGCCGTGTATGGCGTGGCGATGACGCTTTTGTCCGTCCTGGAGAAGTTTCATCCGGAATACATCGCCGCGTCGTTCGATTTGGCCGTGCCGACCTTCCGTCATGAGAAGTTCGCCGACTACAAGGCGACCCGGGTCAAGGCACCGGACGATCTGTATGCCCAGATTCCGCTCGTGAAGGATCTGGTCCGCGCGTTCAACATTCCGATCTATGAGCAGGAAGGATTCGAGGCGGACGATTGCGTGGGAACGCTCGCGAGACAGGCGTCCGAGCTCGGTATCCCGACGGTTATCGTCACGGGTGACAATGACGCGTTACAGCTGGTGACGCCTCTGGTGAAGGTCTTCGCGCTTCGCAAGGGCGTGAAGGACATCGTGCTTTACGACAAGGCGGCGGTCATGGCCAAATATGGTTTTCTTCCCGCTGCCATTCCCGATTACAAGGGGCTTGCGGGCGATAACTCGGACAATATTCCCGGCGTGGCGGGAATCGGCGTGAAGACGGCGACGGACCTGCTTCGGGAATTCGGATCGCTCGAGAAAGTCTATGACTCGCTTGATTCGGTGAAAGAGACGGTACGAAAAAAACTTGTCGCGGACAGGGAGATGGCGTTTTTCTCGAAGGAGCTCGGAACGATCGACACGAACGCTCCGGTCGCGTTCGATCCGGCGGCCTGCGTAGCCCGCGATTTCGACACGGTCGTCGTGGCGGAACTGTTCAGGGCGAACGGATTTTTCAGTCTGCTGAAACGCATACCTGGCGGAACGGAATCACGAATGATGAATAAAGAATCAGGCAAAAGGAATGCGGAAGGAGGAACGCAGAGGGAAGGGAAAAAGAAAAAGCCGAAGGTATTGAAAACACCGGAGGAGGTGAAGACGTTTCTTCACGAAACGGAAGGTGAGAGAGTGGCGGTGAATATCGTTTCCGGCGAAGCGTCGCTCTTCGGAAGCGCCGGTATCGAGACGGTCGAACTCGCTCATGCGAATGGCGCCGTTACGGCGGAATGGAACGATGAAACGAAAGTCGTAATAAAAGAATTCCTCGAGGACGGAAAGATACCGAAGGTCTTTCATGACGCGAAGGCCGCATGGCATACGCTTCGCGATGAGGATATCAAGCTTGCCGGCATTGCGTTCGACACGATGGTCGCCAGCTATCTGCTTCAGGCGGGAACGAGGATCGAGCTCGAACATTTGCTGCTTGAGGAATTCGATCCCGAAACGTTCGCATCCGTCGCGGAGGGCATATCCCGTCTCTCGTCGCGGCTGCGCGATAAGATGGGGTCGGTTTCGCGCGAGCAGGCCGGGCAGTGGAATCTCTCCCGGTTGTTTGCCGAAGTCGAAATTCCGCTCATCCCGATTCTCGCGAATATGGAGCGGGAAGGGATCCGACTCAATACCGGAAAGTTCCGTGACCTTTCGGATACGTTGGGCAAGGAACTCAAGACGGTGGAACGGAAGGTCTTCGATCTTGCCGGAAAGGAATTCAATATCAATTCGCCAAAGCAGCTTGCGGAAGTGCTTTTCGTCGATCTTGCGATCCCCACGACCGGTCTCAAAAGGACGAAGACCGGCATTTCCACGGCGTCGACGGAACTCGCGAAACTCAAGGAGTATCCGATCGTTTCCCTCGTGGAGGAGGAACGGGAACTTTTCAAACTGAAGACGACATATCTCGACGCCTTTCCATCGCTTGTCGACGCGCAGTCGCGAATCCATACGACATATCAGCAGGCGGTGACGACGACCGGCCGTCTTTCCTCTACCGAGCCGAACCTGCAGAATATTCCGGCAAGGGAAAAGTGGAGCGTCGCGATCCGTGGCGCGTTCGAAGCGGAACCCGGGCATCTCTTCGTGGGCGCCGATTACTCGCAGATCGAGCTTCGCGTTATGGCACACGTGAGCGGCGACGAATCGCTCATGACATCGTTCGCCACAGGCGAGGATGTCCATAAGGCGACGGCATCGGCAGTCTTTGGCGTGATGCCCGAAGAAGTGACGAGCGATATGAGGCGTCAGGCGAAAGTGTTCAATTTCGGACTCATGTACGGCATGAGCGCGTACGGTCTTTCTCAGAGTCTCGGTATTCCCACGACGGAGGCGGCTGAGTTCATCGAAACATATTTCAGGAAATTTCCGGGTGTCACATCCTATATGGAATCGATGAAGACACTCGCGCGGGAGAAGGGGTATGTGGAGACGGAACTTGGCCGTCGCCGATATGTGCCCGAGATATCGAGTCAGAATCGGAATCTGGCACAGTCCGGCGAACGCATGGCGATCAATATGCCTATCCAGGGGCTTGAGGCCGATATCGTAAAACTTGCCATGATTCGCGTTTCGGAAATGCTGCCGAAGTACGGTGACCAGGCGCGGATGTTGCTTCAGGTACACGACGAACTCATTTTCGAAGTAAAGGAAGCGATTGCCGAGGAATTCGCGACAGAGGCGAAACGCGTCATGGAATCGGCATATCGACTGCGAGTCCCTCTCATCGCCGAAACGGCGATCGGAAAGGACTGGGGGAGCCTGAAAGCGTAAAGAATATATTTGTCGGTCAACTTGTTTGCGAGTTACTGTGGTAAGCAGGACAATGTCCCGTACCATCGCCGGCGGCGAACGTTACAATTGAAAGCGGGAAACAGTCGGCGGCAAAATCATACCGGGATCGAAAACGAATCGGTTTGAAGAACCACTCGGAGTAAGCGCGAATGTCGCGGAAGACTTGCGAAAGCTCGGTGATACGGGTACTATGAAATACTTTTCTTCCGATCTCGAAGAAAAAGGAGAGATATTGGCAAGGTCATTAACATAGAAGTCTTTAACATGAAAATAAGAGGGGGCTTAGATGAACGTTCTATTGGTGTATCCGGAATGTACGGATACGTTTTGGAGCTTCAAGCATGCCTTGAAGTTTACTGGGAAAAAAGCGGCATTTCCTCCACTCGGACTCCTGACGGTCGGCGCCATGATTCCGAGACAGTGGAAAACCGTTTTGGTAGACGAGAATGTCGAACGGCTGACTGAAAAAATGATTGAAGCGTCGGATATCATTCTCGTAAGTGCCATGCTCGCTCAGAGCGAGGCGACGGAACTGGTTCTTACCAGATGTCGCGCACTCGGAAAGAGGACGGTTCTTGGAGGACCGATGGCAACGGCCGACCCCGAACGGTTCTCCGGCCTGGCAGATCACCTGGTGCTGGGGGAGGCGGAATTGACGTTTCCACGATTTCTACGGGACATCGAATCCGGAAATATCGATCCGGTGTATAAACCGGAGCCGAATACTTGGGCCGATCTCAGGGAAACGCCCATTCCGAGATGGGACCTTGTCCGAAAGAATATGCACAAGTACAGTTCCATGGCAGTGCAGTCGGGACGGGGTTGCGTGTGGGATTGTGAGTTCTGTAACGTGATAGACCTGTTCGGTCGCAGGATACGTTTGAAAAGCGAGTCAATGGTGGTCGCGGAGTTGGAATCGCTTCGCCGCACGGGCTGGAAGGGATCCGTTTTTTTCGTCGATGATAACTTCATCGCGAATATCAAGAAGGCAAAGCTCGTTCTCGCTGAAACCGCCAAGTTTCAGGAGAAGCACGGGTATCCGTTCCAGTTCTACACCCAGGTCGACATCACCCTGGCAGACGACGAGGAATTGATCGATTTGATGAGAAGGGCCGTGTTCTTCCGCGTGTTTATAGGTATCGAAACGCCGGAAATCGAAAGTCTGATCGCATCGAATAAACACCAAAACGTAGGTGTCGACGTCCCAAAAGCCGTCGGTCGGCTCTTGTCGGCCGGAATCCAGGTACAGGCGGGATTCGTTATCGGATTCGATTCGGACACCGGGGAGACCTTCGGGAAGATGATCCGATTCATCCAGGAAACCGGTATCATGACCGCTATGGTCGGGACGCTTCAGGCTTTGCCGGGAACGAAGTTATATAAGCGCCTGGAATCCGAAGGAAGACTGCTTGGGAAGTCGACCGGCGACAATACCGACGGCAGTGTCGGCTATATTCCGAAAAATATGTCTCCCGAGGAGCTTGAAAAGGGATATGGTCGGATCGTTTCGGCCATATACTCTCCCGAACGGTATGATCGGCGTTTACAATTGTTCCTTCTCCATTATCGGCCGAACGACTCGTTGAGACAGGGTCTTTCTTGGGGAGGCACGCAGGCGTTCTTTCTGAGTATGGTGCTGATAGGATTTTTTTCCCGTGCGCGGAAATGGTACTGGAAAAGTCTCTTCGGGGCAATGAAGAATAATATTCGAGCGCTTCCCGCCGCCATAGAGCATTGGGTGCTTTGGTATCATTTTCATATCGTTGCGAGGAAGGTGATCGGAGCGGATCTGAAGCCGGTATCCTGAATGGGATACCGGCTTTTATATGCTTGACGGAGAAGGGTTGATTTCATTCCTTGGAAGCTGTACAGTTCGAATGTCCGCATCTTAGGAATCTTAACAAGGGAGCAGCACATGGGTACGAATGAAATGTGTGCGGAAAGACCGACCATATCGGTACTGTGCCGTGAGGCGGTGGTCTTGGCGATCGACTCGTTTTCCAGGAATCTTCTTCGGAGCGCGATAACGCCCAAGCAGAGGGAAATCGGTGAAGAAGTCATCGATATCGGTGGCAAGATCCGGTATCGATATGATACTGGAAGGCGACTATTCGTCGCTTCTGTCGTCGGAATGAGGGAAAAAGTCTCGGTACGATTCGAAGAGATCAGGGACGGTTCACGTCTCATCCTTCTGAGACCGAACATCTCGACGTTCACCTACCTCGATTCCCGCATTCATAATGAGTACAAAAGACTCAATCCTTGCGGTTGAACAAGCGGGTTCGTATGACCCGCTTTTTATATGTCGTCGGTGGGTCGCGGGAAGCGCGTTTCCTGTGGTATACTTTATCGGAAAGCTTAATCAACCCCCTTTTGTTATGGATAAGAGACAGAAAATCATCATCGCGGTGTTGGCTGTCGTCATCGCCGGGATTATCACTTATGTCACGGTGGGTCGGGACGCGCTCCGTCGGGTCCGTACAGACAAGATCAGCATGGAGAACACCGCCTCACAGGGAGGCGTGACCCAGGGTCCGCTCAATGAGGGGAACGTGAGTCCGATTTCCGGACTCGCCTGCGACAATTGGAATCGCCGACCGTTCGCGTTCATGCAGCCTGTGGATATTCAAGCCCGTCCCGTCGCAGGATTTTCGCAGGCGGACATGGTATTCGAGATGCCGAATCCGGCCGAGGGAATTTTCGTTACGCGGCTTATGGGAGTGTATCTGTGCGATATGCCGACCGAGATAGGTGCCTTGCGAAGCGCTCGGCATGATTATATCAACATCGCCAAAGGGCTTGACGCGATATTCGTGGGTTGGGGAGGATCGGCATTTGCCATACAGAAACTCAACGAGGGCGTAATCGATAATATAGACTGCAACGGACAGGGAGGGAAGAAAGCCCCGCAGTGCTGTTTTCGCAAGGAACGGACTGGCCTGATGCGTGTCGAGGATACCGGGTATGCGAAAGGGCAGTCCATACTTGATTGCGCGAAGGAATTCGGATACAGCTCCACGACCACGTTTGCTGGATATCCGCACCAGGCTGATGCCGTGGAATCCGAACGTCCGAGCGGCGGACATCTCCGAGTCGGTTATCCGGGCATAATGGAAGCCGAGTATGACTATGACAGGGGAACGAATTCATATCTCCGCACATGGGGAGGCACACCGGATACGGACCGCAATAATGGACAGCGTATCGCCCCGAAGAATATCGTCGTCGTAACGGCTGAGAACGAGCAGATTATGGCCGATGTGGATTACAAGGCTCGCGGCGTGCAGGATCCTTGGGCGAACCTTCCTGACGGTGAGAAAACGGGCCCGACGAATATTTCCGGACGATACAATAACCTTCAGCTTGGCGATCCGTGGTTTGATACGACGGATAGCGGCTCAGCCAAATATTATCTGAACGGCCAGGAAATAAAAGGGACTTGGAAGAAGTCCAGGGCGGGCGCCGATTCCAAACTGTTCTTCTATGACGAGTCCGGGAAAGAGGTCAAGTTCGTCACGGGACAGATCTGGGTCGAGGTAGTCATTCCCGCCCAGAGCGTGGAATGGAAACCGGCGGCCTAGTCTTATCGACCCGGTGCTTTGAGTGACGCCCCGACAATATCGGGGCGTTTTGGTATAATGGGGTACATATATCGTATTCACTATGGTCATCCTCATGTATGGAAAAGACGGGTACCGGACCGTCCGACGTCGGACGGAACTCCGTGACGCCTTCAGAAAAAAATACCCGGACGGCACCATCGTTGCTATTCATGCAGGCGACCGACGTGAGTCGCTTCCTTCGGATATCGTTTCCGCTATCGCGGATGACCTGTTTTCCTCGGTAAAGCTGATCGACATCAGGGGGGCGTGCGAATGTTCCGATGAGACGCAGAAAGCGACCGTAGAGGGATTGAAAGGGATTACCGGTTCCGTGTCGATGCTGTTTTCGGAAACCACCGCTCCTTTGGCTAAGAATCCGTTGTTCGCGTATCTGAAAAAACACGCCGGAAAAACGGAAGTGTTCGACATCATGAATTCATCCGATGCGACAAAATTCTTTATTGCCGAAATCAAACGATCTTCGTATGCCGTTTCCTGTGCCCGCGAAGCCGCTATAAAGGCCGTTTCGGCGTGTGAATCCGATTCGGCACGACTCTCGAGTCTTGCTGAGACGCTTGTTTCTTATCGGGAATCCGGCGAGATAACCGTAGCCGACATCGCATTGTTCACGGAGGAGAATCCGATTGAAAAGGTGTTCGACGCACTTGACGCACTCTTGGTCGGTAACCGCGGCAGGGCGGCGTCAATGCTTCTCCGCGAGGCGCGAAATGGCGGTGGCGTTCCGAAAGTGTTCGGGTTACTCGCCTGGCAGATGCGCGAACTGTTCAAGGTCCGGGGGGAATATGACCGAGGAAATATCCGAGCGGACGATATCGCTCGTGCGACCGGCATGAAGCCGTATCTCGTCGGAAAATTATTGTCACGGATGGATGCCTTCCCGTTTGCCCGTCTGAAATCGGGATTCTCACTGCTTGCGTCGTTGGATGCCGATATGAAGACTGGTCGCATGGGTGACGAGCTTGCCCTGACGCTTTTCGTGGAGAAATTGTGACTCGATCGGATGATCCGTTGATTTTTCCATACTGAGGTGGTATCATGGCCGACCAGCGAAGTGCTGGTTTTTTGAACATTAAAATATCAAGGAGATTTCCATGGCGAACTCAGGCGCTTCTCTCGAAACGGCCCAGCGACTTTTCGACGACCGTTATTTCAGTCCGAGTGCGGCAAAAGATGTCTTCGACATCACGTTTGAACTTCCCCGGATCCCTTTTTCGCTCGACACGCTTGAACTGCATGCGAGTCAGCATGGCTTGCTCGTTTACTATCATGACCGCATCGGTGAACGGCCGCTCCGTTTGGCCGAGATGGCATCCGGGGCGCTGTCCGGTGGACGGAACACATCGGATCCCGGGGGACCGTTTTTCCTTAACAAGGGACAATTCGATCCTGATGGGGTCATATTGGACGATCCGTATAAACTGCCGAACGACCCACTGGTCTTCAGTGGAACGCCGCGGTCGGGGTGGCAACTCGTATCTTCAGATATCCTACCGCAGTCAAGGAACAAGCATATGATCGAATTGATCGACTCTCTTGTCGAATATGTCGAAGCGGAACTTTTTGACGGCGCAATTCCTCCGGATTCGGTGTTCGGGGAGGCGCTTCTCGATTGGAATCCGGAGAGGGAAACCGGTCGCTGCGGATCTTCCTGCGGGAGAAAAAACGGATCGGAAAGAATGGCTGCCTGTAACCTGCTATACGGCGAAGGCAGAGTAGCCGACGCAACGGGGCTTCTGGCTTCTTGTCGGATCACCAATCTTCTCTTTGAACCGTTCCCGAATGCGGTATACCGATTTCTCCTCAGCAAGGAAACCGGAGACGGGATGTTCCGCGATGGCGTGTCCCGAACACTCACACCCACGTCCCGAGGGAAGTTCGTGACGTTCGGCATGACGTCGACGTTCGGAGGCTTCCTTGAGGAGGAAGGCCCCAACGTCGGCTGGTCGAGTCTCGGCGTGGTATTTTCCCGCATGGGGTATTGACCCGTTATCGTACGGCTGACAGAAAACCATCAACGAAAAACCCCACCGAATGGCGGGGTTTTTTCTTGTCTGAAATCGGGAGAACGGGCTGGCTACTTGACCACGGCCTTCTTGATGAGGGCGTTGAGGCGGGATTTCTTGCGGGCTGCGGTATTTTTCTTGAGGATGCCCTTCGCGACGGCCTTGTCGATGGCCTTCTGCGCCTTCCTGAACATGTCTTTGGCGTCGTCGATCTTGCCGGCGACAACGGCTTCGCGGGCGGTCTTGACGGCGCTCTTCAGCACGCCCTTCACGACTTTGTTGCGGGCCGTCTTGTGCTCGGTCACGCGCATGTACTTCTTGGCGTTCTTTTTGATAGGCATAGGCTGCTCTTGATGATGAAAAAAGACCCGATTCGAGGTCCTTCCCTTTCTATCACGGCTTCCGGATTCTGGCAAGTCGTGGCGTACCGACCCGGAATCCGCTATCATGAGGAGGATCCCATTCATGAAACAACCGGTATGATCGCATGGCTTTCGGGTAGAAATCTTGGCATACGGGACGGTGCCGTCATCGTGGACGTGTCCGGTGTCGGGTATAAGGTGAGTGTTTCGGCATACGTACTTGGCAAGATCGCCGGAACGGACGAGGTATCCTTTCATATACATACCCATGTCCGTGAGGACGCACTCGCACTCTACGGATTTCTTTCAGAAGACGAGCTCTCCATCTTCGAGTCCCTTATTTCGGTTTCCGGCATCGGTCCGAAGGCGGCGCTTGGCATCCTCGCTATAGCGGACCCGGATACTATCCGGACAGCGATCGTGAATCGTGATCCGTCGCTCCTTACCCAGGTGTCGGGTGTCGGCAAGAAGACCGCGGAAAAGGTCATCGTCGAACTTCAGAACCGGGTATCGGCACCGACCGGAAAGGGCACCGGCGTTCAGACTCCGGACGGCGACGCGATCGAGGCGCTCCTGTCGCTCGGGTACAAGGTTTCGGAGGCACGCGACGCGCTCAAGGTCGTCCCGACCGAAACGAAGGATGTCGGCGAGAAGGTCCGTGCGGCATTGAGGCTGTTAGGAAAGAAGAAATAGGGATGAATCGCAAGTCCATAAAGTCTGTAAGGTCCATAAAGTCGAAAGTTTGGGGAATTTCGAAACTTGAACGGGAACGGTTGATAAAGTCAGTAAGGTCATAAGTCTATAGAGTCGGGGCGGCCTTGAGTTTTGACTCAACATCGAATGAATTCCATTTTGAAATCGGAAAATCGGATGAATATGACGGACGAGTTACTTCAGTCGGAAGAATGGATGCGGTTTCAGGAAACGGTCGGAAGACGGACCGCTCGTATTTGCGGTGAGGGCTGGATCGCGAACGGGGTTGTTCATCGGTTGCCGATCGTGGGAGAGTATCTGTATGTGCCGAGGGGGCCAAAGACAGTCAATAGCGAACAGGTAACGGAAAACAAGGGGGATGGATTTCGAAATAGCACCAAGGCATCAATTCTCAATGATCAAACGGAAGCTGGGAATAAAGAATTAAGAATCAAGAAGGGAGAGTTGAATGGCATAATGGAGATGCTGTTTACGAAGGCGAAGGAATTGAAAATCGGGTGGATACGGATCGAGCCGGAGACGGCGGACGTGCTTTCAGGGATTCGTGATGCGGCGAAAGACATGATGACAGTAAGGGCGCCTCATGATATGCAGCCACGCGAGACGTTTCGTGTCGGTCTGGCCCCTTCCGAGGAGAACTTGCTGTCGGCGATGAAATCGAAGACAAGATACAATATCCGTATAGCCGAAAAGCGCGGAGTAAGCATCGCCGTTTCGACGGAGCGGAAATATCGTGAAGCGTTCATCAGGCTCGTGACGGGAACCGCAGATCGGAAAGGCATCGTCCCGCATCCGAAAACGTACTATGAGGCGATGTGCACGGCGCTTCTCGGTGAGGACGGCGTGATTTTCGTGGCCGAGAAGGAAGGAACGGTTGTCGCCGCGAACCTGGTCATCTTCCATGGCAAGACTGCCACGTATCTGCATGGAGGATCGGACGACCGTTTCCGGGCGGACATGGCCCCGTTCCTTCTCCAGTGGGAGGGCATGCGCGAAGCGAAACGGAGAGGGTGTTCGTGGTATGATTTCGGTGGAGTGAATGTCGCCGATTTCATGTCCGGGCACGGAAAATGGCTCGGCATCACACGTTTCAAATTCGGGTTCTCTCCCGCGACTGCGGCCGTCGTTTTTCCGGGAACATACGATATCGTTCTTTCACCGTGGCGTTATATGACCTACAGATTCATCCAGCGGATTCAATCGGGAGTGATTCATGTTTTCGGAAAATGATCGTATGAAAAAAATGAAACGGCTCATCTCTAAGGTATCCCCGCAATCGATCAAGAACATCGCGCACCGCGTCGAGGCATGGCTTTCGGCCGCGTGGTTCGGGATTCCCGCACGAGGACTTACCATAATCGGAGTGACGGGGACGAACGGGAAGACGACGACCGCGAACATCCTCGCACGGATGCTCGAAGCGGACGGGAAACGCGTCGCGCTCGCATCGACGATCTCGTTCCGGATAGCGGGCCGGGAAAAGGTGAATGCGTCGAAATTCACGACGCTTGGCGGATACCATCTGCAGAAATTCCTGCATGACGCGAAGAATGCCGGATGCTCGCATGTCGTCCTGGAAGTGTCCTCGCACGCGCTTGATCAGGGGCGCGTCGCCGGTCTCCGATTCGAGGTCGCCGTCATTACCAACGTTACACGCGAACACCTCGATTATCACAAGACGATGGAGGAATATCGACGCGCGAAGGGAAAGCTGTTCGATCTGGCGAAGGCGGTGGTCGTGAATCTGGATATGTGGGAGCCGGAATTCTTTCTGGCGAAGGCGAAACGAAAGAAGACGTTTTCCACCGTTGAATCGTCCGCCGACCTACTGGCGGAAAATCTTGTCCTTACCATGGACGGGGCGCGTTTCTCTGTCGGAGAGACGCGGTTTTCGCTTTCGTTGCCGGGGAAGTTCAACGTTGAAAATACGCTTGCGGCACTCGGGGCGGCGGTCGTCCTCGGCGTGCCTGTGGAAACGGCGGCAAAAGCCACTTCCGAAATTTCTTTGGTGGCTGGAAGGATGGAATCCGTCCCTAATGATATCGGGGCCACCATACTTATCGATTATGCCCTTACGCCGGATTCCCTTGGTAAACTGTATGAACTGGTCTCATCGATGAAAAAAGAAGGGACGAAGATCGTGTCGGTCTTCGGCGCGTGCGGTGATCGGGACCGCGGAAAGCGACCGATGATGGGCGAAATCGTCTCTTCGGTGGCGGATGTCATCATCCTTACCGACGAAGATCCGTATTATGAGGATCCCGATCGTATACTCGACGAGGTGGAGTCCGGTATCCGGAATATGGATGCGGGGACTACGCTGTTCCGTATCCGGGATCGGCGTGAGGCGATACGCAAGGGACTTTCACTGCTTTCATCCGGTGACACGCTTCTGATCACGGGGAAAGGAGCGGAGGAAGTCATGCAGGTCCGTGACATAAAAATCCCATGGAACGATAAGAAAGTGATCACGGAGGAACTTGAAACGATGAACGCCTCAAGATGACATCCCTTCCGGTCAGTAACCGGGATCAACGTGAAAAAGGGTATCAATAGGCGTTTCGGCTTGGATACAGGCATTCGTCGTAGTATACTGTCGGGGAAATGATATAAGTGAAACCGTATGCTCGAACGGGAACTCATGGAGATCGGATTGAATGAGAAAGAGGTAAAAGTCTATCTGGCCTCCTTGGAATTGGGACAATCGGCGGTACAGGGAATCTCGAATAAGGCGGGCGTGAATCGTGCAACGACCTACTTCGTTATCGAGGGACTCATGGAAAAGGGTCTGATGAGCAGCTTTCATAAAGGAAAGAAGCAGTTTTTCGTCGCGGCAGACCCGGAACGACTTCTCGATATTCTCGACGGTCAGGAACGGGAGATCCGCAGGAAGAGCGAGGATTTGAAGAAGCTGCTTCCGCAGCTGCAATCGATGAACAACAAGGATGCCGGCCGTCCGGTGGTTCGATATTACGAAGGCAGGGAGGGAATATTGACGATGATCGAAGAATTCACGATGTCCGCCTGTGACGTCGTCAATATGGCGTATTGCGTCGATTCCATCGAGAAGGTGTTTCCGAAGGAAGTCCGGGAAAAATCCCGCGCGAAACGGATCGCGAAAGGCATCATGACCAAGGTCATTTACACGTATACGAACGGCGTGCTGGAAAGCACCGCCGATGGACAAAGGAGAAAGGTCCCGTTTGATAGGTTTCCGATAAAATCCGACATCGCGGTGTACGGAGACAAGGTCAGGATCGCGTCACTGGGTGACCGATTGACAGGCGTCGTCATCGAGGACAAGGATATCGCGGACTCATTTAAGGCTATTCTCGACCTGGCATGGGAAGCTGCCGAAAGATACCAGTCTGAAGAATAGGCGAACAATATCCGAAAAAGAAGAACCCCGGGTCGTATGAATACGATCACCGGGGTTTTTTGAAAGGGCTATCCGTCCGTTTGGACGTTTGGCCTACATATTGTGCTATTTTTTTCAGTGCTCCGCATAATTTTCAGCGAAAGCTTGCCGATCTGGGCGGGATAATGCTAATCGTTCATTGCACGTTTCCTCCTTTTTGGTTTGTGGAGATATTCAGGAACCGACCCGTTTCCATCGCGGGGATGAGCGACGTCTCATGACAGACGTGCTCATCCCGTCAGGAAAAAAAGTGGTCAGTCCATAATTTCCTCCGTGGTTAAATTGTTAACAAACATCAAGTAATCACTTTCCGCGCATCCTAGCATGCCAGGCATATGTTGTCAATATCGATGGACATATTGATTGATACATATGTTCCGTCAAACAATTAGAATTATTTAGACAAATCGCATAGACATAATTTATATTATAATAACGCCTTTATAATGCATATATAAGTAATATGTTAGCAATAGTGTCCATGTTACTTGACAGGATTTATATGATGCGCTATGTTGTCTGGTCGAGTCGAATGACCCGTCGCCGGTACCTCAAAAGATAGGCATTCCATACTCGGATAACTGGGCGACACGCCGATTTCGACGCGATGGCGGCAAGAAAGCGCGAAATGCGGGTCGGAAGCCTGGTGGAACCATGTGTTCGGGCCATTTCGGGGCAATATTCAAATATATTCATTCCCCCAATATGAGTCTTTCACACATGGTTCCCGAGGGAATGTCATTGACCGGAAAAAGAACATTTATAATGGAAAATTGATAAAAAAGGAGAGAATAATGTCGAAAAAGATAGTGGTACGTAAACCGAAGCCGTCCAAGTGGCGACTTCCGACGGAGGTGGTGGACCTTCTCCGTCACAAGGGCGGGGCTCACTCCACGAAGAGCGGGAAGAAAGGGTATGACCGGAAACGATCCAAGGCCGAACTCAGGAATCGGATGAGAACCGGATCATAGAGCCTGTTTGACGGAATATCCGGAAAACCGATCAAAATATCCCTATCAACCTCAAATTCAGGAGGAAACATGGAGCACCCTACCATTACCCGGGAAGAAGCGCGTGGCTATATCAACGGAATCGCGCCGAAGCTCGGCTGCGATTTCACGTATAGCCCCACGTTTCCCAAGGGAAGACAGGATGTCTGTCTTGTCAGTCATGCGGCTGAGAACGGGACGTCGTACGGATACGACACCCTGTATCTCGTCTGGAAGGACGAAGACGGGCACCTCCGGAACCGCGAACTCGCGAATACCCGAAACTCGAAGGACTATATCAGTTCCCAGAGTATCGAGGTCGAGGGCGACGCGGTGACGGTGAAATTCGGAAGCGGAGGCGCCTACAGCGGATCTCCCTGGGAGAGAAGCTGTTCGTCGAAGCTTTGAATTTCGGTCGGACGGGATCACTTCTCCCGTTGGCAACAGAACCTCGCAATGGAAACGAAGGAGATCCGGCCGGAGCGGATCGATAAAACCCGGCCGACCCGAATAGCATTCTTGTCGGCCCCATCTTCAGCGGTATGTCGCAGACGTGCTGCTGAAGATGGGTTAATTTTTTTAACGGTTTTATCAGGAGATATAAATGAACAAATTTCAGTTTTTCGTCAGGGTAATTGCTGTCAAGATCAAACTGTGGATGTTCGATAAGTCCTTGCCCCGGATCAAGTGAGGGCGTTTGACCGGTAAAGAAAGAAGTTCCTTGTAACCGCTCGTCATAAAAAAATGACGAACACAAAGGCCTTTCGGGGCAAAGGGGGAGGTATGCAGGCTATTTCTGAACAGGCCGCGGACCGTGCGGTCAAGCGGAGTACCCGCTGGGAGTGTCGTGTGCATTCCAACGTCTACCCCGAAGGACGAGCCGATATTTGTGTCGTGCCTTCGAAATTATGGGAGTGGAGCGTTGGGGATACCTTTGATACCTTTCAAAGGGTACACGTCCTCTGGCGGGACAAGCGCGGGTGCCTTTCGATCGTCTCCATCTTCGGGGCTCACGACCCTTATGATGAAGACATTTCTCGCATCGAATCCGTTATCGTGCGTGGGAATCTGATTATCGTGAAGTTTTGGCACGGATGGATGTTTTCATCCCAAGACGATGATCCAGGGGGCTCGCGTCATACGGTACGGATTAAGATGTGTAGGAAGGGACTTCGTGTCTTGAACTGATCCGGACGGGTCCACTTCGCCCGTTGTCAACAGAACCTCGCAAGAGGAAACGAAGGAGATCCGGCCGAAGCGGGTCGAACAGTAGAGTGGCCGACATGAATAATTTCTGTCGGCTCCGGTATCGAGGTCGTATCGCGGGATGCGGATTCGATACCGGACAAGGGTTCGGTTGTTCTTTTCGTAACCCCGGTTGCAAGGGGTGGTCATTCGGTCATGGCATGCATAAACCCGGTCCCCGAAGATTGTTCCCAACAGTCTTCGCGGGGTATTTGTCTCTCGCTGTAAAGAATCATCCATTTTTCTTCGGATATTTCCAAGACAAGATGGTGGGAACCTCGTTCGGGAGGGAATTCTTTACGAAAGGCGCGTGGCTATGGGCGATTGCCGTGATGAGAGGGTCATGTCCCCCAAGAGAGGGAAGACGCTTCGATGACCGGAACATATTCTATGTGAATGTTCGCGCGGCTGGAACCGTGTGATGCACAGGATATGTTCGGCACCTACCGACAGTGCGATATCCGATATGGGTCAATCCCGAGCGGTTCATATCGGTTGCCATTCTTGGCATCTGTCGATGGTACAATGCGGGCCGATACGATAACTGTAGTCGGCCCCATCTTCAGCGGTATGTCCCGACGTACTCCTGAAGATGGATCCGATATTTAAAATTCAAATCAAAGGAGATAAACATGAGATATCAGATGTTCGGAGCACTCAGGCCCGTCAGGAAAGGCGAGTACGATCTTTCCGTGGACGGATTCGACCTTCGTGTCGGGGCGCCGGAGCGGACGCGTCGCGGGAAGAAACTCTTCGTCCTTTCCGAGGAGGCGATGCGCGACATCGAGTCGTTCATCGGCGAGCTTGGCATCGTCATCCGGAACGAGGCGGCCGACCGGGCTATCGAATACCTGTTCGAGAAGCTCTCCCACTTCAGGGGTCCGAACGGCACAGTGGCGCTTGTCGTGACGGCGCTCTGCGGTTGGGACTGGTCCGAGGTCCGTCTCGCCTTTTCGGACGAGGTGACGGACAAGTTGGAGATCCCGTCATGATGTCGGCGGTCGGTCGGATGCTGTCATAGCGTAAGGAAGAACCATTCCTTACGCTTTTTTGATTTGCGCGGAATACCGGAAAGGAATAGGATGATATGAACACTTCATTACCGACATGAATCGGAAACCGATACAACGACTCGGTGAACTCTTCGGGTCCTCGATCGTACGGGATCTTGCCGATACGGCGATCAGAACCGTTTTTTTGGATCTTTGTTTGGTGGTCAATAATTTTTGTCTGCTCCGACCTTTTCCATTATCTCGGAGGCGTCCGTGGTACTTATTATCCCGTGAGGGACTGGTTGTCGATGCGTCTTGAAGCGTTTGGAATATCACGGGGATTCCAACATCTAATGACCGAATACGTGTCGATGTTTCCTTTAAGAATACGTCAGAAAAGGAGACTTCTGTTGTTCATAATCCCGGTCGTCGTTTTCGTCGTCGTCGTTTATAAGTCTTTTCGTATACCGAAAGCATGCCTGTATCTGTTCAAAAAAATGTTAAACGACGACGCGGTCACTTTCGTAACGTTTTCGAGCCTACTGTTCGCATCCGTCTCTTTCCGTTCCGGCGATCGGTCGGGTGTTTGTATGTATGTCGCCTTTGCTTTCGTGGCGTGGCTCTTGATTTCAGGCCTGCTTAGAAGCGAATCCGTTTCCGAACGGATCGGAAAGGAACTCTCTATCCTCGAAAGAAATGTGCGTGAAAGTGATTCACCGATCGCGCGATCGCTCGTGTCAACTTTCAGATCGAGCAAACGGTCACCGGAACAGCTGATATTTCTCGACGACCGGAAGCTCGGTGAAGACAGGATGACGAAACAGGAATTCGATAAAATGCTTGATGTGGGCGAGGAATAGGGCCGTATCATCGGAATTTCCGGGCAGTTTGTTATGAAAAAGGCGGACCCGCTCAGGTTCGCTTACCGTTACGGTCTTTTTTTCCGGACCGCTGCTTGCCCCAGAGCGTATCGAAAAGTGAGGCGAAATTCTCGGCGATGCGGCGGTTGGTGACGCGGATGCCGACGAGATTGCCGTCTTCCATGGAGAGGATGCTCGCGACATCGTCTATGACGTAGAGGGCGAAATCCTTCACGGTCTCCCGCTCCGGCAGATATTTCGTCACGGTCTTTTTCCGGGAAGCGTAAAATTTCGATTTCGACTTTTCCAACGCGGACGGATTCACGAGAAGGCGCGTGCGTATATCGAGGTCGATTTTCCATCGTTTTACGCGCCGTTTCCATTCCGCGCCGAAGACGAATTCCCACGCGGGATCCCAGACGAACTCGTCGCGGAGGATGCGCAGGTTCGACCCCCTCTTCGCGTCACGAAGCATCGAGAGATAGATCTTCTTGAGGCCTTCCTGACCTTCGAAGGAAAGGATCTGCGGCAGCTTCGGGTCGGCGGGTCCCTTCATTGACGCAATCGTTGTCTCAAGCAGCGTGATGGCCTTCGCCTCGCGTTCCATATCCTTCCGCTTCCGTTCGGAAAGTTCCCGCAGGGCGGAGACGTCCTCGGCGACGAACTGTTTGATCTCGTTTCGGTGGGTCGTTCCTACGAGTCCGCGGGAAATGAGGACGCCGAGCACCGTATATACCGAGCTGCGCGACAGTCCGCATCGTTTGGCGATGGCAGAAGCGCCGGAAGGGGAATGTGCCAGCAGGTCGCCGTAGATGAGCGACTCGTTCCCGCTGAACCCGGCTTCGGCAAGGAGTGTTTCTATCATAGGTATGAAGTGTTGTCGGTATTGTACGACAGTTTGTACGGATTAGGCAAGTTCCATATCATCACGTCATAGGAAGTCCTTTCACAACGAATACTCTAACGGAGACGATCATGGAAACGAACCGATATCTCACCACGGCCCCACTCATCCAGCAGCATGAGCTGACGACCCAGTGCAACAACGCCTGCGCCTTCTGCTATAACCCGGAACGATGCCTGAAGGTATTCGAGCCCCGACCGGAAGACCGGGAGCGCAATATCCGGATAGCCGAGATATCCGTCGAACGAGGGGTCATGGCGGTCTGCCCGACCGGTGGGGAGCCGTTTCTCGTCGGTGAACATCTTTATGAAGTCATGGATATCTATCGCCGAGGCGGGTGCTACGTGAGCATCAACAGCAACGGTCGTCTGGTCACGCCCTATGCCGCGGATCGACTCGCGAGGGCAGGTCTGAATTCCGCTCTCATCTCGATCCACGGAGTCGGGACCCTGCATGACATGATGGTAGGTGTTCCGGGCGCGTTTCCGGAAACCCTTCGCGGCATCGGACACCTTCGCGAGCGCGGCGTTTCGGTCACGCCGAACTTCGTGGCGACGGCGAAGAATATCCACGGGCTTCTGCCGGTCGGACGCAAGCTTCTTGAAACGGGAGTCAGGGCGATGACGGTGACGCCGTTCCTGCCATCGTGGGGAGCAGTCGGGCACGGAGATTTCGTCCTGGATACGACGGCATACCGGGCATATTTCGAAGCCATCGGATCATTGCGCGACGCAGGCATGAAGATCGACTCGACGCTTCCCATTCCGCCTTGCGTCCTGATACGGCTTTTTCCGACAGATTGGAAGACGTTCCTGACGGTTCATACGCCGCGTGTGTGCATGGCGGGTCGCTCGTTCGGAGTGATCTCTCCCGACGGACGGTTTCGTGCATGTATCCAGGCGCCGTATCTCGACGAGTATGGCGGGGACATGATACGCGCGTATGATCGGAGCTGGCGGAAGGCGAACGGATGGGCGATGACCGCACTTGTTCCCGATGCGTGCGTCGGCTGCGCCGCTTACGGGATCTGCGGAGGCGGATGCCGTACGGGCTGCATGTGGGATGGTGGCGGAACCGTTAAGGGAAAGACCATGTATATGGGTGAACCGCTTTCGGAAGAGGACGCCTCATGCTTCATCCGAAGGAATGTCAGCGGGTCGGCCGAAGAGACGGGAGAATTATTTTCCGTCTACCGCAACGCGCGGACGCGTGATGAGGGATGGGGAACGATCGTGTTCAATCGTCGGAACCAATCATTCACCGTACTTTCGAAAGAGTTCTCCGATATCGTGTTCTCCGGAACGGTACGGATCGCATCGAAAAAGGTAGCGGACGTGTTGCGTGCCGTCGGAGCGATTGTGCCACTCGGGCGATCTGCCGATGGCGAGGAAATCGCCGTCGTGCCGGAATCCGTATCGGTTATGCCCGGCGACATGTTTCTGCCAAGGCTCGCGAAGCCGTTGCCGATGGACGGGGTCCGCTGTCTCCGTGCCGACACGGGTGAACGGTATTTCTTTTGAATGAACGAACAAACGAAGACTCTCCCGAACCCGGAGAGTCTTTTTTAATGATGAAATGCGATATCATGAACGCCATTCTTTTCATACGGCAAGATACGGGGTCTCAGTGAACGGAGATGATCCATACGGTGCTTGACAGAAATACAAGTCAGTGCTTTACTCTTCAATTAACAAACACACGGGGAGCGGCTCGGCTTCCCGATATATTAGCCAAATAAAAAAAAGAGGAATGATGTTACAGTCAGCAGTAGTCGGGGCAAGTGCACAACAGACCGCTCCGATCCAGCTCGTCGCCGTCGAGACAGCAAAACAGGTAGTTTTGAAGGTTGCGACAGAAAAAGTACCGGAGGCATTGTTTACAGCGGAACGACTCGTGAACAAACTTCGTTTCTCCACGTTCCCGAAATGGGTCCGTGAAACGCAGTTGTTCGCGAACGCGCCCAGGAGCATCCGGTCACTGAACGGATTCAAGGCACTTGCGAAAGTGAGAATGGCGTCGCTCTGAGCGACAAAGGAATATGTACTGCTCTCGCAAGCCGGGGGCAGTCTTTATTTTCCGTGGGACGGTCGTCGGAGCCTGACGTATACGGAAAAGGTATGATGAATCCATGTTTGACTTTCACATGGAAATGGCGTATACTGTCAAGGTAATAGCGAAACGGGTGATCCCAGATGGGGACCCCGTTTTTCTTTTTACATGTTAACAAGTAAGACAAAACTATGGAGGCGAAATCCATGGTCGGGTCGGACGAAGTGCACAAGCACGCAGACGGCGTGGGGTGTACGGAGTGCTCCAGGAGGGTGGCTGACGAGGAAATCGCTTTCGCGTTTCTTCTCGCGCTCGTTCCGGTGATCACTCTGACCCTTTTCGGGAATATGGGACTGTTGTAGTCCCGTCCATCCGTAATCGGTAATCATACTCCCATGAGTATCGAGGTTCCCGATATATGCGTTGGCCATTCCGGCCTTGCGTAAAGTGTCAATGAGGTCGGATCTGGAGAATTGGGAGTCGGTGCTTAGACCGTCGAGATCGCGATGGACGCCGCGGTAGACGCTTATGCCGTGACAACTGATCGCGATAGAGACGGCGAGATGCCGGAGAATCCGTTCGATACGGAATCCTGATTCTCCCGAACTTTCTTAAAACGGGCCCCGTCGGGGGACCCGTTTTCTGTTTTTTTCGATCAGAATCATATATGAATTTTTATCGGTTCTGTATTGTCGAGCGGTGTCCGCGGTTTGACACCGGAAGTTCCGGAATGGTATGAATCGGTTGAAACCAGATACGTATCTTACCAATCAAACCGAAAGGAGAACCGAATAATGAATATACATGATATCGGGAAGCGATTGGGTTCGACGATCGGACTCATGTCGCCGTATCGTGAGATCATAAGCTTCCAGCTGTCCCCAAAGGATGATTTACCGATAGGTTCGGCGACGATAACGCGTGAATTACGCCAACTTTTCAAGGGAACCGAATTCGAACTTTCTGCCGGATACGAGGAAGGGGAAACGACGTATTTCGATGTCTCATCCGGGGACAGACGCCGATATAAGGGTATTGTCCGTAACATGACGAATTCCGTGTTTCCGATCATCGATGTGCTTATCATCGACGTAACGGCGGCTCCTGATCCGCTTGCGAAACTTCTTGTCGGCACGCACTCCCTGGCAGAGTGGAAGGATTACTATCTGCGAAATGTTCCCGACGCGACGTTGGTCGAGACCGATTCCCCGGGTGCGTTCATGATCGAATTTCCCTATCCGGATTCCGGTGCGGGAGAGACGTTATCCGTGAAATATTTCGAAGGCGAATTGGCTATTCTCGATAAGGAACATCCCAACGGAACCTTCAGCGGGAACTGGAGGCAGATCGGATGGGAAGTGAACAGGATAATTTCGGACAGGAAATCCTGACGGGAACCATGGTGATATGAAAACGGGACGGAGAGCGAATGCTTTCCGTCCTATTTTTTATACGATTTGAGCTACGGTGAACCGGATCATTGTCGTCACAACGTTTCCCAGATACCACGGAAAACCTGACGGAGACCCTCGGCGGTGACGGCGTCATGGATTTCGAAGAGGGAATGTGGTTTCGTACGCGTGTTCACGATAAGGACGTAGTCGCCGAAAATGGCCTGGGTCACCCCGATGTTCCCCCCTTTGTTCCAGAATCGCATCGAGCGCCTGAACGATGTCTGTCCCTCGAACGAATGGCCCTCCTCCTTTTCGTTCGTGACCATCTTTGACTGGAGCTTGGTATCGGCACGTTTCCAGTACCAGGAGAGCCATTCGCCATAGTGTTTGATAAGAGAACTGTCCTGCACGCCCCACCAGGTCGCGTCGCGGTCGAGACCGCTTCTGTCCCAGTCGGACGCTTTCTGATACAGGTACTCCTTCAGCAGGGATTCCTCGATGAATCTGACTTTCGGTACGGAGTAATTCTGTGATTTCGGGATGAGGTTGAGTTCGGGAACCAGCGCTTTTGCCAACTCGAGTCTTGATTCGACTTCGCGCTTTTCGGATTCGACTTCACGGACTACTGCATCCGGGGGAGAGGCCAGAAAACGCAGACCCGAGCAACGGTCTTCCTCCGATATCAAATCTTTTCTTGCGAGCTTCTTTCCGATAGCGTAGACCGACGGACGACTGAGGTTGGTCATTTTTGCGACCATTGAAGGGGATATTTCGGCATTTTCCAATATCGAAAGATATACCGATATCTCGTTATCGGAAAGACCGATCTGTCTGAGTCTATCTTGAATCATAAGCGATTTTCGTCCGTTCACCTCTCGATTATGCTATTCATCCAGGTCGACAATCTCGATTTCGAGGGATATCTCGCCGTCCGGCCTTTTCTGGACGCGCACGTGTACGTGATTTGCTCCGCAAAGACGATGATGGCTTACGGAGGGAGAATCATCAATATGCTCGGACAAAGCGTCGAGCGTGGGTTCCCGGGCTGTGCGTTCAATGCCGGGGCGTTCGCGTTCCTGCATAATCTCGGGAAGAGCATCAATTCCAAGGAGGGACGCGAGGGAAGACTTTTCGTATGTGATTTTCTGCTCGGGCCAGTGGAGACGCGGATCTGGAACGGGCATCCGACGGAGAAAGAGGAATTCCGGTCCAAGGTTTCACGGTTCATCTCGCCTCAGGAAGTCGCGAATGCCGTGGTGATCCAGGCGGGCAAAGATATTCTTCCCGGTTCCTATGTGTTCGACACGTATCGCGCATAGGATCCCCGACGAGTCTCGGGCGTCTCGAAAAAACGTTCATGAACCGCCGATAGGATGATTTCCTATCGGCCCCATCTTCAGCGACATGTCGTCGACGTATCCCTAAAGACGGAAAACCGTTCGATCTATCCGTTTCATGACGTGAATGAAACGGAAAAGCCGTCTCCGATCGAAGACGGCTTTTCCGTTCGAAATACGGCGCTAGAGAATGCCGGCGAGGAGGAGGGTCGCGACGAAACCGATCAGGCCGCCGACGATGACTTCGCTTACGCGGTGCCCGACACGTTCCTTGAGGCGGGGGAACTTGGTCCCGTCCACGTCGAGCTGCTCGACGAGCATGTTGAGATATCGGCCCTGGTCGCCGAGATACATCCGGATGCGGGCGGCATCATCGACAAGAATGAAGGCGAGTGCGGCCGCGACGGCAAAGGAACCGGAGCCGATGCCCTCATAATAGCCGACGCTCGTGGCAAGGGAGACGGCGAACGCGGTATGTGCCGACGGCATATGTCCGTGCGTGAACATGTATTCCGGCTTCCAGCCATGCTTCACCGTAAATACGACGAACTTGATCGCCTGGGTCCCGATGCCTACCGAAAGCGGAATCAGGAAGACGAGGTAGGGGTGGAGAGCGTCCATAGATTGATGTATCGTGATGAGTCATTCACAGTATAGCATTCTTTGTCCCGACGCTTGCAAAAACGGCACTTTTATGTGAAGAATTATCGAAGGTTCCTTATCATTCGAACAACGAAAAAGAAGGGGGTATATATGGCCAGTCATAAGAAGAGTGTCTTCCCGGCCTGGGAAGCTGTCTTTGATATGTCGGCATCGGAGCTTACGACCGGATACATCCTGTCACTGACCGGATATCCGAAGAGCAAGGGTGCGGTCGATAGGCTTGTCGTGTTCTTGGATCGACGGAAGCCGGAGCTCGGTGTGAAAGAACGTTTCGCCCGTCAGCTTGTCGAATTCGTGAAGCCGTTCGCGGAATCGTGGGTTCCCCTGACGGATGAGGTTCTTGCGGCAATCATGCTGTCGGACGGTGCGGCTGGCGATTCGATTTCTGATTCGAATCCGGAGGATGCGTGGGACCGGTTGTTTCGTCATCTTCGTGAGGCTTTTCCGCATGCCGCAGTGAAACTCCGGGGTCTGTTCGCGGTTTCGGCGATGTTCTCGCTCGCGCGAGGTGAATATATCGACGCGATCACGGGGGCGACGAACGTGCTTTTCGAGGTGCGCGGACCCGAGCTGGCGAATCACGGACATATAAAACGGCTGGAGAGTTCCGTCGAATGGGAAAAGGCCTCGGTTCTTGCGGAAGTCCTGCGAACTGTCCTCGGAAAGGATATCGGACTTCCGGTCGTCGGCGTATCACGTAAATCCGGAAATCGTCGGAATCCGTCCAAGAGAAGGCATCTCGGATCGCGTCTGTCCACACATGAGGACATGGAAGGATATCACTGGCATTACCTTTTGGTGCTCCTGGATGAGCATATCACGCCGGATCGTATCATCGATGAGTTCCGAATGGTGAATCCGATGAGCGGAATCCGTGATATCGGCGAGATGGCATCGTATTTCGATCGGCATATCCGCGGTTTTCGAAGGAGATTCGTCACCAGACTGATCAATCGCCATATCGGCCCCATTTGGGAGAGTGTCGTCCGGAACAAGGAGTTGATTCTCAGCAGGGAACTGTCCATGATAGTTTTTGTTCCGGAGGAATATGAGAAGGAGGTCCATGACGACTGGCCGGAGAAAGACGGTACGTCGGATTTTCTGCTCGAGGAATTGAAGGGGGTGTTCAGACGGACGAATCCGGGACTCATGATGGATTCGCTATCCGGAAAACTGGTTCGGGCCAGATTCGAATTGAATCGCGGGCGATACGGAGCTTCCCTGAAAACCGCGACCGCCGTCTTATGGAAACACCTGGAGAAGACGGATACCGGAGGGGCCTATATTCGAACGGAGCGGATCAAGGCGGAAACGCTTACGGAAGAGATGCGGGAATCGTTGTTCATACTGAGAAACCTAAAAACAAAGGGAGATTCCTAACGGAATCTCCCTTATTCGTTCCGATGTTTCTCCGGCCGACCCTTGCATGATACACTGGAGGGATCATATCGGCCGTTTTCAAACGTCATATCCTATGAAATTCTGGGAAGCCGGACTCAATCCGGAGCAGAAAAAAGCCGTTTTGCGAACCGAAGGACCCTCGCTTATCCTTGCCGGGGCGGGATCGGGCAAGACGAAGACGCTCACGCACCGTATCGCCTATCTTATCGCTGAACGGGCCGTTTCGCCGAATAATATCCTCGCGGTGACTTTCACGAACAAGGCGGCGGGAGAGATGCGCGACCGCGTCGAGGCGCTATTGGCATTGGCGGCCGAAGAGAGCGAATCACCGCTTTCATTTCACGGCATGCCACACATCGGTACTTTTCATGCGATTTCCGCTAAGATTCTCCGAAACGATATCGCGAAGCTCGGTCGTGATCCGCGTTTCAACATCCTCGACGCGGATGACCAGATAAGCATCGTCAAGGCGGCGATGAAGGGACTGGACATGAGCGAAGAGCAAATCAAACCGCGATCCGTACTCGAAGCGATCTCGCGCGCCAAAGGGGAGTCGCTCGACGCGGATACGTACGCTCTCCGCACGGGCAGTTACTACGAGGAACTTGTCGCCAAGGTCTATAAGTATTACGAGTCGGAGCTCTTGAAGACGGAGAGCCTTGATTTCGACGATCTCCTGCGTCTTACGGTCCGGCTTTTCGAGGAATCCCCGGAGACGCTTGTTCGATATCAGGATCAGTTCCGGTACGTACTCGTTGACGAGTATCAGGACACCAATCCTCTTCAGTACCGGCTGATACGTCTTCTCGCGTTGAAACATCACAACGTCTTCGTCATCGGCGACGACTATCAGTCCATCTATCGCTGGCGACAGGCCGACATCCGCAATATCCTTGAGTTCGAAAAGGACTATCCGGACGCGCAGGTCATAACGCTCGAGCGCAACTATCGTTCGACGCAGATAATCCTCGATGCGGCCGGAAGCGTCATCGCGAAAAACCGAAACCAGCGCGAGAAGAAATTGTGGACCGAGGAAAAAGAAGGCGACCTTATCGTCGCACGGACACTTTCCGATGAGGCGGAAGAGGCCGAGTTCGTCGCACGGACGATAAAACATTCGGGGGACGACGAGGAATCGATCCGATTCGGCGATTTTGCCGCCCTGTATCGCACGAATGCCCAATCCAGGGCGCTTGAGGAGGCCTTTCTCCGGTATTCTATCCCGTATCGTATCGTCGGCGGACTCAAGTTCTACCAACGAAAGGAAGTGAAAGACGTCATATCGTACGCACGGCTCCTTATGAATCCGCGGGACATGATCGCGCTCTCGAGGATCATCAATGAACCGAAGCGCGGTATCGGTAAGGCGACCTTGGTGAAATGGGCGGATGCGGCCGAACGGGCGGGGACGGATCCTTTGTCTGCGGTTTCGGTCATCTCCCCCGAGTATGGCATTCCGGAGAAAAAGATCCTTATCATGAAGACGTTCGCATCACTCTTCTCACGGCTTCGGGCGGAAGTTGTTTCCGCGACCCCGACGCTCACCTTCTCGGAAATCTTGAAGGAACTCGCGACGGAATCGGGATACCTCCTTTCCCTTCGCGACGGTACGGGCGAGGGCGAGGAGCGTGAATTGAACGTGCGTGAACTTTTCAGTGTCGCGAAAAAATATGAGGATCGATCGCTTGAAGAGGCGTTACAGGCGTTCCTTGAGGAAGTAGCGCTCTCGTCGGATACGGATTCAATCGACAATAAGGCGGAGGCGGTTCATCTTATGACGCTTCACAGCGCGAAGGGGCTCGAGTTCCCGACGGTCTTCATCGTCGGCCTGGAAGAAGGCGTATTCCCTCATTCTCGCAGCGCCTTTTCCGAGGAGGATCTCGAAGAGGAACGGCGACTCATGTATGTCGGGATCACGCGCGCGAAGAAACGGCTGTATCTCCTGTCCGCAGAGGCACGCATGCTCTTCGGTTCGACGAACGTGAATCCGACCTCACGCTTCATAGGCGAGATCCCGTCTCACCTGCTCGAGGAAGTCGTCGAGGAGGAACGGCCGTCGATGCTTGCCGGGTATGGCAGGAAACGGATCGGGAAACGCGACGTCACTTTCGGTGGAAGGAAACCTTCGGGGTTTCAGTCTTCCGCCTCCCGCCGGAAGGAATCAACCGGTGAAACCGTCAACGAGAACGTTCCGAAGGAGAAGAATTTCCGTCCCGGAGACAATGTGGAACACCCGGAATTCGGCGGCGGCATCGTCATCTCGATCTCGGGAACGATCGCGACCATCGCGTTCAAGCGTGTCGGCGTGAAAAAGCTCATGCTCGGTATGGCACCCCTGAAAAAAGCATAGAAATCGTCATCGGATATAATAAGAGCCCCACATCATTCGATGCAAGGCTCCGTTTACGAATCATTTCAGTCTGACCTGCCAGACGTCCCCGTTTCGCATGTACACCGTCTTTTCGTTCCAGTGTTCAAGAAACATATCGGTGCCGATATCCCGGTCTGAGATTTTCCGAGTGTCGCCGCTTCCCGGTACGAGTATGTTCAGCTCGCCGTCTTCGACAATCGTCGCGCAGACGCCGCGTGGCAGGATGGCGATATTGAGGTCGGCAGTATCCACTTCCCCGGTCCATACCCGATAATTCCCGTAAGTCTTATCGAAGGCGAACTCGTGTTTCCGATACTTGCCGTCCGCATCCAGCACGACTACCGCCAGGAAGCGTTCGCCGGCTTTTGCCGTAAGTGTTTTCTGACCGTCCAATTCCCGAATGCGGACGTGCGCGCAACCCGATTCCCCGAACGGCGCGATGGCATACGTCGCCCCGAACGCGTCCTGGATACCGACACCGTCAAACCAGCGTGTCGAGGATGGCATGGTGCCCCAGGTATTTCCGGCCGTAAGCAGGGTCTTGCCGAGACGCAATAATCGAATCTCGGTCAGTCCGCGTTCCGTTTTCAGGAATAGCCTGTTCTCGAATCTGAGCAGTCCCGACGCAGGTACCGGAGACGCGAGGTCTTCCTTCAGTGACGTTTTTCCGTGTATGAATCGGAATCCCGTCCCGTTTCCTTTCGGGTTACCGATGAGCCAACCGTCGGCTGTCGCGATGACTTCGGCTACATCGGAAATCCCGCTATCGACGGTTTTTTTCGTCGATAAATCGATGAGGCGTCCCGATCGGAGCAGAATGACCCCGCAAGGGAATATACGGATCGCCGTTTCTCCAGGCTCCGAGAAAAGCCTGTCGTACACGACTTGCGCGTTTTTTGCGGCGAGGATCCTTTTTACCAGAGCCCTTTTCGCGGTAGCCACACCGGTGTCGAACGGGGAAGGCGGAACGGTCCGCTCGCCGTGCTGAAACGTCTCGACGTACCAGTCGAGCAGTCTTCCGGGTATCGTTCCGAAATCCCGGACGGATTGATTCAAGCGTACTCCGGGGGTGAATACGGAAGCGTTCTGTTTCATTCTTCCTTCCAGGTCGCCCTTTTTGAATCCATCAAGGGTTCCCTTGTAAGGATGTGTCCCGGTGAAGAGCTGGAAACTGACGACACCCCAGGCAAACCAATCGGTCTGGTGATCGAACCCCCTGCTATGCCAATCCTTGATAGACAGCATGATGGCTTTCGCGGGCCAATTCCCGATCGCCCATGAGTCCACGTCGATGACTCTCGGCTCCGGTCCTTTCTGACCGCCGAGTATCGCGATCCAATTGGTCTCGTTCGGATCGACCATGACGGCATCATGGTATCCATGAGCCGCCCGTACAGCGTCCCTCATCCTGTCCGTCAGTGTGCACGCGTCGTCTCTCGTGAATCCGGAGCGATGCCAGAATGCGGGCGCGCATACTTCCGAGAAGCCGTTTCCGTCGATGGCATCCATGTAGTATCCGATGAGAGCGCCTTTCGTATCCGTTACCAATCCTCTTGGCGCGACTATGTACGGATGTCTGATTCCCGAGAGAAGCCGTATTTTTTCTTCCATGCGGTCACCCGTCATTTTTTTCCGGTCGGAATATATCTTTACGATCGTGTCGCCGATCCTATAAATGGCGCCTTCTCCTCCGGTGGCGACATAGCTGCTCGGAGGAAGAGATGTCTTTCCGCGACCGGAAAGAACTACCGTGAGCGTATCCTGTCCCTGTTTCATGTCTTTTCCTCCGTTTGTTTTTTCGTTTCACTGCGTATGATGGCGCATGCGATGTCGTCGAGCGGTCCGCCGCCGGCCCGTTCCGACTCGCCGATGGCGCGTATCATACGACGCTTGAGGAATTCTCCGGCCGTACTTTTGAATGCCGTAAACCGGCAGACCGCCTCTTTCCAATCCAATTCTTTCATCTGCGTGACCCCGTCCGAGAAGAGGGCGACGAATTCGATCTCTTCTCCTCGGGCGAGCGGAATGACTATTCCCTCGATCCCGTCCCTGATACGGTGTTCAAGAACGGTTTCCTGTTCCCACCCCCCGGCCCCGTTTCCTGTCCATATCGTTTCCGAGAATCGTAGCGCATCGACATCTCCGCCATGCGCGGAGATAAAATCCTGGAGTCGTCTGCTTCGATAAGCCGGATAGAACGGCATATTGTTCGCCCATTCGAATCGGCGGAGGAGAAGTCTTCCGTCGTGAAACTTGATCGCGACGACTCCGTCGCCTTGCACTGATACGTAACCCCCGTCCTCGTTCAACGCCGCATGTAGACATGTCGCGAGCAAGTCATCCTCCTTGAGTCCGAGCAGATTGCCCGCTTGTTCGAGAAGAAGCTCCTGCCTCATCGCGATCCTTCCGGCGCCGACCTCGGAGAGGTTTTCATGGGAATGCGTTTCTTCCCTGAGCGCGGCCAATGTCGAGAGATTCAGGATCCGAGCGCCGATGTCCGTCTCTTTTCCGCTGGAACATCCGTCGGCTATACTGATGAATGCCGACCGACTCCCGACTTCCGAAAGGGCGTGATCCTGACATGGTTTACCGGCGTGGGAATGCCACTCGCCGATGTGGAAATAGTGATCAGTCGAAAATATCGTGCTCATGGCAGACTCCTTTTTTTGTTTTACAATAAGAAGGGGCGACGAATTCTTCGTCACCCCCTTGTGCAGGTTTGCCGGTTCAGATGACGGCTGATATGTTCTGGCTCGGTCCGCCGGTGCCGACCGCCTGAGACTGGCTCGATACGGACCGTGAGACGAATTCGGCCAATTTCGCGAGCGACCCTTCGGAGGCATCCTCGAGGTCGATGTACTTTCCGATACCCGCCTCCCTTTGGAAATCCTCCAGGAGCGACTTCGCCTGTCGGGCGTTCACTCCGATCAGGATACTGACCAGCGACTCGAGTTTCTCCTCGAGTTTCACCTCCTCAAGCTTCTGCCTGATCATGGCGGGGGATGCCGTTTTGGAATCGTTATCCCCGCCGTCAGTGATGATGAAGATGATGCCGTTGGTCAGGTAATCGTTTTCCATCAGGTGTGCGCCGTAGTCGACCATCGCGCCGATGCCCGAGTAGGCGGCATCGTAGAGCGGTGTGAAACCGTCCGGTTTGAATGCCGCATAAGCGTTCGGATCGATGTCGGCAAGCTCCTTGAAACCGTGTATCTCGCGTACGCCGATGCTGCTTGAGAACAGTATCACGCGGATCATCAGGTAATCGGCTCTCGGAGATTTCTTACAGGATCGCACCGCCGCTATGAGGGCTTCGCGAAGTTCGTCCGCGAAGTTCGAGGTCGATCCGGTCACATCGATTGCTATTGTGACGAGCGTATATTCCGTCGCTCCGAGTCGGTCGATTCGGGTTCCCTGAAAGGTGAAGTTCGATCCGCCGATCCGGTGCTGTTCCATTCCTTCTTCGAGTCTTGGCATGATTGCCTCCATTTTTAAACTGTTAGTTATACCGTTCCGTGACCCGGTTCAGGGTAGGAAGTTTTCCGATGTGACGAGTTTCGCACCGCGCTTTTTCATGTCGTCGAGCCACTCGCCCGCAATGGCGGGAAAGTCAGGTCCGTCGCCGACTTTGGAAACGGGACTGGTACAGTCGGTCAGGATATGGAACTTCTTGATGTGTTCCTCGCCGATATTCTCCGCGATCTGATCGACGGTAGACTTCACGCAGTGGCTGAGCGCCTCCCCGGCGATGCCGATGATGTCTGCTTCCGCGAGGACCGTGAGCAGTCCGACATTGAGTCCGGTCGAAGGGTCGTCCGGATCGGGAACCTCGGCCATGAGCGCGCCGTAGTGCTCCGTGAAAGCGTTCGTGCCCTTCGCGACGTAGTCGACATTCGCGAATTCCTTGCGTTCCCACTCCATGAGCGCCGCCATCAGTTCCGCCTGGACATTGTGTCCCGGTGTGCCGATAACGCAGTGTTCGGGCCAGACCATGAGCGGGTATTTCTTCCCCGCCTCAAGCGCCAACGCGTATTCGAGCATTTTTTTCCAGAGGTGCTCCCTTCTGGGTGCCCAGATACGGTTCCTGATGTCGTCCGATCCGATTATGGTGAATGGATTCGGCTGATTGCCGTCCTGATCCCTCCACATTCCGGGATGGCCGACATCGATGACGCGGTGTGAGTCGAGCGTGACGTGAATATCGTCGAGTCTTTTGCCGACTCGCTTCACGAGAGTGGCGACGCGACGCATGTCGTCGTTTGCACCGGTCACGGGCAGGGATGAATTCGGACTGTCCATGAAATCATTCTGCGGATCGATGATGAGAAGATGTGCTTTCATCGTAGTCTCCTTTTTTGTTGACGTTTCGAACAGGCCATGTTGTTCGTCTGCCTATCCAGTTGTAAAGATGCTTATATAATGTAAGTAACACACTAAGTAGGGAAGGAGATACGATGCCAAGGCATCGGTATGGGAGAGGAATAGTCGTTTAGGCAGCGATACCGGGAATGAAATAGGTCCCGTCGGTTGTCTGAGTGACTCCTTCGTCTTCCTGTCCGTCCTTTCCCTTGTGAACTTACTAAGTGTATTATACACACTATATAAATCCTGTCAAATCCGGATATGATTGAACGGGGAATATGGCTTAAGAATAACCTTGTTGCGGTACTTTAGGGAGATAGCCGTCGCATCTGTTCCCTTGCCCGGTTTCGTATCCGGGAACGGAACGGAATGTATTTCTTGACAATCAGTAATAACTGATATATATTGTTTATACAACACTAAGTAACGGACCATTGAGATAATTGACAGCATTGTTCATATATGTTATCGTCCAATCTTGCTTCTGCGTCGAATTTTGGCTCAGGCAAGGGATGAAAAGTATGGCGGAATGGCCGGACGGATGCGTATCGGTCCCGCTCTTCCCATCCCGAGACCTCTCGGGGTGAAGGGTTCTTTATAAAGTCATATCAATTACAACCGAAAAAGGAGGAAAGCATGAAATTACAAGGGCTCGGTCTGCGGGATATATTCTGTATCCCGAACGGGGAAGCGATCGTCAAAAGCCTGATCGATACGGACGTGTACAAATGGTTCATGGCCGTATTCTATTTCGATCATGCCGAATACAGGGATGTCGAGACGACCTTCAAGCTTATCATTCGTGACAAGTATATCCGTCTGGCCGACATCATCCCGGAAGATGTGCTTCGTGAACAACTTGAGGCGGCAAGGGCTCTTTGTCTTACGCCGGCGGAACGGTCGTTCCTGGCAGGAATGACAGGAAGTGACGGGCGAACTCGCCTGATCCGGTCGGATGATTTTCTGGAAGAGATGTCTCGTCCGGTCTTGCCTCCATTCATACTGGAGAAACAGGAAGGCGGGTATGTTCTGACCTTCACCGGTCCCTCATGGAAGGTGACGTTCTGGGAAATAATTGCGATGGTGATCGTTTCGGAGCTTTATTACTACCATCTGATCCTGAACGCGAAGCTTTCCTCATCGGAGATTCTGTCGATATACACGGGTATGGTCGCCAGGCTTTTCGAAAAGGCGAAGGCGTTGCGTGAGGAACGCGCGCTTTCCTTCATCCTTTTCGATACGAGGCGGAGACAGAGCCGATTTTTCCAGGAGATCGTGATGAGGTACATGTCGGAAATGCTTCCGTCGCAGTGTCTCGGGACTTCGAATGTCCTTCTGGCCATGCAGCATGGGAGCGCGAATCCGAAAGGTACGAACGCTCACGAGCTGTATATGATCGAAGGGTGTCTGGCGGGGAATGATCACGATAGGATATTTCAAGCGCCATTCACCATGTCACAGAAGTGGTACGACTACTTCGGCCCCGATATGAGTATCCTTCTTCCGGATACGTATGGGACCGCTCACTTCTATAGGCATGCGCCCGCGTCGTTCGCGAGGGACTGGAAAGGAGTCCGTCCGGACTCGATGGAGCCGAACGAGGCTGTCCGGGTCACCGTTGAGTGGTGGAAGCGACACGGCGTCGATCCGATGACGAAGATGATTTTACCGAGCGACGGACTCGATACTGACACCATGCTCGGTTGTTCTCGTGAGAACGCGTCAGCGGTCGGGACATTGTCATATGGCTGGGGGACGCTCGTCGGGAACGACTGTCGCGGACTCTGGCCGAGGAATGACGGGGCATTCGGTTTATTCCGTCCGTTTTCCATGGTCTGTAAGGTATCAGAAGCGAACGGGGTGCCTGCGGTGAAACTTTCCGATAATCCGGAAAAAGCGACCGGCCCGGCGGATAGGGTCGCCCTCTTCAAGAAAATATTTGGAGAAGAGGGCTCAAAAAAACAGGTTGTAGTTGTATGACGAAACGGGCCGCGGGGAAGAACATTTTCCCGCGGCACCTTTCCCTTGATGAGTTCTTTTTCAGAAAAAGACCTGATCTTAGGAAGGATCGGATCGCAACCAAAAGGAGAATGCTCATATGGAAGACGGGGTTCATATCGTTTCCGGACCGACCGGAAGGACGGCATACGTCATCGGACGATTCAGTCCGCCGCATAAGGGGCATATCCTTTTCATGGTATGGCTCCTGACACAGGTGGATAGTCTCGTGATCGGCATCGGGAGTTGCTACGAGGTCGGCGTGTCGAAACACCCGCTCCTGGCGGTATTCCGCGAGAAGATGATCCTGTGGAGCCTGATCAACGAAGGCATCGATTCCGAGCGAGTCTCCTTCGTGCACCTGCAGGATTTTCCCGGTGATTTCGATAAGTGGTGGGCGCATACGACCGGCTTTCCCGGATTCGAGCGGGTGACGGATTACGTCACCGGCAACGAGGAGCAGATCCTTTCCGAATTCAGGAGTCGCGGCGGCATACCGGGCTCGCTGTCCGTCATCAATCCGGAGAAGGATCTGGCCGAGAAATTTCGTTTTCCGTATCACGCGACCGATCTGAGGAACGCGATCCTGGGAAATGATTACGAATCGTTCGCAAAGATCGCGGCTACCGGCACGATCGCGCTTATGGGAAGTTTCGGCGGATTCAGTATGATCTGCGAGGCGCTCGCCGATGCGGGGACGCCGTTCATACCGGGAAGGCAGACGGTGGATATCGTCGTCCGATGCCGTTCATCGAGAGGGAACGGAAAGATGATCCTTTGCGGCAGGAGAAAACCGTCGAAAAAGGATTTTCCAGGGTGGCTCGCCATTCCCGGCGGAGCGATAGAAGACTACGAGTCGCCGATGGATGCCGCTATCCGGGAACTGGGTGAGGAAACCGGGCTTGACGTGAAAATCGTAGCCAGGCATCTCGAACCGGCGCATGTCCTGGTAAACGGACATATCGCCACGATGCGGTTCGGCAAGCTGTTCAGTTCGTCGGATCCGACTCTCTGCGGGACGATGGGCGGCTCGAGCCAGGTATTCTGTATCGATCTCGATGTCACGTCGGACGTCTTTGCGGAAGCGCTCCGTTCCGAATCGGATCTCGAGGATGTCGCGTTCCGTTACGAATACGATGTGCTCGCGGCAGGGTTGGCGTATCAGCAGTCGGACATGGTCAGGTCGACAGTAAGGATTTGAAAGCGTGAAATGTCGATGATGCCTCGGGGAGGAATATCCTCCCCGTCGCATCCCTTTTTAACAGGGATCCGGAAGAGTCCGGGTCCGTGCCGAGAAGGAAGTTCTTTTATACAATCATTCGGAAAAAGAGGAGGCATATATGGATAGGAAGTTGAACGGACTCAAGGCGGCGATCTGCCAGGTGAAGATCGTTCCCGGGAATTCACGGGTGAACGGTGAGCATATCGTCCGTGAAATCGCCGACGCCGAGAAGCGCGGCATCCCTCTGATCGTGTTTCCCGAACTGAGCGTGCCCGGGTATTGTCTTGGGGATGTGTTCGGGAACGACGGGTTCGTCGACGACGTGCTCGAGTGGAACGATCGGATCCGCGAATCGACGGTCGGAAAGGACATCGTCGTGGTGTTCGGAAGTCTGGTTGCCGCAAGTGGGAAGACTGGAAAGAACGGGCGGCGAAGGATATCGAACGCGGCGATCGCGGTCCGGGACGGGGTAATGCTCGGTCAGGTCATCAAGACGAATCATCCGAACTACGGCGTATTCGAGGATGACAGGCATTTCTTCTCCAGGAAGGAAGAATCGTTCGAATCGGGCGACCCGCTGTCGTTTCGTCCGATCAAGATGACTTTCCAGGGAAAGACGATCCGTTTGGGAATCATCATATGCGAGGACATGTGGCATACGCATCATGCCTGCAATCCGGGAGCCCGTCTGGTGGAGGAAGGGGCGGACATCATAATCAACCTGTCTTCTTCGCCGTACGACTGGCATAAGAACCTGGTCCGAAACGAGGTCGCGCGCATGCTGCTTGCGGAATGCAAGGTTCCGCTCATCTACGTGAACAACGTGGGGATACAGAACAACGGAAAGAACATCATAACGTTCGACGGATGTTCGACCGTGTATGATTCGCAGGGGAAGATCGTGCACGTGTCCGGAACGTACGTTTCCGGGACATCCGATGTCACCTTCGCGGATAATATGCCATCGATAGCTTCGGTGGACCAGGACGATACGTCCGATCTGTATAATGCCCTGAGTTTCGCCTTTTATGAACAGTTCCAAACGCTTCCATCCGGGATGCGCAAGGTGGTCATTGGGCTCTCGGGCGGTATCGATTCCGCTACTACGGCGGCATTGTCGGTCAAGGTGCTCGGAAAAGAAAATGTGTTCCTGGTCACGATGCCGACGGAGAATACTTCCGATGAAACACTCGGATTAGTGTATGATATCGCTCGTCGTTTGGATGTTCCCGTCGAAACGATTCCTATCGGCGAACTTGTCGATGCGATCGCGGCAAAGGCGGGTTGTAAACCCGGTACGCGGGCATACTCGAATATCCAGGCACGTGTACGCATGGAGATCCTTGCCGCAAAGACAGAGGAAATCGGTGGGGTGTTCATCGGAAACGGGAACAAGGTTGAGCTCGCGTTCGGGTATGGGACCATGTACGGCGATATCGCAGGATTCGTCCTTCCGATAGGCGATCTCGTGAAACGTGAGGTATACCAGTTGGCGGATCATATGAACCGCAAGGTATTCCCGAACCCGGTCATTCCGGATCGATGTTTCACGATAGCGCCGATGGCGGAGCTTTCAGAGACGGGGGCCGACCCGTTCGATTATGGGAACCTGCATCGTCGCGGGTATCATGACGAGCTGGTGCGGGCGTTCGTGGAATTCCTGAAGGGACCGGAATGGGTGTTGAACCTGTATGCGACCGGCCGGCTCGAAGCGGAAATGAAACTCGATACAGGAACGCTGGACCGACTGTTCCCGACCAAGGAAACGTTCGTCAAAGACCTTGAGCGGTGTTGGGAGCTGTTTATCGGTTCCGTCCGCAAACGGGTGCAGGCCCCACCTATCATAAAGGTGTCCCGCAGATCGTTCGGATATGACTTCCGGGAATCGATGCTCGGTGTGATGCGGACGTTGCGGTACGAACGTCTGAAACGGGATCTGCTTGCCGGTCGCACTTGGAACGGAGGAAAGCGGAGAATCGCCGTCTATGGAGGCAGCTTCAATTCGCCGTGTAACCACCATGTCGGCATAGCGAAGGTACTCACGGAAATGTTCGATCTCGTAATCGTGATGCCGTGCGGGGAACGCCCTGACAAGGCGTCTGCGAATGTCATCGATCCGATGCATCGCGGTGTCATGTCGGAAATCGCGTTCGGTGGTCTGGACCGTGTCGTCGTGGACCTGACCGACATCCGGGATAAGACATATACGCCGAGTTATCATCTGTCGGAGCGGTATGCGGAGCGGTATCCCGATGCCGATATCTGGTTCGCGGTCGGTTCCGACCTTGTCACCAGGGGGGCTGATGGGAAGTCCGATATCCAGAGGACCTGGACGCATGGTCCGGTCATCTGGAAGACGCTGCAGTGGGTGGTCGTCGATCGTCCGGGTCACGAGATATCTCCCGGAGAATTGCCTCCCGTTTCCGAATCGATTTGTATGGGTCCCATCATAGGGTCGGGAACCATGGTACGGGAACGTCTGGCAAGAGGTGAATCGATAGACGATCTCGTCCCTCGGGGTGTCGTCGAGTACATAGAACGGTTGGGGCTGTACAGGAATTCTGAATAGCCTTTCGTCGGACCGGGAAAATAGTTCATATTTTTCCGGTCCGGCACCTTGTTATTATCCGTATGCCGGTGAGTCGTGGGGGTATCCCTTGCGCCTGGTCGGCATATGTAGTAGTTTCAGGGGAACTTTAACAACGAAAGAGAGAAGGAGGTGTTGGATATGGTCAGTGAAACGGAATTCGAAATCCTTTCCGAGAGGATAGGTTCCGCGACCGGACCGGAAGATATTTTCGGTATGCTTACGGGCGTCGGGGACAAATTGACCGAAGTGAAACGCCTGTATCGAAACCTATCGAAAACGGTTCATCCGGATCGGAATTCACGGAGAAAAAGCGATGCTGACGGGGCGTTCAAGAGGCTCTCGGAGCTCTTTGAGAAGGCAAAGGTGAGAATCGAGGCGGGCGTCTACGGCTCCACGGTTCCCGATGAGACGGCGGAAGAGAGTTTTTCCATCCGTGTCGGAGATCGGGAGTACAAGATCAGCTCGCGTCTGGCCCAGGGGGATCTTTCGACCGTGTACTACGGCATCGACGCGATGACCGAGCGGAAGATCGTGCTGAAGCTGGTCGATGATCCGGCGGACAACGATCTCATGCAAAACGAGATCCGGACACTGAGAAGACTCAAGGAAAATCCGGGAGCACAGGACAAGCATCTACCGATGATGATCGACCGTTTCAAGGCCGAGGACGGACGTCAGGCTCTTATCCTGGAGATGCTGGACGGCTATTACGACCTTGTGGCTATCAGGGAGTCGGACCGTTATCGGAACGGTATACCTGAACAACACGTCGCATGGATGCTTACGCGTCTCCTGAGTGTCGTAGGGTATGTTCATTCCCGAGGAGTCATTCATGGCAATATCGAGCCGGCGCATGTCATGATCCGACCTCGCGATCATAATCTTTCGCTCGTCGATTGGAGTTATGCGATCGGTGGCCAGAAAGCAGGTGAGCGGTTCAAGGTGCTTAACGAGGATTACAGTCCGTCGGAAGTCGCCGAAGGAAAACCGCCGTTGCCGTCATCGGACCTATACGCTGTCGGGAAAAGCATGATTTACGCGCTCGGTGGGAACGTGAAGACGAACCGGATGCCACACGGGACGACCCCGGGATTCGCAAGATTTCTGGAGTTTCTCGTGAGGGAAAGTCCGATTCAGCGGGCACAGGACGCCTGGGAGATGCATAAAATGCTACAGGATTTGAGAGTCGAACTCTGGGGGCCGATCAGGTTTCTGGAATTCGTATTACCGTAAACAACAATCAAAAAAAGGAGTCGAAGAAGATGGGTGATAATCATTACGATGGAGACGTAGGGGAACGTCAGCGTTCTTCCCTGAACGATCATTTCAGTTTTCGTGGGTATGCGAGCGATCCGACGCAACCGACCCAGCGCGAAGTGCACCCCTTGTTAAACATCAAGGGGAAGATACGGGAGTGTCGTGATTCGGCGGAACATCCGAACACCAAACCGATCGCGGTCGTGATGGATGATACGCGGTCGCGCGGCGATGATGCGAAGGTCATCTACGGAAAGCTACCGATGTTTATCGGGCAGCTGATCATGAAAGGGTGGGTGCAACATCCGGTCATCAGTTTTGCCGCCGTCGGTGATGCGACCTGCGGAGACAAGGCCCCGATTCAGGTAGGGCAGTTCGAGTCGGACAACCGGCTGGACGAAGTACTCGGAAATATCTGGCTTGAGGAAGGCGGCGGCGGAACGGGACAGGAGTCCTATGAGCTTCTCGCCTATTACTACGCGACGCATACGGAGTTGGACTGCCTCAAGCGCGGAGAGAAAGGCATCCTGTTTTTCCTTGGGGACGAGGGATTCTACCCCAAGATATCAAAGGATCAGGTAAAGCGACTTATCGGCGACTCTTTGCCGGAAGACTTGGATTCTGGGACGGTATTCGCGAAACTCCAGGAGAAATACGATGTGTTCTTCATCTATCCGAAGAAGACCTGGCAGGAACGCAAGACCGATATCGACGAGGAGATAAGGAAAAGGGTTCTTGAGGCCGGTGCCATGCATGAAGGTGTCGATGTCCGCTTCTCGCTGATATGGGACAACCGGAACGATCTCGATCTGCATGTCATCGCGCCGAGCGGGGAGCACATCTATTTCAGTCACAAGCATTCGCGCTGCGGCGGCGAACTCGACGTGGACAGGAACGTTCATGGTGAGACGACCAAGCCGATCGAGAATACCCGGTGGCCGAAAGGGCGTGCTCCGAAGGGGAAGTACGAGGTGTTCGTACAGAACTTCGCGTATCATGAACCATCGCGAGAGGCCACTCCGTTCAGGGTCGAGAGTGAGATAAACGGGAAAATCGCGCATTTCGAAGGTATCGCCCCGGTCGTATCGGTCAGAGGCGGTTCTTCAGATGTGGAAAATCCGAATAACGCGGCGAACGTCTTTGTCGGGGAATTCGAGTTCGATCCGGATGAACGGCCCGAAGCCGTCGACCGGTATGCCGGGTATGATGACACGCTGATTCGGAATCAGTGGGCGGGCGTCATACCGGATGAGAATATCCTTGTTATCGATGATCCGCGCGCGATCGTGGACGTCATGCTCGGAGCCATAGCTCTCTCCTCGGGAGCGGGTCTGGACCAGTATGTCGTCGATATGGGCGAGCGCGGTCAGACGCAGTTGAGGCAGGGTCAGGTAAGGAGGGCTTTGGAGGGATTCTCCGATGCGAAAGCCGGAGCCATCGTCAAAGTGAGCGGTACGCTGCCTGGAGCGCCCGGAAAAAATCGTTCCGGAAAGACGAAGCGGTTATGAGTACGTTTTGAAAGGTCGGGGACCGATATCGAATGCATCGGTCCCCATTATTTTCCAATTCAAGACAATTTTTGTCGGGGGAATGTCTTTTCCGACGTAGCTTGGGCTTATCCCGTGACCGTTCAGGGTTCCTAAAAAATAACCGTGTATCAAAAAACGTATCACAAAAAAAGGAGAAGAATATGCAGAGTAAAAAGGCGGAAAAGTTTCGCGAACTCGCGAAACGGCATGGAGTCGGACTGAATATCGTCGACGCATACGATATCCGCCACCTTGAGAATACGGTAGGGGGCGCGTTCATCGACTTGGTGGACGGATTCTGTACGCCGGGTTGCGGGCCGTTGTCCCCTCCGAAAGATGACAGTGAGGTACCGGCGATGGTCGCGGAATGCGTCCGATTGCTGGAATATCTGAACTGGATCAAAGCCTCGGTCGTCATGTATGCCGAAGGTCATGAGGCTGGTCAGCGGGAAGGGGTCTATCCGGAACACTGCGTTCTGGGAACTCCCGAAAGTGCCATTATCGAGCCGCTCAGGTGGACCGAGAAAAGCTGTTTCGTATTCCTGCTTCGCAAAGATTGCAATAACGGCATAGTGGGAGATATCGGCAAACTTACCGGATTCATCGAATGGATCAATGCGAGTCAGATCAAGACACTCATTGTCGGCGGCATATGCACTGATATCTGCGTGATGGAAACGGTACTTGCGATCCTGAATCTGCGGACGAGAGGGTTCATTCCGTCGGACCTGCAGGTCATCATCCCGATAGATGCGGTCGTGACCTATGATTTGCCCGGAGTGCACCCGCGAGATCTCAGCGAACTGTTCGCGCTGTTTTCCATGCAACAGAGCGGTGCGTTGATCGTCGAACAGATAGTTCTTTAGCCCATGAAGGGTTTCGCGGGAAAGGTAAATATCTTTCCCGCCGAAAAAGCGGAATGGAAGCGGTTCGATTCCGGTTTTTCGGCTCCGTAATAAGAGGGCTGAACATGTTTTTTCACAACAAAAGACAGGGAGGGATATGGGTTTGGAAGGAATGAAAGACCGCATGAAAGCCGCGATGCTTTTTGTCGCTATCGGCGATGCGCTCGGGATGCCGGCGGAAATATATTCCGCGAAAACGATCGCGAAAAGGTTCGGACGGATCAGGGGCTATGTCGATCCGCCGAAAGACCACCGGTTTCACGGCGAGGGAATGAAGGCCGGAATGTGGACCGACGACTGGTGTCATACGCAGGCATGCGCGGAGTCGATAATCGATGTCATAAGACGCGTAGGAAGGGGATTCCCGGGAAGCTATCTTATTGACTGCGATGATATCTCGCGTCGACTCGTGTCAGATTCCTGCATGCTGATAAGCGGAATGGGCGGGAGTACGAGGAAGGCGTTGGAGAAGATCCGAGCGGGGATTCACTGGAGTGAGTCCGGAACCGAGAACGGTGCCGGAAACGGTGTCGCCATGAAAGCGGCTCCCTTCGGAATGATTCTGGCATCGGCGTATCAACGGCTGAGCAGGCGATACAGTGTCGCCGATATGGAGAAGAGATTTTCCGAGTATCGTGTGGCCTTTGACGCCAAAATGATCAAAGTCGGACTCATGACTCATGCGACCCAAATGGGAGCGGCGTCCGGACTCGCGCAGGCTTACGCGGTTTTCGCCAGCCTTACCCTTCCGGACGAGGACTTCGAAACGCGATTCCTGGAAATCGTCATCGATGCGTGTCTTGTCGGTGAGAACATTCTTTCTGATGATGTCATTACCGATAGGATTTCGGATCGGTTGAGATGGATGCTCGAAACACGGTGTTGGGAGCATATGAACATCGGAGAATTGTCCACGGCGCTCGGAAAAGGGTCATGCTACGCATTTGACTCGATCCCGTTCACGTACGCGATGTTCCTGCGGAATCCGCGGAGTATCGTGACGCTCTTCGATACGGTGAATGCCGGCGGTGATACCGATTCGAACGGATCGATGGTTGGCGCCTTGCTCGGGGCTCGGAATGGCATGGCTCTTTTCGAAGGGCATGAGCACCTGATCGACGGACTATGGAGGAAGGAAGCAGTCATACAAACGGCGACCGAACTGGCGGAAGCCCTATCGGAAAAACAAAGGAGCGAATCATGAAGGAACATCTTTACTTTTATGGGTATAGGGGGGAACTGATGAAACGTCCGTTTGACAGTTTGGAAACATTGTCTGCGGCGAATCATTGCCCGCCCCTTCTGGAACAATTCATTTCGGATTCGGGGAAAGCGTCCCAGTACGATCCGGTATTGATTGCGAATCCGAGTGGTCGGGAGTCGATATCGCTGTGTTTGGCGACCGATGCTTATGCAGGAGTCGGACGATATGGTCATTTCGGCGATGCGGTACGAGTCAGTCGGTACGATATCGGCAACGGATCCTATCTGTATGTCGCCGATGCAGTCGGTCATCTGGCATATCATAAGCCGGGCGTCGCGGCGGATATTCTTCCGTTCATTCGGGATAGCGATGGGAATCTTTATTTCATCTGTATCCGGAAGGGAGAAGCCGGAAGTGGCCCGCTCGCCCTCGTCGGAGGTTTCATCGACAAGAAGGGAGTCTCGATAGAGTCAGCGGCGGAAAGTGCCATCCGGGAGGGGTTCGAAGAGATCGGTCTGCGGTTGAAACCGCGGGATTCCTTTCCTCGCGATGATGGAAATCCGCACCCCGATCATATCGAGGTGCGGGCGGAGTTTCAGGGAAGTGAGAAGTCGGAATGCCGACTGAAACTCCTGGGCACCGTCTTTACACCTACCAGCGATGCCGATATCGCGTACGGATTTCAGCGGGTTTCCATGACGACTGCCTATATGGCGGTGTTCGAGATCGGAAAGACGCTTTCCGTCGCAGACGTGAAAGGAATGTTCAAGGGGGATGGCAGTGAAGTCAAAGAAGTCGTCGTTTTGTCACGCCGTGAGTTTTCTGGAGCGTCGTTCAAGGATTCTCATCATAGGAAGCTTTTTGAACAGGCGCTGGGAATGCTGGATATCCGGGTATAAGGTGAACACACGGGGTGAGGCGAAATCGCTTCACCCCTTTTATTTTTTTGCATGATTCCCCTTATAAAAGATTGACATTATTAATGATTCCGTGTATATTATCGGGTCCGATTTATCGGGACCGTTTTTTTAAAAAGCAAGAACAAATCAATAACAGGGAGATAAAAAATGGAAATTTTCGCGACATTACCACCTCCGCATCTTGAGCATGCTCTCGGCATAATCGCGGCAAACGGGACTCTGACCGCCGCGCGTTTCAACGTCGGTGCGAGGTCGCCGCTTGATCCCAAGGAGACGTTGAGACGGCTGCTCGCGGTCATGGGAGGCAAGCCCTTGTATGTCGACCTGAAGGGGAGGCAGCTTCGTATCGTTTCGTGGGCCGTGCCGACATTCGGCGACATCGTTCTCAATCACGAGATAGAAGTCGATATACCGGCGGAAATCAGTTTTCGCGGCTCTCAACAGGGAACTTTCATCAGGAGTGTCTCGGGGAACAGGGTGTATGTCGACCCGCCGCCGCTTCAAGCGGTCGGGGCCGGACAGTCGGTGAACATACGGGGAAGGAATCTCCGTATCGCGGGGTATCTGACCGACGAAGACCGCGCATACGTTCTGGCCGCGAAGGAACTCGGAATCAGGAATTACATGTTGTCATTCGTCGAGGAGGAAAACGATCTGCGCGAATTGCTCGAACTCGATCCTCAGGCGAGGATCATCGCCAAGATCGAATCGTCGAAAGGGCTCTCGTTCGTAAAGAACGAATATCCAAAATATGGCGGACATGTGAGACTTATGGCGGCAAGGGACGATCTGTTCGAGAATATCCGGGATGATACGTTCGCCATGTTCGACGCCCTTCGCTCCATCGTGGAAGCCGACCCTACCGCTATCGCCGCATCGAGACTGTTGGAATCTTTCGGTACAAGCCGGAAGGTTTCACTCGCCGACCTCGCCGACCTTCTCATGCTTGGCGAAATGGGTTATCGCAATTTCATGTTGAGCGATGAGATGAGTTTCGGTTCGACAAGACGTACGGACGCGTTTCAGGACGCCATGGGAATATTGGAAACGTTTCGTGAAACCATCGAAAATCGGGAGGAATGATCGTGGAAAAGACATCGTTCATAGTGGCCGGCGCGGGATTCGGGGACGAAGGGAAAGGATCGGTCGTCGACTTTCTGGTCAGGTCGAACGAGAGTAGGGAAGTGGTCCGCTATAATGGCGGACCGCAGGCGGCTCACCATGTCCTCATACGGGAGGGGAAATGGCATTGCTTCTCGCAGGTCGGATCGGGGTCGTTCGTTCCGGGAACGAGGACATACCTCTCGGAATACATGCTGACGAATCCGGCGACTCTTCAAGACGAGCTGAATGTCCTCAAAAGGAAGGGGATGCCCGACGCATCGGAACGGATTTCGATCCATCCTGATTGCATCGTCGTGACGCCGCTTCATCAGTTGCTGAATCAGATGAGGGAATCAGTTCGTGGTGAAAATCGTCATGGGAGCGTCGGAATGGGGGTCGGGGAAGCCGTCCGCGATTCGAGACTGTTCGCTTCGCAGATGCTCCGAATGGGGGATTTGACGAGTGACGTCGTTTCTCGCAAGATACGTTTCCTCTGGTCCCTGAAAATCGACCAGGCGGAACAACTTGCGGCAGAAAATCGTCATGAAGGAGCGATGACGGCCTTGGAGAAATTTCTGAGGGATATGGACCAGAACCGTCTTATTGACGGGTATCGCGCCCTCGGAGAAACGTTCAGGGAAAACATCGTCTCTCGCGGGCCGGATTTTCGGAACGGAGTCGTGTTCGAGGGGGCGCAGGGAGTATTGCTTGATCATAAGGGGGGCTTTTTCCCTCATGTGACGAAAACCGACAGTACGATGTCCAATGCCGATCGGTTGATCTCGGAAGCGGAGCATGATAAGGCGACCGTAAGGAAGTTGAACGTGGTGCGAGCGTATGCCCATCGTCATGGTGCCGGACCGTTCGTGACCGAGGAACCGGGGCTGTCACGGCATCTCAAAGAAACGTTCAACGGCCATAATCCTTGGCAGGGGGCGTTCCGTGTCGGGTGGTTCGATACGTTGGCTACGCGGTACGCGCTGTCCCTGAATCATCGACAAGGGATGCTTGCCGTGACGAATCTGGACAGACTTTCGGGGTTCCCGGTCATAAGGGTGTGCGTGTCGTACACCCTTGAGGTGGATTGTCGCGAAGGGGATTACCATGCTGTCGAACTTGACCGGTACTTCGAATGGCACCGCAAGCGTGATGGGACGATAAGGATAACGGATCTCATATGTGATCCGGAAAGGAATGAAGATGAACGTTCCCGATTCACGGAACTGCTGTTCCGTTGCCGGCCTCTCGAATTTCGGGAGTTTCCGGGATGGAACACGGATATCTCGTTGGCAAGGTTTCCCTGGAGTCTGCATTCGAATGCACGTAGGTATCTCGGCTTCATCGGGTCCGGAAAGGGGGCCGGTATGCCGATCGGCTTGGTTTCCGTAGGACCGTTCGGGGATCAGAAGTTCTTTCTGTGAGGGACGATAAACGGCTCCTCGCTCAAACGCCTCGCATCATTACGATACGAGGCGTTGTTTTATCCCCGTATCTTCGCGAAGTCGGAAGGAACGGGCTGTCGGGCGGGATACGGCGGTCGGGAGACGGAGAAAATGAGGTGGATGGGAGAAGAGACGATAGACGATAGACATTGACACGAAACCATCAATGGTGTAATTTTTACAGTCAATATTTCAGCAGGCTCATTATAAACGAAAACGGAGAACTTGAGATGAAGCAGAAAAAAGCGTTGGTGATCGGCGGTGGAAGCGATATCGGGAGTGCGATCGTGAAAGCGCTTCATGCGGCTGGGTATGATGTTGTCTGGACGTATTTCCATACGTTCAGGCCGGAAAATCCCGGTAAGGGCATATGTTGCGACCTTCGGGATATGGAGCAAGTCAAAGTATTATTTTCCGGATTGTTTGACGACCTGAGGGACTTCGATCTCATGGTGACGGCCGCCATCCCGTTTCTTGAGAGCGACAATTTTGATTTCGGCGGGTACCTTGCGATACGGCCGTTCCTGGATGCTCATGTTTATGCGATCACTTCCGCAAAGGCATTCATGTCTCATGGCGGGAGGATCATCAATATGCTCGGGCAGTGCGTAAAGAAGGGATTGCCGGGCGCACCCTTTTATTCAGGCGCATTCACGCTTTTACATAACCTGGGCAAGAGTATCAACGCCGTTGAAGGGAGGGCCGGCGAGTTATCTGTGTGCGATTTTCTCCTGGGTCCGGTGGAAACAAGGGAATGGGACGGTCTTTCGGAAGATATGGTAAACGAATATCGTTCCAAGGTCGTGAGGTTCATCTCTCCGAAACAGATTGCCGATACGGTGGTGTTTACGGCAATACAGGAGGTTATGCCCAACACCTGCGAATTGGATGCCTATTACTGACGTTGAGAGCGTCTCGAGAAAGTGAGTTCCGGCGACAGATCGTGCGAAATTGCATGATGAGTCGCCGGTTTTTTTGATGTTTGAAAGCTGAGGATTTGACATCATTTATATAGTGTGTATAATACACTAACAATGGAATAGGCGGAAGGATGCCGCAGGTCGATCGGTCATCCGCCGGGGTGAAATTTCCATGACATGATAATCCGCGTGATCGAACACACCTATGCTTTCATTCTTCAGTATCGACAACATTATTTTTTCGGTTCTCGGCTATCCGATGAGTTACCTTGAGTTTTTCGGGACGATTCTCAACATTGCGGCAGTCTGGTTAGTGGCAAGGAAACATATCCTGAATTGGCCGGTCGGAATCGTCGCGGTCGTACTGTATGGCGCGCTCTTCTTTCAAATCCGCCTGTATTCGGATTTCGTGGAACAGATCTATTATCTCGTATCCGGTTTTTACGGTTGGTGGTTTTGGGCAAAAGTCGGCAAAGGAAAGAAGGATGAGTCCGACGAATCACTCATTCGGAAAGGAACCGTACTGGAACGTTCCTTTACCGCCGCTTTCGTGCTTATCGGGACGATCGCTCTCGGTTGGTTCATGGCGCATGTGAATACGTGGTGGCCGTCGGTCTTTCCGGAATCCGCGTCGTTCCCGTATCTCGATGCGGTGACGACCGTGATGAGTTTCGCGGCCCAGATGCTCATGATATTCAGGGTCGTTGACAGCTGGTATCTGTGGATCGCCGTGGACGTGATCGGCATATGGCTGTATGCGGTGAAGGAAGTGCGATTCGTGTCCCTGCTCTATGCCGCGTTTTTGGTGCTCGCGACCATGGGTTTGATCGAATGGAGACGGGAACTGACGAAAAGATGCGACGACGATTCGCCGGAGGCGGTACCGGCTTCCGGAGAGGGGGTGTTTTCCGTATGACACGGGGATTCGTCGTTGGGAAATTCTTTCCGTTTCATAAGGGGCATTCATTCCTTATCGAGGAGGCGATCCGTCAGTCCGATGAGGTGACCGTAGCCGTTTGCGCACGATCCGATCAGGGAATCTCGGGAGAAACCAGGGCCGGATGGATCAGGGTGATCCATCCTTCCGTCAAGGTGATGGTCGTTCCGGACATCATGAAAGACGATGACTCCGAAGCATGGGCGAAATATACGCTGCATTTCCTCGGATATCGTCCGGATAAGGTGTTCACATCCGAATCGTACGGCGTGACATACGCGCATTTCCTCGGCGCCGAACATGTTTCGGTCGACCCGAAGAGGGGGGTCGTGCCCATTTCCGCGACAGCGATCCGCGGGAACCTGTATGGGAATTGGGAATATCTGCATCCGGTCGTCCGTTCGTATTTCGTGAAACGTGTCGTCGTAGTCGGGGCGGAATCGACCGGTACGACTACCCTGTCACGGGCGTTGGCGGAGCATTTCAGGACGACGTGGGTCCCGGAATTCGGTCGTATCTATACCGAAGGAAAAATCATGTCCGAAACGGCGTGGGAATCGGGGGAATTCGATTTTATCGCCGAAGAGCAGAATCGAATGGAGGATGCGCTCGCAAGATATGCCGACAAGCTTCTTTTTTGCGACACTGATTCGTGGGCGACCGACTTGTGGCATGAACGGTATCTTGGCGGGCGATCGGAAGATGTCGCGAAACGGTTCGCCGGAAGAAAGTGTGACCTCTATCTATTGACTGATGCGGATATCCCGTTCGTACAGGACGGGCTCCGTGACGGGAAGTCGATCCGGCATGCGATGCATGCACGATTCCGGGAAGTGCTCGAAATGGAGGGGAAGCCATACGTCCTCTTGTCCGGCGATCATGAGAGTCGGATGAAGACGGCCGTGATAGCGTGCGAGTCGCTTTTTTCCGATGACGGAGCCGGATTCTTTGCGGAATTTCCCGATCCGTAAAAAAATGTCCGATTGACGGTATTGGATCCGCCGGAGTATGCTGTAAACGATACACTTCTTACCTTTCCGTATGAAAAAAACCGATATGCCGCAGTACTTCCAGTCGATTCTCATCGCGGTCGATACCGCCATTTTCTCCGTAATCGACGGGGCGCTCAGGGTCCTGCTTATTAGGATCGGCAGCGGACCGTATAAGGGAAAATGGGCACTTCCGGGAGGTCTTGTCCGACCGGAAGAATCGCTCGATCAGGCGGCGGAACGGGTGCTTTCCGAGAAAGCCGGCGTCGACGACATCTATCTCGAACAGTTGTATGCGTTCGGCGGCGTCGACCGCGATGTCCGCGGTCGCAGCGTTTCGGTCGCGTATTTCGCGCTCGTGAACAGCGACCGATGCCTGCCCGCGACCATCGAATACTATTCCGATATAGCCTGGTACGATACGGCCAAACTACCGAAGCTCGCGTTCGATCATACGAAGATCGTTTCCGTGGGAATCGACCGGCTTCGGAACAAACTCGGGTACTCGAATATCGCGTACGGACTGTTGCCGAAGGAATTCACGCTCACCGAACTGCAGACGGCGTATGAGATCATCCTGGGTCACGAACTTGACAAACGGAACTTCCGTAAGAAAATCCTGGATATCGACCTGGTCAAGGAGACCGGGAAGATCCGGAAATCGGGGCAGAGCCGTCCCGCCAGGCTTTATTCTTTTTCCGAACGAAAACCGAAAATCGTGGATGTCCTGTGAGAATCGTCCGAATATGAGAAAGCCCGACATGTGTCGGGCCCTATTTTTTCCTTTTCTTCGCGTGGAAGGATTCGTGAATCTCGCGGAGACGTTCGTTGGTAACGTGGGTGTATACCTGGGTCGTCGTGATGGAGGAATGGCCGAGCATCGACTGCACCGCGCGGATGTCGGCGCCATTCTGCAGCAGGTCTGTCGCGAAGGAATGACGCAGCGTATGCGGGTGCACATCCTTGACGATGCCCGCTTTGACGGCATACTTCTTCACGAGACGTTGGACGCTCCGTTCGGTGAGACGCATGCCGGCGTGACCTTTTCGTTCCTTCGGTGCGGTACGCTTCGCCTTGGGGACTGCGATGAAGAGTGACGGGTCCATGTCGCTGCGCTTGTCCAGATAGCGGGAGAGCGCGTCGCGGGCGTCGTCGGAAAGAAAGACGACCCGGAGTTTCGCGCCTTTTCCCCGGACGCTGAACTCGCCCTTTTTCAGATTCACCGAATCGCGGTTGAGCGACGTGAGTTCGGAAACGCGAAGACCCGCCGAGAAGAAGAGCTCGAGGACGGCGCGATCACGGAGTGCGCGTAATGAACTTCCCGAGGCGGCCGCGAGCAGCCGTTCCACTTCCTCGAGTTCGAGAAAGTCCACTTCGCGGTTCGGTGACTTGCCGACGGATATTTTCTCGGCCGGGAAAGTCTTCTCGTCTTCTTTCGCGAGGAACTTAAGAAAAGAACGGAGAACGACGATGTGATAGGTCTGGGTCGTCTTTCGGAGAGGCTCCCCATGCGCGTTCGTTGCGCGGTTGAGAGCGAGACGATATTCCCGTACGCGGTCGGACGTGATATCTTCCGGTTCTAGAACGCCGCTCTCGTCGAAAAACTTCCGAAGTGAACGGGTATAGCTGTCGAGCGTCTTCGGAGAACGGTTCAGCTCGATCTCGAGATGTTCGAGGAACCGTTTCGCGAGCTCTTCGATACGGGTTTCCCGTTTCGGCGTTTTCTGGTTCATGACGACATTATACATGAAAAAAGTCCGTGGTTCATGTTTGTTGATTTTCCTTTTGCAAAGCGAAAAAAATGCCTTTCTTTGGTGAAAAACCTTTGACATGAGCCATTTTCGACGGTATACTCGGTTTCATGTAAAACCGTAGGGCGGCCGCTGATGGACCGGACTCCATTTTTGTTGAAAAGAGAGTCTCTCCTACCGCTCCCGCCCATAGAAGGGACACCTCCTATAGCACTCCTCTCTTTCATCCATAAGAGCCTCTCACGGATCCGGGAATCCGTCGTGAGGTGGTATGCCGAGGCAGAGACGATCGCTCACCGTGTCCAGAGCGAGTATTTTTCCGTACTGAGGAATGGGATCGGAAAGGACGTCGCCGAGGCGTTTCGAAATTACGGATCGTTTTCCTTGGTCGTATCAAGCGTCCTTTTGGTCTCGATGACGAACTTCACGCAGGAAGAAGGCTCGAAGAGCGCTGTTTTCGGACGCTTCCGTGTTTCCGAGCCTCAAGCGAATGAAATGCCAAGGAAGCGGTTCGCCACCGAGGAGCCGAAAAAAATCGGTCTTTCCCAGGTCCAGCTTGAAAAGTCCTTTACCGGTATCGATATCGAAGCGAAACAGGAAGAGGAGACATCTGCCGTATTCCGTAGTGGCGCGCTTCTTTCGGCACAGACCGAAAGTTCCATAGCCCGCGATCCGGAAGAGGAAGGCGGAGTGACGATATATACGGTGAAAGACGGGGATACCATTTCCGGCATCGCTGCCGGTCACGGTATCACGGTGAATACCATTCTCTGGGCGAACGACCTTGATAATGTGGACGCGATAAAGCCCGGGGACCAGATCTTCATTCTGCCAATCGCAGGGCTTTCGCATACGGTCGCCTCGGGCGAGACGCTTGATTCCATCACGTCCAAATTCAAAGCCGATCGCGAAGCCATAATCTCGTTCAACAGTCTTCCCGCGAACGGTGACCTTACCGTCGGCGATACTATCGTTATCCCGGGAGGTTCCAAAGAGGCGCCGAAACCGACGGTCGGTATCGGTTTGAGGCAGTATGCGTCTTCGACGGGCGGCGGAGCCGTGACGGATATTTCCGGCGGATATCGCAAGCTGGACGGGAGAGCGGGCGCGGGACATCGGTTCCCATACGGGTATTGCACATGGTACGTCGCTCAGAAACGGTACGTCCCATGGGGCGGCAATGCCGGCGCCTGGTTGTATAATGCGCGCTCCCAAGGATATCGGACGGGCAAGAGTCCTTCCGTCGGGGCCATCGTTGTCACGACCGACAGCGCGTACTACGGTCATGTGGCGCTGGTCGAGAACGTATCCGGCGGAACGATCACCGTTTCCGAAATGAATTACAACGCATGGGGCAAGGTCAATCGTCGTGTCATCGCGACTTCCAGTAGGTCGATCAAAGGATATATCTATTAGCAAGCGCAGGTACCGATCATCCTGATCAATCGGGAAATAGACCCTCATTTCGGCCGCATTATAATAATGAGGTCGATTGTTGCGGTACGCTTGAGGCGTTCGACCCTCTACCATTTCCACCAGACTCTTGACGGAATCATTATTTGTGCTATAATTAAGGCAGAACAAACGACAAGACATTCTCGTCCCACATTTCGGGCGGGTTCGGCGAAAGTCTTTTTCGCCTTTAAAAAAAGAATATTCAGTCAAATTTTACAAAAAAGGGTTCTTTCTGGCCCGAAACTTTCGGAGTCAATCATGAAAAGGTTATTGCATTATTTTGTTGTCGTCCTCTTATTGGGCGGTATGGCGACGGTTATGAATGCCTGTGCGAAGGCGGTCGAAGAAAATCAAATCCCCGCCCCGATGTCCCAGGACCAACAAGGCGGAAGATGGGAAAGCGTTCCGGATCAATTGCATGGGAAACGGGTCCTTGTCGTCATGAGATATGGCAGTTGGGATATCATCGGAGGCGCACTCGCCGATCAGAGATTGAAGTCGGCGGTAGAGACGGCGACCGGACAGGAGGCGGTCTTGAACCGGGACACCGAACGTTATTATGAGACGAGGTTCGAGAGGATGGAAAAAAGCAGATTTTTTGTCCCGTACGGTATGATGATCGGGTATCTATATTTGACGGACGAAGGTGAATATCTTCGTGTAGGACCGACGGGGAATTCCATCGCTGACGGCGCGGCTTGGGAACGGAAGTATTTCGACACCGGTAATCCGAATTAGTCGAATATCGATCTGTCTTTACTATATTCGATCTAAGAAACGAGACGGTGATCACAATCGGAGGGGCGTCAGTGCGAAACGCTCCTCTTTTTATGTTTCGTTTGAGACAGTCGAACCGACGGTCTTCGTATCGGCGTGCCCCATCTTTCTTCTGAAGAATAAGCATGTCGCAAATTCTCTTTTCGGAAATTTTGTAGTATAATCGGAGATGGAAATTATAGAGTGCGTTCCGCCGTTTCGCCTCATGGAGCTGTCTGTTTGTGAAAAGCAATAAAAAAATCATTTTGTTTGCTTTCGTCGCCGTATTCGCGATGATGTTTTTCGTGTGTGATGTGCATACCGCGTCAGCATGGGATCCTTTCGGTTGGATAAAAGATGCGTCGTCGGCTGTTTTGAGTGGCGCTTCCAATGCTGTTGGCGGCGTTTTCCTTACAGCCATCAACGTTATCCTCTATGCGGTTCTGGGCATCGTCACACTTTTTCTTGGTGTGGCCTCGGTCATATTCGCCTGGTCGACCGATGCTACGGTCTGGCAGCAGCTCTTCAATATGCCGGCCACCTATACGCTCTGGGGCATGGTCCGGGATTTTTTCAACCTGTTCTTCATACTGACGCTCCTGTTCGTCGCATTCGGGACTATTTTCCAGATTCAGGCATACAATTACCGGAAATGGCTTCTGCAGCTCGTGTTGATGGCGCTCCTGGTCAATTTCAGTTTTCCGGTGTCGCGTTTCATCGTCGACGCGACGAACGTGCCGATGTATTTCTTCATCAACAGCATGCTGGGAAACAGCGGCGGGGACGCGACTACCATATTCGAGACGATGATCGGCGGCAGCGATATCAAGACGCTGCTGTTGCCAACGGAAGGCAATATGATATGGCAGGGAGAGACGACCGGAAATCTCGTGCAGGCGATCATTTTCATGTTCCTGCTCTCAGCTTCACTGCTCATGCTTGCCATAATGTTCGTCATTCGTCTCGTGATGCTGCTCATCCTGGTGATATTCTCTCCGGTGGGATTCGCGGCGACCGCCATACCGGGATTTCAGTCGCTCGCCAAGCAGTGGTGGGACAATTTCATGAAGTACGCCATTTTCGGTCCGTCGGCGATGTTCATGATACTCGTTTCCTGCACCTTCCTTGCGAATTTCAAGAATGGCGCCCAAAGTACCCGTGTTGATCTCGTCCAGTCGTATAGCAGCGGTGTCACCGCTTCCGAAAATCGGGCACATGCGGTCACCAGCATGGTCGTCACGATCGTTCCGGTCATACTCATTTGGGCTTCCATGTCCATCGGTCAGAAGATGGGAATCTATGGAGCCGGAATGGCTCAGAAGGCAGGCATGGGCGCAATGAAGAGGGTGACGGGTCTGGCTGCCGGCGAGAAGCGATGGGGTTCATTCAGGAATGAGTGGAAAAAACGCTCGGACGAGCGGTATAACGCGAATAATATCGGCACGCGTTTCGGCCAGCGTACGACACTTGCGGCCGATAAGGTACAGTCGAAAATCGGCAGTGATGCGAACAAAAAGATGTCAGCTACGAGCGCCCAGATCAAGGAGCAGGCTCTCATCAAGGAGGAAGCCAAGCGGCGTGCCATCAATTCGAATACGTCGAATACGGAAATCAAGAAGCAGCTCGCCGAAGCCCGCAACAGGAAAGATGGCGCCCACATGGCAGCCTTGTTGGCCGAGATGAAGAACCGACCGGAGCTTCATGGCGAAATGCAACATGGGGACGTGCAGATGGTCGACAAACGGTTCAAGGATCGCGGTGGCATGAACAATGCCGTCGTCCAGGAAACGAAAGAGAAGGTCGGTGAGGTTAATCTGGCCGCGGCGCACGGCACCGACATCGGCGAGATGAAGAAGGTGCTGACGAGCGGTAAGGTTAAGATGGAAAATCAGACCGCCAACGCGTTGACCGGAGAAGTGCTTCAGGCCGGCCTGGAGACCAACAAGATCAACCAAACGATCGCAGACGAGCTTGCTAAGGACGGCGATAAGGCAGCGATGCTTTCGACGCATCTCAATACGGCACTCACGGCGTATGAGAGAAACTTCGATACGAGGCTTAACGATGACAAGATTCCGGGCGCGAACCTTGATGAGAAGAGGAACAGCGTTCAAGGAAAGGCCTTGTTGCGACAACGGACCGCGGCTCACCAAACGTATTTGTCTCAAAACGGCGATTTCCACGATACCATGAAGGTTCAGGCGGCAGATTCTGCCGCGGAAATCGCGCGAAAGGAGGATCAGCAGAATAAAGTCTTCGAGAAGTCCGATGCCGTCACTTACAAGCGGATGAGCGGGGATAATATCAGGAAATATATGCCTCGGATTGCCGAGCACCTTCCCTCTGGCAAAGTCGCGACGATTGCGGCGGGTCTTGCCGATGAGGACAAGCAGAAGCCCGTCGACTTTATCAAGGCATACGAGAAGGAGGCACGTATGGACATCACGAGACCTCTTGACGTGGATGATCCTGCTGACAAGAAGATCATGGATGCGCGCATTACTATGAATCGCCTGAAATCGGACAATCGTACTCGAGGATTGGTCAAGTACGGCATGTACAATGTGAATACGGCGGGGAACGCTGGTGGGACAACTCCCGGCGTAATAGTGAATCGGCAAGGAAGGCCATATACCACATGATAGTCCTGACCTGGTTCGAGAAAATGATTCGTGGGATATATGGGAAAGGAACGCTTCCGGACATGGTGGGTGATTGGTATTCTGACGATATTGAATGCGGGAAGCTAATGCATTATGAAGTTTCGTGAATCGGTTAAACTGATTATCGATTTACGAAGTAAACAAGAATGTCATGAAAAGTGAATTAAACAGTAAAGGACCGACGGATGGTTCAACTGAGTCGATATCTCAAACGGGATGGCTAGAGAAACATTACTATGCAGGATGATTTCTACCAAAAATTAAAACAACTCCCGTCTTCTTTGCACGACTTTTTCCTCCTGGACGATCCGCGGATTCTGTGTGAAGAGGCTAGTATGCTGTACGGGCTGTCGCCGGACCTGATTTTCACTACGACCTGGCCGGTAGCGGATATATTCGTTCGCGAGGTGCCGCTTTCGGAATATCCGTTCGCCATCGCGAAAGAAGCGGGTATCGACATGCCAGCCGCATATGGCATCGCGTACGAGGTGAATAGGCGGATTTTTCTCCGTTTCCCGGAGTATTTTACGGACTCAGCGAAGCTCGGCGCAGAGTGGGAAACAAAGAAGTCCGCGCCGGTGATCGGTCTTGACGAAGCGAAACGGAAAGTGTTCGAACTTGAGCCGTGGTTGTTGGAAAATGCCGAAGAGAAAGAGACCGCGTCGATGCCGATGGGAACCGTTTCCCTTCCGCTTCTCCAGGCAGTGAGCCAATACCCAAAGCTCGGGGAGCAGATAATCTCGAAAGATCGGATCGTCATCCATGGGAATCCGGAGCCGGTGCGACCGAGTCTCGCCAACTGGATCCGTGCCTACCGGAATGATCTTGGTGTCGGATATCACGACCCGATGGTCCGGGGAAAGTTCCTGTTCGACTCGGAAAACGGAAAAAAACTTTCATCGGAGGATCGGGAGAGGCTTAATCTGATAATACGGTCCATCGAGGATAACGCGGCACTCGATATCGATCCGGAAAATTCGGCGATAATATTTCCTGCGTTTCACACCGTCGAGAAAGGTCCGGCTCCCGCTCCGACCAGTACCCCCCCTGTTTTTCGCGCGACAGCTCCCACCGGAGCGATGGATGCGCGTCAGGCGCCTGCCCGTCCTGTGGCTCCGGAAGTACGTGCTCCTGCTCCGGCTTCCTTACCGGTCGCGTCGATAACGAAACCCGTTTCGTCCAAAGCGCCCGCCCTGACTGAACTGACTCTGGCGTCGACACAGGCTGCTGCCGTCTCAAGGGGGCTCGGATTGAAATCCGCGGCAGCCGTTGCCGCGGGCATTCCCGCGGTGCCGGTACCGCAGCCGGCGCCTCGTCGCGAGAACGGCACGATACCATCTATCCGGTCGAATGTTTCCGGAACGGCGTTTCAGCGGGACGGCAACATGCGTCCGGCAGTGAAAGAAAATGCTGTTTCGAAAGACACTTCGGGAGGAAATATATCCTTTTCCTCGAAGCATTCCCTACCTGTCGAACTCGGATCCGATCGGAATCTTTCGATCCGTCACGACTCGAGGCCGTCTCAGTCCGCGCCGCTTCCGTCCGCTGCGCCATTCAATGGGACCGGGAACGATTCGTCTGCCAGAATGGTCGAGCCGGAACCTCCGAGGAATCCCTTTCATATTCATCCCGTAAACACGGGAAGTGATGACTCGTCTGACATATCCGGTCGCGTCGTCGATCTTCGCGGAGGGGATGCGGATAAGCGTCCATGACGAATTTTGTTTGTCCGCATCCGAGACGGGCTACCGGATCACGGAGTCGGCTTCCGTGAGTGGTTGTCGTTCGGAATGAAGAACCATTTTGTGCTATGATATCGAATGTACCGCAATTCATAGACGTCGAGGATAAGATCGCCGGGCCGCTCACAGGGAAACAGCTTCTCTGGATGATCGGGATGGGCGCGATGATTCTTGTCGCGAGACTCATATTCGGCGGCGGACCGGGCCTGTATGTGGCCGTCGTGCCGATCGTTATCGTGTTTTCGCTGTTCGCTTTTTACAAGCCGAACGGGCAGCCGCTTATTCTCTTCGTGATTTACGGATTTTTCTTTCTTTTTCGGCCGAAAATCATGATGTGGCGCAGGTCTGCCAATACTCCTGTCCGGAAAATGGTTCCGAATCGGACCGGTGCTTCCGGGGCGGTAAAAGCGGAACATCATATCACGGCGGAAGAGATACATCGAGTGGCGCAGCTGGTAGACAAAAGGTAGGGCGGCGCGGGTGACGATGCGGAAGATCGGAAACGAGGCGGGATCAATCAGTTTTTTTGAATAGCATGGAATTTCTTACAAAAAACAAAAAAGAATCCGATTCCGCGAGCACGCAGAAATATGTCGACGTGGAAGAGGTCCGCGACGGCGTGATGGTTCTTCGGAACGGTTCGCTGCGGGCCATATTGCTCGTTTCCTCGATCAACTTCGACCTGAAGGCCAGCGATGAACAGGACGCCATCATCATGCAATATCAGAACTTCCTTAATTCGTTGGATTTCCCGCTCCAGATAATAGTACATTCGCGCAGATTCCGGATCGAGCCGTATCTCGAGAAACTCCACCAACAGGAGAAGATACAGGAGAACGAATTGCTCAGATTCCAGATCGCCGAGTACCAGAATTTCGTTCAGAGTCTTTCTGAAGTGTCGAACATCATGTCGAAATCATTCTATATCGTCGTGCCGTTCGCACCATCCGAGACGGTGGAAGGCGGTTTCATGGCTAAGATGAAAGGTATCTTCAAGCCGGCGAAACAAACGTTCATCGGAGGCGAAACATTCGAGACCTATAAGAATCAATTGTTCCAGCGGGCCGAACAGGTGGCGGCCGCACTTTCGGGTACCGGGGTCCGGACGACTATGTTGGGAACCGAGGAACTTATCGAACTGCTGTACAACACGTATAATCCGTCCCTGTTCACGTCGGCAGTAGTCAAGAATATCGAGTCGGTGGAACTTACCGGAAGATAAGAAAAATTATGCCAGACGAAACATCTCCAATCGAACCGGAGCGGAACGAATCGCCAGTCGGGCAGACCGATATTCAGGCTGGCCAAGATGTTTACTCCGAGGTTCCCGCATATTCCTCTCAACCGGCCGGCTCGGTCGCCCCGGGCGCATTTTCCGGATTCCCGACCTACTCCTCATGGTCGACCGTTGCGTCTGCCCCGGTTTCCTCACCGGTCGATTCGCCCGTTTCACGGCCACAGGGCGTGGACCCATCCCCTTTGCCGCCGGCATCTGTCTGGGTTTCCGAACAGCCAAGCGCACTTTCGGACGACGATTCGTCGTTTCGGACAAATGAACGATCAGTTCCTTTGCAGCCGGCAGTCTCGAATCCGGTTCCGGCGCCGACCATCACCTATGATGAGTCGCCCGTGGCGGCGATTCCCGGGGTGTCGGTATCCGTTTCCCAGGCAGCGACGCTTCCCGCCGATCGCGTGATTCAAAAAAAAATGACCGGTGCCAAAAAGTTTCATCTGCCCTTTCCGGAGTTCGCGAAACACGAGAAGTCCGAAGAGGGGGAATTGTATCGGAAAGGGGCCGCATCCCTCAAGGATCTTATCGCACCGCCGGCCATCCATGTGACCCCGAATTATTTTCAGGTAGGTGGTGTGCTTTGCAGGACCCATTTCATAGTTGCGTACCCGAAATATCTCGGTACGAACTGGTTCTCGCCGATCGTGAATATCGACACCCCGATGGATGTCGGATTTCTTATCCACCCCGTCGATACAAGGGAAATCATGAAGGAATTACGCGCATCCGAGACGCATGTCCGGACGCAGATCGGTATCGAATCGGAAGGTGGGAAGGTGCGCGATCCGATGCTTGAAGCAGCACTCGAGAATATCGAAGAACTTCGCGACCGACTGCAGCAGGGGACCGAGAAATTTTTCCGGTTCGGTCTCTATATGACCGTATACGCTTCCGACGAGAAGGCACTCAATGAGATCTCGCGGAATATCGAAGGACTCCTCGAAGCTCAGCTCGTTTTCACGAAACCCGCGATTCTCCGTATGGATCAGGGGTATATCTCGACCCGTCCGCTCGGTATGGATACGCTCGATATAGCGAATAACCTCAATACATCCCCGCTGTCCACGACGTTCCCGTTCGTATCTTCGGACCTTTCGTCGAACGAGGGTATCCTCTACGGTATCAATCGGCATAACAACTCGCTCATTCTGTTCGACCGTTTTCGGATGGAGAACGCCAACATGGTCGTCTTTGCGAAATCCGGCGCCGGAAAAAGTTACACTATCAAGCTTGAGATCCTGCGTTCGATGATGTTCGGGACGAGCGTCATCATCATCGATCCGGAAATGGAATATAAGCACCTCTGCGATACGGTCGGCGGTACGTTTCTCGACATCTCACTCGCTTCCGACGCGCACCTTAATCCGTTCGACCTCCCGAAGATCGGAAAGACCGACGATGACGAGGGGATATTCCGCAGTCACGTCGCGAATCTTATCGGTCTACTGCATCTTATGCTCGGGGCCGTCACTCCCGAGGAAGACTCCGTACTCGATCGGTCGATACGCGAGACGTATGCCATCCGCGATATCACCGAGATGACGGACTTCCGGACGCTCGATGCCGCTTCGTTTCCGACTATGGCGGACCTGTATGCGGTGCTCCGGAATATCGAGGGGGCGGAATCCCTTGCGGCCCGTCTCGAACAGTATACCGAGGGGGTCTTCGGAGGATTCCTCAATCATCAGACGAACGTATCCCTGAACCGGCAGCTGATCGTGTTCAATATCCGCGACCTCGAAAGCGAGCTTCGACCGATCGCGATGTATGTCATCCTGCAATATATCTGGAATGAGATACGTGTCGAGATGAAGCAGCGCATGGTCGTCGTCGACGAGGCATGGATCATGATGCAGAACGAGGACGCCGCCGCGTTCATGTTCGGTATCGCGAAACGATGCCGGAAATATTTCACGGGACTTACGACCATCACGCAGGACGTCGGTGATTTCATGGCTTCAAGGTATGGGAAACCGATAGTCACGAACTCGTCGATCCAACTCCTGCTCAAACAGTCTCCGGCTTCGATCGACCTCATCGCGGACCTGTTCTATCTTACCGATCACGAGAAATTTCTCCTGCTTGAATCCAATGTCGGCGAGGGTATCTTTTTCGCGGGAACAAAGCACGTCGCTATCAAGGTTATCGCCTCGTACAGTGAGGATCAGGTCATCACTTCCGATCCACGGCAGCTTCTCGAGATCGAGGAGGCGAAAAGGGAATTCGACCAGGGGGTCGGGGCGTAAGCCGGTGTCGTCCGGTCACATGTAGGCTTTTCACGAAGCCTCGTGCGGTACCGGTAAGGGGATAGCGCTGGTACGTATGAAATGCGAGTCGCCCGGTTTTCTATGCAAAGCAAAGATACTCTTGAAAGGAAGACAGTTGAAACGGATCGCTCACGGAGTGGTTCTTTCGTGAGACCCGATGGTACCATGTCGGATATCCGATCGGTGAGATCGGATAATCGAAGCTTCGATCGAAGAAATGCCGTGACCGCCGCGTTGGCCATGGACGCTATGGCGGCGGATTCGAACGAGAACCGTCTGGCGGATTCTGCTATGCTGTCTCGTCATGCGGAGCTCGACGGGAAGGCGTTGGTAGACTCACGTACCGCAGGCGGTCCTCTTCGGAAGACGCCGCGCGGCGTTTCGGAAATACGTCCCGAACAGTTGAATATCCGCGATCGCGGTGCGACGAATGCGACGAGTGCCGCTCTGGCTCGGCAGGGCCTTGAATCGCAGGGTCAGGAGGGAAGACCGAGACGCGCGACGAAATACCCGTCCTGGGAAGAACAGCGAAGTGCGGGACTTACTGCGCAATCGTCCGAAATAGCGCCCCCTGACCCGTCTTTTTCGGGAAATGCGGATCCATCGGAAATGACTTTCACGGCACAGATGCTGGTCGGTCTGATCGGCGGGACCGACGACGTTCTGGATTTCTTATCCGGATGGTTTCCAGGTATAGCGTCAATGGTCTCGGCCGGGCTCGATGTGGGACAGATCGTCGTCATCATTTTTGATACGAACTCGAAGAACATATCGGCGAAGGAAAAAAGGGATCTCCTGATCAAACGTGTCGGTATCGTAATCGCCGTGTGGGCCGTGGAAGGAATACCCGTTGTGAATCTGCTCCCCCTTCAGTCGTTTCTCGTGTCGTTTCTCCTGAAGCAGTTGAGAAATAAGTCGAAGCAAATGTGAGCCGCTGGTCCCCGGTCGTGCGGATTTTTCAAAAATGACAATAAACGTTATAATAATCAGAAAGATTATGAGCGCATTTCCCCTTCCAGCTTTCAATATGAGACGGTTTCTGGCAACGGGGCTACTCGTGGTGGCGACCCTGGTGTCTTTCCGTCTTTTTCCGACGGATCCGAGAGTGAACGGTTCCGTGCAGGCCATCGTTTTGGGCATCGCTTTCTTCCTGCTTCTTCCGATGGCGTACGTCCTGGTCGTGCTCAAGGAACCGCTACCATCGATCGGTTTTTCGGGGAGTGTTCGGAAACTCGGATTCCTGTCCGTACCGATCGCGGTCGTCCCCATCGTGTCTATCTGGTATATGCTGCTGCAGATGACCGATGCGAAAACCGGATACTCACTGCCTGCCTTCATACAGAGCTCCTTTCCTTTCTTTGTCCTGTATGAGGTGTTTCTCGTCGGTACGATAGCATTTCTTTACGAAGTGTTTTTTCGCGGCCTCGTGATGCTTTCTTGGTTGACCCGGTCCGGAATCATGTCCGTGTTCCTGCAGGCGGCGTTATTCATCGCCTTTCTCGTCGTTCCCGACGGTTTCGGTTGGGAATATGTCCCGATGATGTTCGCCGCGCTTTCATCCGGCTTCGTTGCGTATCATACCCGGTCGATATACTATTCCTGGTTTTCCGGATGGGTCACGTTGTTTCTCGCCGATGTATTGTTTCTGCTGTTCGGTCGCTAGAAAAGTTACATGATTCCATTCATCATCACCGTATTGAGACGGAAAGTGTCGAAAAACGATAATCAAAACCATATGAACAGATTGAGGAAAAAGTCGGCGCGGTTCGTGGTCATCGCGTTGTCACTGGTTCTTTCACCGTGGATTTCGTCCGAGAACGTTTTCGCGCTTTCCATTCCTTCCGCCAACCAGGTGGCATCGGATATCGAGAGGCGGTATCATATCGACCCGGCGGTCGTCAGAAACTATGGCGAGGGTTTCAATGTGACGGAAAACAAGGGTGATGCCCCGCAGGTGACCATTTTTTTCAGCCCGTCCGATCCCAAGGACGGGGAGAAGATAACCGCAAAGGCATTTCCGGCATACTTCTCAAATCCGAATGAGTCTCAGCTTTATTATACCTGGTATCTGAAACGCAATGGTTGTGAGATCGGTGGCGGAGGAGGAGTGCCTGACTATTGTGAACAGGACGGCCGGGGCGGCATTACTGTGAATGATTGGAAAGTCGCGGCTTCCCGCATTCTCGTGACGGATGGGGCGGACAGTAACGGGTTCGTTTACGACGGTGACACGGACAGCGACGGATACCGGGCTCAGTTCGGAGGCGAATTGGAAGTGGATACGACCGATGACTGGTGCTATATGCAGGATGCGAGTAGCGGAGCCTTTTATGAACTTGAGAATGGTTGCATTCATCTTTTCCCGGATACGCCGAACGGAGGCGATCAGGTCGGCGGGCCGGACGGAACATTCGGAATCGATGACGAAAGGGCGTGGGGAACCAACCCGCACGACCCGGATACGAGCGGAAACGGGAATAAGGATGAGGCGAACGCGGTCGGTCTCGGGCGGGATACGATTAAATGGAACTACCAGACCGGTGACCAAATAGGGGTGGTCGTGGAGGGAAAGTCCATGGTGTCGACGAAGCACGACGATTCCTCGATGATGGATATGTGGGCCTTTTCAAAAAACAAGAAATGTCCAATACGGAGTATCGGCAGTTATACGGAGAATATTCATGGTTACGACGTTACTTTTCCGACGACCAATCTCGACCAGGGTGACTTCGATGATTGTCTTGTGGCGAACCTTGTCGATCCGATGGACTCGGAATCGGGTTCGTCTAAGAAAATCGACGTGTCAGTCGTCGCATCACCTGAGAACCCCGTAAACGACAACGACGAGGGGATAGGCGGCGATATGGTTACGGCATCGGCATCATTGGATAATTCGTCGAAAAGCGCGTCGGAAATATTGTATTCATGGACGGTCGAGCTCAGTGGCAATCCTATCAGTGGCTGGGTGGATGTGACATCGGAGCTCGAAAATGCGGGGCTGCTTACGGCGGCAAGACTTATCACCCTGCCGAATTCGACTACGCAGGCGATATCTCAGAACGGACTCAGTTCCATCGGTATCTCACTCAACATGGGTGATGAGATACTTGGCGCTTTCTCGAATCAGGATCCGGTCTATATGCGCATTACCACGCGGGTGAGTGAAAATTATTCCGCGAATACATATACGGCCGTTACTGAAAGTGGGAGTACCGTTGCCAATAATGCGGTCGCAAGGCCGCAGGGACAAAGTGATGTCGTCGTCAAGATATCCAACACGGATAAGAAAATCGACGTCTATACCACTACTGCGACCTCGGCGGGTGCTACTTCCCACGTTGCATTGGATGACAGGATCTGCAATCTCTACTATCCAAATCCCACGTCACAGGCCCAAGCTCAGGAAAATCTGAATCGGGTCGCGTGTCGTGTCCTGAAAAACGAAATCATCGGAGTCAATGTCGATGATATGGCCGATTATAGGAACATAAGCTGGACGATAAACGGGGCTTCGCTGAACTGTTCCGCCACCCTATCCCCGAATAATTGCGGGGCGGGCGGGACGAACGCGGCAGGCGATACCGCGTTCTTCGCGGTGACCGGTGAGCCTGGCGAAACCTATACGATAAGGATGGATGCGGTCAGTACCGATACCGGGAGGGCAGTCTCGCTTTCACGGGTTTTCCAGATCGTCAATCCGCAAATACTCATTGATACTCTCGATGAAAACGCGTTGTGGGCGAAATATGTCGGGACATTCACGGAACTAAATGGTACAAGGAACGATGAATACAGTGATGAGATATTTCAGATGTATCCCGGAGGATCCATCGTGATGCAGGCAACGACATTGCCGGGATACGCTGCGAAGTATCTGTCGTCACATGCGTGGACCGTCGATGGCGTAGCGGTCGCAGACTCGGGAATTATGCAGATATCGTATGTTCCGCCGAGGGAGACCGTCGTTGGAGATGCGAACTTCGTACATTTCAGCGGAAAGATCGTTCAGCCTGCCGAGAAACGACTCGCGTTACTTAACCTGTGGAACATCGACGCGCTCGGTTCCTCGGAAGTCGAGACGACGAAGGATGCGCGTGTCGAGACCGTCGAGAACGCGGATGCTGTTGTCGTCGCCGGTAGTCCGACCAATCGTTTTCTTGCCGCGATATCGAATTACGTCCCCCCATTCGTCGTTTTCGGGATACGAATGATACTGACTTCGGCGCTGCTTCTGTTCACGGTGGGATTCGTCTTCTCGTTGATACCGGAATCCTCCATTGTCCAGCGGGAGAATGTCCGGTCGAAACGATTGTAGACAGAAACCATAGAATGAGAAAAACCCCGACCGAAGCCGGGGTTTTTTCGGTGCCGATGGAGGGACTCGAACCCGCACGCCTTGCGGCACATGGTCCTAAACCATGCGTGTCTACCAATTTCACCACATCGGCCTCAATCCGTTACCTGATTGTTGCTCCGGTACCGAGAATAGGTAACATCCTTCTCGCTTCTTCGGATAATGGTCCATCATCCTCGTACTCGCCGTGATGGCGGGTGGATTCTCCGTACGTTTCCCGCTTTTGATCGAGGTGAAAACTGATTAATACGTCCGATCCTTCCGTTTTGACGTAGGCATGGAAGCGGGGGAATCCTGATCGTGCGAGTTCCCGGACGAAGCTCATTTCTTCCCCTTCACGCCGTTGAAAAACGTATCCTGCCCGCCTAAGAAGCGTCAGAGCGTTGCTGGAGGGGTTCGTCACGGATATCTTCATGGCCTTTCGGTAAGGAGTATCGTAAATGGCGTGATCGGACGCTATTCCCGAATTCAAATGGTGTCGGAGTGCCGGGAATCGAACCCGGATTACACGAACCCGAATCGTGCGTAATACCACTATACCACACTCCGATTGTCGTTATGGGAAGCTGAAACCCGCTCATTCCCACGATAGGACCCATTCTAGCAGGTTTCCTGAAAAAGGGAAGTCCCGGAGCTGTCCCTTTGAAATTACTTTTATTTTGCGACCCTGTGACGGCTTCTGATGTCACGATCATCCTCCTCCTTCTTTTCTTCGATGACCTCCCTTGCCCGTTCGCGGAGCGTGTCGATATCTTCCTTGGAGAGTGATTTCGCGCGCGCCAGCAACGAATCACGGAGATTGAGTGACGGATCCCCTATCACCTCCGAAAGCAGGACATCGAGAACGGCTCCCAACTTCGGACCCGGTTCGATCCCGAGATCGTTCATGAGGTCGCTTCCGCCGATCGCGAGCATTTTCACGGAGACCGGATCGTTGGAGACCTTGTCGATCATGTATTCGAGATGACGGAGTTTGTATGGCTTCGCTTTCGGTACTCCGGAACCGAGACGGTCGGCGATGCGCACGGCCATGAGATCCCTCATGTTTTCAAGGCCGACCCTTTTGATAAGCCGTCTTACCGAGGCTTCCGTCACCTCTCCGACGTTATAGTAGAAGAGGTGGTTGTCCACGAGAAGCGTGACCCGTTCGATAATCGAAACGGGATATCGGAGCCGTCGTAAAATATCCTTCGTCATGCGGGCACCGACGTGATCGTGATTATAGAACGTCGAACGATAACCTTCACCCCGTTTCGTTCTCGGTTTTCCGACATCATGCAGGAGTGAAGCGAGTCGGACATCGAGCTTTGTCGACGGGCAGTATCGGAGGGCGAGCAGATTGTGTTCGTATATCTCATACTTGTGATGCAGATTTTGTCCGATTCCCACACCGTCCTCGAGCTCCGGGATGATATCGTGCAAGAGACCGGTTGTCCGAAGAAGTTCGACGCCTTCGGACGGATTTCCGGAAACGATAATCCGTGAAAACTCATCACGGATGCGCTCACGGGACACGTGGCAGAGAAGCTGCGCGTGTTTCCGGATCGCCTGTACGGTCGGGTAGTCGATAACCCAATTGTCAGCCGTGTCCGTGCCGGGTTCCCGGAGCTCCGCATATAACCTGACCGCACGCATCATACGGAGCGCATCCTCGCCGAACCGTTGTTCGGGATTTCCGACGGTACGGATCATCTTCTGTCGGATATCTTCCTGACCATGGAAGGGGTCTATGATGTCGATTTCCCGGCTGGCTCCTGACGGCGAAGCCGGCTCCGTGACTTCGAGCGCGATCGCGTTCATCGTGAAGTCTCTTCGGGAGAGGTCCTCTGTCAGGTTGGAAACGAAGGAAACCTGGTCGGGCCGTCTCCGGTCTGAATACGAGGATTCCGCGCGATACGTGGTCACTTCGATGACATCATGTTCCCGGTCCGGGCGGCCTTCCTTGTGGAAGGGCTCCACCTTCACTCCTACCGTTCCAAAATCGTTCTCATAGAAACTATCGGGGAAACTTTCGAGTACCTGATCCGGTTTCGCATCGGTCGTAATGTCCCAATCCTTCGGTTCCCGGCCGAGGAGAAGATCGCGAACGCAACCGCCGACGACATGCGCGCGGAAGCCTTTGTTCTTCAAGGTATCAAGGACGGTGAGAACCGGAACGGGAATGACGGAATAATCCATAACGAAAAAAGACTGATTCTGTTTTTGAACGATATGACGGTCGTGAAAAAAAGAATGGTTCGCGATCTAGAGCGTCCGTCGTCGGGTTTCCTCGCGATAGGCGAGGAGAGTGTCTCCCTCCTGGACTTTCGCGTTTCCCTCGAAGACCACGCCGCATTCGTTGCCTTGACCGACTTCCTCGGCGTTCTGTTTGTTCTGCTGAAGATTGGCGACGACGCCTTTTCCGACGACCTCATCGCCGCGACGGATATCGATCTTCGCTCCCTTGGATATCTTTCCGTTGCCGACACGTCCGCCGATGATCTGATCGCGTTTGCCGGTCCTGAATACCGCAAGGACGGAGAGGGTCCCGAGATCCGTCCGGACGGTTTCCGGTGGGAGAAGTTCGGACAGGCGTTCCTTGGCGCGATCGACGAGCTTATAGATGATGCCGAACGTCTCAATCGGAACACCGGCCTTCTCGGCCATACGTCGCGCTACCGCGGTCGGTTCCTCGTTGAATCCGAAGATGACAGCGCCTGCGCTTTCCGCCATCTTCACGTCGGACTCGGTGATGGCACCCACGCCGGAAGAGATTTCCTCGAGCGCGACTTCTTCGTGCGTTACGGTCCCGAGAATCTGTTCTATCGCCTCGAGCGATCCTTCCACGTCGGCTTTGAGCACGAAAGGAAGCCGTTTGATATCATCAGTCCCTTCCTCGTCGGACTTGGCACGGATGAGTGATTTTGCGGTTGTCTGGACGCGTTCCGATCTGGAGCGTGCCGATGCCTTTCCGCTTGCGACCGAGATGACGTCGTTTACCTTCGGAGTGTCGCCGAAACCGTAGATGACGGCCGGTGTCGAAGGTCCCGCGGTCTCGATGCTTTTCCCCGCGTAGTTTTCCATGCGTCGGATGCGACCGAAGACCGATCCAGCGATAATATCCTGACCGACCTTGAGTGTTCCCGTCCGGACAAGGGTAGTGGCGACCGGCCCCTTCTGTTTGTCGAGATGTGATTCGAGCACGACGGCGAGCCCGCTTCGCTTCGCGTCTGATGAGAATTCCTCCACCTCCGCGACGAGGATGACGTTTTCGAGGAGCGAGTCGATGCCGATATTCTGTTTGGCACTGATTTCCGAACAGAGGATCTTCCCTCCCCATTCCTCGATGAGGATATCGTTTTCGGCAAGCTCCTGCTTGATGCGCATGATGTTCGCATCCGGTTTGTCGACCTTGTTTATGGCCACAATGATGGGAAGTCCGCGTTCCTTGAGATAGGTGATCACTTCTTTGGTCTGTTTCTGGACCCCGTCATCTGCCGCGACGACGAGGATGGCGATATCCGCTATGGAGACACCTCGTTTGCGCATCGCGGAAAAAGCCTCATGTCCGGGAGTGTCGATGAACGTGATGAGTTTACCGCGTTTCTTCACCTGATAGGTGCCGAGGTGTTGGGTGATGCCACCCGCCTCTCCGGTCGCCACACTCGCCTTGCGGATCGTGTCGAGAAGTGTCGTCTTGCCGTGATCGACGTGACCGAGGATGGTGACGATCGGTGCCCGCGGATCGAGACGTTTGTCCGATTCTTTTTCCTTGGCACAGATATCGAGCATATCCTCGAGCGTAAGCGGTTTTTCACCGTCGCCGGACTCGACGGAGGGAACGGCCTCCATACCGAGGTCGGACGTGATGATGCTCGCGGTGTCGAAATCGATTTCCTCGTTGATGGTAGCGAAGATGCCGTTCTTCATGAGTTCCGTCATGACCTGAGTGACGGGGAGTCCGAGTGCGTCGGAAAAGGCCTTTACGGTGATGGTTGCCGGTATGGCGACGACTTTCTTCTGTTCCGGTTCGTTCATAGTGGTTCGTATACTCTGGTATTAGTCCGATGTAATTCTACTTCGCCCCGTCTTCCTTTCCTACGCGTTTTTTCGCTGCCAGGCTGATCGCGTATTTTTCCTCTTTCGAAAGGGGATGTCCATCGGTTTCGGCTCCGTTCAAGACGGGCTTCGCGTAGATTCTGGTTCCCTCGCGCGTATGCAGGGAGGAGAGGACGAAGCCGGTATTCCGCCCGTTCAGAAATGCGATGACGAAACTCTGATTTCCGCCGACCTCCTTGAATGGGTTGAATCGTACCACTTCCGTCCGGTGGATACTTTCCTGCCCGAGGAGGTACAATTCTTCCGCAGCCTCATAGAGATTCTTTATTTCTCCGTTGAGCGCGGAGATATCGCTTTCCTGTTTGAGGATGAGCGCCTCGAGATTCTCTCCGTCCTTGCCGGAAAGGAACGATGAGAGATCCCGTTTCATGTGCCGTATGCGCAGGAAGAGCGTAAGAGACAACGCGAAAGACAACACGGCGAACCCTGAGGCGCCGAGTGCGAACAAAATGGCCGATGAAGGGGAAAACAGTCCTTCCATATGGGGAAAATAGGCACCCCAAGCCTATCACGGGAATGTGGGCATGTAAAGGAAAAATTTCCTTCGGATATAAAAAGAAAGGGAACGCGATGGTTCCCTTTCGGTTGTTCTTGTCAGCCGATGATCGTCGTTTCCCGGGTCGTCCTGTCCAGGATGAGGGGCATACGACCCATGATTTCGTACAGGTCGGGTACTTCCTTCTCGAGCGTTTTTGCCGCGAAATCCATAAGTCGAAGCGATTCCTCGGCTGCCCACGATTCGTCATCCGGATTGTCGAACATGGTAGAGGTTGAGAGGATGAACCCGTTTTCCGGCCTGATCCTTTTCGACTTGAGCACTTTCCTTATTAGCTCGGCCCCTTTGAGGAGCTCCGCCTTCTTGTCCATCGGGAATGGTGGGATGATGAGAACCCGTCCCCTTGGGATTGTGAAGAACCCGCTGCCCAATCCGAGCACGAACTGGTGCTGCTTTTGCAGTACGGAGCTCGTTTCGGCGTGTCTTCCGGCCATGTACCGGATGTTTCCCCTGATGAGTCTGTCCAGTATATACAGCTTGAGGGATTCCGGCAGGTGTTTCTTGTAAATCGAGTCCCGGTACATCCTGTGGAGACGGAGATAAATCTCGTCATCCGTCATATGGGATGCCTCGGAACATTTCAACGTCGAACCGTCGTATCCGTGGAAAGTGACCTCGCCCCTGTCCGTTTCGATTCCGATCAGTATCGGGTAGACGAACCGTTTGGTACGATAGATACCTCTCATCTTCTCCACCTCCGCTTTCCCCGAGTTCTCAGCGGTATCCCTGTCGTAATGCTGTCCCGCACAACATTTGTGTTTGTCGCTTTCCGAGAAATGCCAGGACTGGACGTATAGATGGTCCAGGCGTCTGTCCTCATGTTTGTCGAGGAGTCTCGAGAAGATGGCCCGATAGAGCGGGTCAGCATCCGGCACGACGCTTCCGATGCCTCGCTTGATCCCGAGCTCCCCATCGTAGATGCCGAGTATCTCAAGACCGATCCGCGGGTCGCTGCAGAATTTCAGTGTGCCCGCGACATTGTACTTTTCCCGGATCGCTTTCCGTTCCGGCTCATGGCTCACGAAGATCTCGGAATACCTCGGGAATACTATGTCGCGGAGCAGACCGATCCGTTCCGGGTTTGTCATGTCTCCCCATGGGTATTGTTCCTGTTCCCAAAACATATGTCGGCCCTCCCGAGCCGTATGATTGTCGATTTGAATTTATTAATGTAACAAAAAAACAGGCGTGACACCTGTTTTTGTACTCCCGCCGAGACCGTCTGTCAAGACCGGACGAATGATCACTCGACCGATTCCATGCGCATCGTCTCGGAATCGAGAATGACGGCCATGGAGTGCATAAGGTCTGTCATCTCGGGATAATTCTTCCGTACGATCTCCTGGGAAAGGCGGTTGAGATAGAGGGACCGTTCTTTCGCCCGAACCTTTTCCGCGGCGTCGGAATAGATTGCGGACGAAAGGAGGACGAAACCGCCTGAGGTCCGTCCGGCCTCGAGGTTCGACTTGATGATTCCGGCCGCTGTCGTAATCGGTTCTCCGATGTTCGGATCATAGGGTCCGACAATCATGGCCATGTTCGGGGTATGGAGCCAGTCGAAGCCCTTTCCTACGGCGAGTATCCATTCGCCGTGCACCAGGTCCTCGACCGGTTTCCCGCTTCCCGTCTCCGCAACATGCTCCACGTTTCCCTTCACGAGTGGCAGCAAGTCGTTCAGAATACGGTCAGGCATGGAAGGATAAAGAGACCTGAATGTCGTGCGAAGATGTTCCTCGGAAACGTCTTTGATGGTCGATACGTCGAGGGTATCGCCGTTTTCCCCATGGAAGATGAGCGCGTCCTTGTCTGTTTCGAGCCCGACGAGAATCGGGACGACGACCCCGTTTCCCTCGCCGTAGACTCTGGAGATCTGTTGGCGGAAATTCTCGGTGAACCGTTTCGATTCGGCACAGTCGTATTTGAATCCGGCGCATCCGCGGTGTTCGTCTCCCGCAGAGAAATGATAGGTGACGATGACGAGTACCCGGTTGCCATGCGCGACGGCCTTCATCACCGAGCGGTCGAACGATTCGTTGAGGAGCGGCCAGCCGAGGTCGAATTTCCCGCCGATATTCCGGTACGGGCGCATAATGCCGAGCGGCGTGTGTGTGACGGATGGCATGTGGATTCGGCCGTCCATGCACTTGAAGACGAGAATCTTCGTCGGGTGTTTCGCGAGGTAGAGTTCCCGTTCCAGTCGCTGGCTCATGAACATATCGGAGTGTTTCCGGTTGAGCTCTACGAGCATCTTTTTCTTGTTTTCCATAGTTTTCGTGACGGCAGATCCGCCGCCGTGATTAAATGGTGGGAACGTCGTGAAATTTCACACCTACTGATTATAGGACGTTTTATCATTCAGGCAAGACCCCGATGTATAAAAAAATCCCGGGAACTGTTTGTCCCCGGGATCACGTTCACATTTCGGAATAGGCCATGAGAATGGCATCCTTTCTTTCCAGACCGAGCGAGTCGAGGAATCGGTCGACCGCCTCATAGCTTCGCGGATCATTTCCTACGCGTATTTCAAGAAATTTTCCAAGGAACGTACGCGGACCGTTCCCGTAACGGCAATACACCTCATCAACCGAGAAGATGAACGAGTCCATGCCGTACAGGAGCCGCGGGGATTTGATGACCGTCTGCGTGAGACGCGTGTACAGCCCCGAGAGCTGATCCTTCGTCGCCTTATCGATTTCGAACTCGAACTTCGGACGCTTGCGGCAGTCTGATTTCGCACGGGGTCCTTTGTATCCGAAGATGAATTTCCCGTTCACCTCCCGAATCCTGATCGATTCTCCCGTGACTCCCAGTCGTCCGTCCGGCAGATCCCGGTATTTGTCTATCTGTTCGGTAGCTCCGAGGAATTCCGATCCGGTCCGTCGGATCTTTTCCGTATCGATGTCCGGTACCTTGAATTTCAGCTGTTTCTCCGCCGTGCCCGATCGCCATGCCTCCGTGAACGGGTCGTATTCGTTCCTGATGATAAGATCGGCATTCCTGATGCTTGGCTGAACGTGCAGTTCGTGCATCGGGATGACCGTTCCCGTGAAATAACGGAGGATACCGTTCGGTGCCTGATCGCCCCGCTCGACGACATCCCTGAGGAGACGCCGTAACAGCTGACCGTGTCTACCGATATCCACGAATATGCGGATATCTCCCAGCGCCTGGATTTCCTCGTTGAGCGCGAAAATTCCCTCGATGATTACGACCGGTTTCGGCCAGATCAATTCCTCCGTTATTTTCGAGACGCCGTCCCATCCGTAGACGCGTTTTCTGATAGGCTTTCCATCGAGAAACGAACGTGCATCCGTCGCCACTCCCGGGATGTCTACCGCCTCTGGCTGGTCGTAGTTCAGAATGTTACCGCGGGCAGCCTCTTCTTTCATGAACGAGGCGCCGCGGTAATAGTCGTCCATCGGCAGGCGGAGTGCCTGGTCGCCGAAAGCGGCACAGACCTTTTCCGCGACGAACTTCGTTTTCCCGGAAGACGTTCCTCCGGTAATCAGTCCGATGACCGGTCTGGTCGATGTTTTCAACAGGACCCGTATCCGCCCGATCGTCTCAGCGACACCGTCTTCGAGACCGAATGTCGGTATGTTCCCTACCTCCTCCGCAAATCGCATGCCAGCCCTCCTTCATTATGGATTATAAAAAAACCATTCATGAGAATATACCATATAGGACTAAATCGGTCAATAGATTACACAAAAGCCTGCCGGATTGAATCGAGCAGGCTTTTCGGGCGTTCGAATGTGAGTGAATCGACAGTGTCCGCTGTCACCTAGGCGATAAGCGATCCGCCATCCGCGACGACGATGGAGCCGGTCATGTAGTTCGCGGCATCGCTCGCGAGGAAGAGGGCGACGGTCGCCATCTCGTCGGGCTCGGCATAGCGTCCCATCGGGATCGCCGAGAGGAACGCCTTCATCTGCTCGTCCGTCATGGAGGGCGCGCCGGAGCTCATGGCTGCGACACCCTCAGTCGCCACGCCTCCGGGAGCGATCGCGTTTACGCGAATCTTGTGCGGGGCGAGCTCGAGTGCGAGGTTCTTGGTAAAGCCCCAGACACCGTGTTTGGAATTGTCATAGGCCGCGAGTCCGACCATGCTCGGATGCAACGCATCGATCGACGCGATGTTTATGATCGCCCCGCTTCCCTGCTCGACCATCACCTTCGCCGCCTCACGGCAACCGAGGAACACGCCGCGGCCGTTTACCGCCTGCACCTTGTCCCAGAAGCCGACTTCCATGGTAAGGACTGGCGAGGTGGGGAAGATTCCCGCGTTATTGATCATCACATCGAGGCTGCCGAACGTCTCACGCGTCTTTTCGACGAGCGCTTTCACGTCTTCTTCCGAGGAAACGTCGGTTTTTACGAACAGTGTTTTCGTTCCGAATTCAGATTCCAGAGCTTCGGTCTTGGCGATGCCGACGCCTTCATTGATATCCGAGATCACGACGTTCGCTCCCGCCTCGACGAATCTCCTTGCTATGCCGTAACCGATGCCGTTTGCTCCGCCTGTCACCACTACCGTTTTACCGGTGAAATTGAACAGGTCCGCTATCTTCTTCTGTGACATAGTGACAATATTACTTTTTATTTGGCTTCATATAGCCATTTATGTTTCATAATAGCATGAAATATTCTACCAGGAAAGTGAAATTGATAATCGCAAAGATCCGATTTCCGGATCCTTCGTATTTCCCCGAATAAGTTTGCCTTTGATGATTCATGGGTTCAACTTGAATTCTCGAGAGATGCGAACTCGTATATTCCGCCGGAGGTCGTGGCCTCGACTATTCTTTCACGGATGAATCGCCAGGCTTTCGAACCCGTTCCTGACTTGAACGGATTCGAAAATATCCGAAGCAAACGATCCGCCTTACCTCATCCGCGAAAAGGCCGGATTTCTCCGGAACAGGGTTTCCCGATGCGAAATCTTCCGCTTCGGGAAATACTTTTCGGGTCCCGCTTCTTCTTAAATATTAAGAATGATGCCCCGAATGGATCGGGACATCATTCGTTTTTGAGGAGAGGGAGGGATTCGAACCCTCGAGGCCCTTTCGGGCCTGCCGCTTTTCGAGAGCGGTACCTTCAACCGCTCGGTCACCTCTCCTTTTCTCTTTCATTTCATCCTCAATTGTTGTACTATATCTGCAGGATTCAGGCAAATATAATACCGAAATAGAAATGCGTATGTTAGCATCTTCCACGTTCGTCGATCCGAAATCCGTCATACGCGCGTTACCCGTCGAACCCAAGGGCATCGTCGCCGATTTCGGGTGCGGTGCGGGATATTTCGCGATAGAATTCGCAAAAGCGGTCGGCGACGAGGGACAGGTGATCGCCATAGATATTCTCCCGTCCGCGCTTGAGGCGATGGAAAGTCAAGCAAAGATGTTCGGTCTCAGGAACATAAAGACGAAACGTGAGAATCTTGAAAAGGAGAACGGTTCCGGTCTCGCGCCGAGTAGCATCGATTGGGTGGTCGCCAAGGATATGCTCTTCCAGAACGACAAGAAAGACGTGATTCTCCGCGAGATGCATCGCGTGCTTCGACCCGCCGGACACGGTCTGATCATGGAATGGAATCCGGAGTCGGGGAGCAAGGTCGGTCCGGAGTCGGGTACGCGCGTGTCGCCCGAAGATATGAAGAAGCTCCTGTTGGGAGTTGGCTTCTCGGAAGTGACCGATATTCCCGTCGGCGCGTTTCATTACGCGTTTCTCGTGACGAAATAGACAACGCTATGGGAAAAAAGATGAAGAAGCCTTTCCTGCTCGTGTCGGTGATCCTGACAGCCGTGTCATTGTCGGGTTGTGGCAAGGCAGTTCCTCCATCCTACAATATCGATCTCGAAATGTGGGGGATTTTCGATGACTCCCTGGCATACGGGGATGCGCTCGCCCCATACGAGAAGCTGAACGAGACCCATATCGGAGGCGTCACGTATAAGAAGAAGACCGAGGAGACGTATCGCGAGGATCTCCTGTCGGCGTTCGCGGAAGGAAACGGCCCGGACGTGTTCCTGATCCGCAACGCCTGGATTCCTCTTTTCAAGAATCTGATCGAATCGGCTCCGGATAATATGGTGACCGAGAAGGAATTTCGGGACGCGTTCGCCGACGTCACGGTAAATGACCTGATCGTCGACGGGAAGATATACGGCATGCCGCTTGCCTTGGATTCGCTCGCGCTCTACTACAATAAGGATCTCCTCAATGCCGCCGGCATTTCCACGCCGCCCGCCACGTGGGAGGAATTCCTGCAGGATGTCAGGTTGCTGAACTCGATCGATTCCTATGGCAATATCAGGCAGTCTGGCGCCTCGATGGGAACCGCGAAAAATATCAATCGTTCTACCGATGTCCTGCTTGCGATCGCGATGCAGGAGGGTCTTCAGATCGGTCGTGACGGGTTCTATGACAATGTGCAGGTTCAGTCCGAGCAGATGAAGCAGTCCCTGGATTTCTATACCCAATTCGCGCGTGCGAACTCACCGTATTACTCCTGGAACCCGAAGCAGCACTATTCCCTGGATGCCTTTTACGAGGGAAATCTCGCCATGACGATCAATTATTCCTGGAATCTCGATACGATCAGGAAAAAGAACGCGAAGCTTAATTTCGGTGTCGCGCCACTCCCGCAGTTTTCCGGGAGACCCCCGGTAAATATGTCGAACTACTGGGTCCTTGTCGTCGCTAAGAACCGGAATCCGAAGGTCGTTAAAAATGTAACGCCGAAGTTTCCAGTGGATAAATACAACGATCTGCGGATCCGCGAATCGTGGCAGATGCTTCGGTATCTCACGATGCCGCATCCGGAAAAGAAGATCACCCTCAGGAATTTTCTGGATACGCAGTTCTCCGTCGTCGTGGATATCAAAGACGACCCCGCGAAGGTTTATCTCGATGCGACCAAGCAGCCTTCCGCTCGGCGCGACCTGATCGAAGAGGAGAAAAAAGATACGTGGCTCGGTCCGTTCGCGTACGGAAACCTCATAGCGAAAAGTTGGCGGGTCGGAGAAGTCGATAAGGCGGAGGCGGCCCTTGCCGAGGCCATCGAATCCGTGAATCGTGGCGATGCGACGATACATCAGGCACTGGCGGCGGCCGGAAATCAGATCTTTATTCTTTTGAAGTGATCGATCTATGAGTTTCATACCGTCAGTGCTCGCGGCAGGGGTTATCGATGATGCGCCGTCTCTCCAGACGGTCTTTATGCGCGCCCTTCAGGTGACGCTTTCGCTGTTTGGTGTCGTGGCGTTGGTCGCCCTCATCGCGTCGGGATTCATGTATTTTTTTTCGGGAGGGGACGAAGCGCGAGCGGAGCAGGCTAAAAAAATGATGGCATATTCCACTCTCGGTCTGTTTTTGGTGCTCGTATCTCTTGTCGCTGTCCGTCAGTTGACGGTCATGGTATAATAACGGCGTTCGAAGACAGTCAAACATAAAAAGATAACTGAAAGGAGGTGAACATATGAAATTCTTGAAAAAGATAGTCATGATTTCGTTTGCAGCTGTGCTCGTCTCTCCTGTCATCGCGTTGGCACAGAACACCCCGACGAGCGGGTTCGGAACCTTCGATACGGGCAATACCCAGTATCAGACGGTCTCCCAGACGGCCGGAATGACGGAACAGTCGTTCGGTCAGATTCTCGTCAATATCATGTATTGGCTCATGATGCTTCTCGGTATCGGAGCTATCATTTCGTTCGTGATCGCCGGTATCCTCTATCTCGTCGCCGGCGGCGACGAGGCGAAGACCGACAGCGCGAAGAAGATGATGGTCTATGCGATCATCGCTATCGTCGTGGCTCTCGTCGGTTTCGTCGC
>JAAXTX010000077.1 GCA_013336285.1 Candidatus Moraniibacteriota bacterium | reverse complement strand
ACGACTCGATCCAACATGTTGGAGTCATGTTGGGACCGAACCTTGCGATACATCCGTTTTCCGGTTTTAAACAGGATGACCCACTCTTCATGAAACACTGTGCCCGATCACGCGAGTGGGCCGCCGTTACCGCGGCGTGCATGCTTACAGGAAGGGAGTTGTTCACAAAGATGGGCGGTTTCGATGAAAATCATTTCGCGATAGCGTATAATGACGTGGACTATTGCCTGAGACTCGGCGCCGAGGGGCTGTCGTCCTGGGTTACTCCTGACGCGACCCTGTATCATTATGAGTCCGCGTCTCGCGGAAACGATGTCGTTTCCTGGTTTACGAATCCGATCCGATATTACGGATTCCTCCGGGAGAAACGGGCGCTGCGTGACCGTTGGAAAGATATGATAGCCAATGACAGTCACTACGATGCCTCATTTCTTCGAAAATAGGATACAATGACGAATGAATCAGTATTGACCAAAACCGTTATGAGAAAGGCGATTATCACGGGAGTGACCGGACAAGACGGGGCGTATTTGGCGGAACTGCTCCTTGGGAAGGGATATTCGGTTTATGGCACCTTCCGGAGGACAAGCTCTTCGAATTTCTGGAGGATGCGCGAATTGGGTGTCCTGAACAATCCGAATCTTCATCTCGTGGAGTTCGATCTCACGGACTTGAGTTCGTGTATCCGGCTCGTGGAGGAAGTCCGTCCGGATGAAATCTATAACCTCGCGGCGCAGAGCTTTGTCGGCGTGTCATTTGAACAGCCGATCGCGACCGGAAAGATAACCGGTCTCGGAGCGGTAAACCTCCTCGAGGCGATTCGAATCGTCGATCGCGGTATACGCTTTTATCAGGCGTCGACATCCGAAATGTTCGGGAAGGTGCAGGAAGTGCCACAGACGGAACGTACGCCCTTTTATCCTCGCAGTCCGTATGGAGTCGCCAAGCTGTATGCCCATTGGATGACCGTCAATTATCGGGAGTCGTACGGTATATTCGGTGCGAGCGGCATATTGTTCAATCACGAGTCGCCTCTTCGCGGGTTGGAGTTCGTAACGAGAAAAATTACGGACGGAATCGCACGGATCAAGCTGGGCGACAGCGAAATTTTGGAACTTGGAAACCTTGATTCGAAGCGGGATTGGGGGTATGCGAAGGATTATGTGAAGGGAATGCACGGGATGTTGCAAGCAAAGACGCCACAAACGTATGTTCTTGCGACCGGGCGCACCGAGTCCGTGCGGGATTTCGTCGTCATGTCGGGAAAGGCTGCCGGAATAGACATACGTTGGAGCGGTGGGGGCGTCGACGAGACGGGAGTCGACGTGGCGACCGGAAAGACTATTGTCCGCGTGAATCCGAAATACTACCGTCCCGCGGAAGTGGATTTGCTCGTAGGAGATCCGACCAAGGCCAAGGCGGAGCTCGGGTGGGAGTCGGATACGAATCTCGAACAGCTGTGCAAGATGATGGTCGAAACGGACCTGTCGAGACATTCGGAAGGCAGAGAGATTTTTTGAACGGACTATGGGAAAAATTCTTGTTACGGGCCTGGGAGGATTCACTGGTGCGTACGTCAAATCGTCATTCGAATCGAAGGGCTATGAGATTGTCGGTCTGGTGCAGTCGGAGAAGGATAGGCGGGGTCCGTCCGATATCGTCTGCGATCTTACCGGATACGAATCAGTCGTAGCCGCCCTGCGGGGGGAGATTCTGGAAGGCGTCATACACCTCGCGGCAATATCGTTCGTCGCTCACTCGAATCCTCTCGATTTTTACGGTGTAAACGTTATCGGTACGCAGAATCTGTTGGAAGCCTTGCGGGAAACTCAGAAGAATCTAAAAAAAGTCATCCTGGCGAGTAGCGCCAACGTATATGGCCTGGCGGGCGGCGAGTCCGGAATATCCGAGCGGACTCCGGTCGCTCCGGTGAATCATTATGCCATCAGCAAGGCCGGTATGGAATTCATGGCTTCGACGTACTTCGACGATCTTCCGATAATCATCACGCGGCCATTCAACTATACCGGTCCTGGTCAGGACCCGTCGTTTCTGGTTCCGAAAATCGTATCGCACTATCGCGATGGTGAGAAAAGGATAGCGTTGGGAAACCTGGATGTTTCCAGGGATTTTTCCGATGTCCGGGATATCGCGGAAATGTATCTCGGATTGTATGAATCCGAAGAAAAGTCGAGGATATTCAACCTTTGTTCGGGTACGGCGTATTCGATTGGGGAGATTGTCGAATTCATGAACGGGATCGCCGGATACGATGCGGAAGTGTTCGTAAATCCGGACTTCGTCAGAAAGAACGAGATAATGATCCTGAAGGGTGACAATTCGGAACTCAAAAAAGCTATTCGTTTGAAGCCGCCTATCGCTTTCAGACAAACGTTGACGGATCTGTACCAACGAACGGCATGACGTTCGTTGGAGGCTATATGCTTATATAGCTGTCGAACGCTGTACAAAAACCGACTGAATCAAGGGCTGGCCCGCGATCAACGTCTTTCTTGGCGGCGAAGGAAATCGCGATGTCGATGCGGTCGCCCGCCGCGAGATCGATATCGATCTGACGGATGTCGCCCTTTCCGAACGAAAGAACGGGTTCGTCTTTAGAAAAGACCGAATCGCCGTTTTTCGCTACTTCAACCTTGAGCGCGCCGCTGGATGTCGAC
>JAAXTX010000050.1 GCA_013336285.1 Candidatus Moraniibacteriota bacterium | reverse complement strand
AAAGGAATACGTACAACTCCACCAGGACGCACTGACGTTGTTCGACTACATGCAATAGCTGCGGCACGATACCCCGTCAGCTCTGCTGCGGGGTAGTTGATTATGGGGTAGGATTGACATGGCTGGGTGCGCCCGCAGGACTCTTCTTCAGCTCACCTCCCGCCGCCGCAAAGGTGGCCCAGTCACTGCCTCACTGTTTTGTCCGCTGACAAAATCAGCTCCGGCGTTCTTGTCCTGATCTAGAGCCCTTCAAAATCCCATCGTTCGTTGTTGTCGAAAAGTATGGCTTGCCGGCTGAAAAATGAAAATTTCGGCTGCAAATCCTTCAAGCCGCATCGGGTTACGACAGTAATCATGATTCAACTTTCAGGCTTTTCGCTCGAAATTTTCAATTTTCATCTCGACATGGGATTGTTGCCGAGCTCTGGCGAAATCATCCGCTTCCTCCGGATGCCCATCACTTCGTTCTGTGCGCCCAGCAGGACTCTCCTTCGACTCGTTTCCCGCCGTCGCGGGAAAAGGTCTGGGCACCGTCTCAGATATTTTCCTGCTAGAAAATATCCTCCGACGTTCGAGTCCTGACGCGAGTGAAACCATTCACTCGCGTCAGGCTTCCTTCGGTGCGCCCGGCAGGACTCGAACCTGCAGCCTTTTGGTCCGAAGCCAAACGCTCTATCCTTTGAGCTACGGGCGCATACTTACTCCGTTGTACCTTGGAAAAGGGGTACCAGTCAATCTTGGGAATGAAAAACGGAGCTTACGCTCCATCTTGCAGGAATCCTCCACTGGGGTGGCCACAGGGAATCGAACCCTGATTATCGGTACCACAAACCGAAGTCCTAACCGTTGAACGATGGCCACCCCGCTGGAGGCTTCCAAAAGAGATTGTAAAATCTTTTCCACGGTTCATTTTCCCGTATCTGTGCCCTCGGAGGGAATCGAACCCCCATCAAGGGCTTAGAAGACCCCTGCTCTATCCATTGAGCTACAAGGGCGGATGCAGTCCGTCCGATTGTGGGTCGTGCAGGATTCGAACCTGCGACCGTTTGCTTAAGAGGCAACTGCTCTACCAACTGAGCTAACGACCCGTGTATTTCCGTGTATTTTGACCGTACTTTTGCCCGCAAACAAACACACCCGCATCTGTATCGCGATAGCGATACTCTAACAAATAAGTATTTTCCCGTCAATTCCCCGGTGCCGTCGGTTTCGGAGTCGTCACGACGGCTTTTGCCGCAAGATATTCCTCCCACTGTTTTTTTGACCACTCCGCCGGTTTCACCGTGAAATCCTGAGGATGCGGAAAGAGGGAAGGGGACTTGTAATTGCTGGGGAATTTGTCGTCTATGATGACGGATCCGGAAACGTCGGTGACTTTTTGTGAGAATGTGGTTTTCATGCTTCCATCCGGATTTGACTCGAGAATGGTCGGTCCGTCGATCTCGACTTTCCGGCCGTCGTTCGTGCCATAAAATCGGAACGTGAGCGATGTTCCTTCGACGGAAGAAAGTATGAGAATGTGACCTGGGGTATTGTTTACGAAACGAAGGTCCGGATTGGGAATATAGATGGTCGCGTCCATACCGTACGGCTTGTAGTATGAAACCGGGTAGGCATGGTTACGTCTCGCTGTGATTCTCATTCCGGCGTTGACGGCGGTCCGGAACATGGTCGATGAAACCTGGCATATTCCTCCCCCGAATTCCGGTTCCGTCTTGTTGTTCTTGATGACGAGTTCGGGGAGATACCCGCGTTCGCCATCGACTTCGCCGAGCTGTTTCACGAAGGAGAATTCCTCTCCGGGACCGATCAGGATACCCTGAAATTGTTCGAGAGCACGATTGATGTTGAAGATGCGGTTTTTCGGTGAACCGCGGAAGTTCGTCGTTCCTTCGGCGATGAGCTCACTGATGCCGAGGGCAGCGGGATCCGAGGCGTCTTCCGGTTCGGCCGCGACGACGGGAAGTTCGGCTATGGATGATCCGGATTCGACCGAATCCCGTATGGTAAGAACCGCCTTTTCCTTATCGAGTACCTGCCCGCCTTCGGCTTTTGCGATGAGAACGACTGTTTTCTCCGGGGTCTCACCGAATACGGCGTTTCGAGCGGGATGATCTACCGACGAAGAAAGTGAGTCGACATATTTTTTGATCGTTTCCTCATCGGTTTTTTTGACGGAAACGACTCGTGCGGTTTCCCGGCTCCGCCAGGAAAGGAAAAAGTCACAGGAGAGCGTATCGTTACACGGGTAGATATTTTCGATTTCCGACCGATGTAACGATTTCGGAAAGAGTCTGGTCGAAACGGAGAAGAACGATCGATACGCGGAATCGGGAACGGTGGCGCTGAACGACCCGGTCCTGACCGTGAGCGCATCGGCAGGCTTCATGGTCATGAGAGCCAGAAGTACGAATGCGGCAATACCCGTGTTCAGCCTTGTTCGTTTCATGGATTCGATCCGATTAGTGATCAACACACCAACATCGTCCCGGTATGTTCGGGACGCCTCTTCCGTGACATTGTACCTTTTTTCCGAAGGAAAATAAAGAAAAGCCCCACACGAGGGGGCTTTTCTTCGGTATGGATCTGGCGGCTAGAAACCGCGCACCTGAATCTTCTTGACCTTGTTCACGTCGGCCTTCGGGAGGCGGATGGTGAGGATGCCGTTCTTGAGCGAGGCGTCGGCTTTTTCTGGAATAACATCGACGGGAAGAAGCACTGACCGTGAAAAACCGCCCCAATAACATTCCTGGTAGTAGTAATTCCCGTGCTCGACGACTTCTTCGTTCTTCCGCTCACCTTTGACCGTCACCATATCGTTATTGATCGTGACATCGAGATCTTCCGGTTTTACTCCCGCGATGGTGGATTTGATGACGATTTCGTTCTCGGTCTGATAGACATCGATCGTGAGCTGACCCTCTCCGTCGCTCTCCGGGACGGTCACTGCCTGCGGTGGAGCCGGCTGATACGACGGCGCGCTCCAAGAGGGCTGATTGAGTTCGTCGTTGGTATTGTTCATATTGGTCTGAATGGAGAATTGGGATGTACCCTCTTCTTCCTCGTATATGGGCAGGGAAGAGACGGCGACACCGTCGTCTATATGTTTCGCTCCGGTGAGTTTCTCAAAAAAGGACTTCTTTTCCTTGGTGGCCATAGTTTTCTCTCTTTTAGTATTTTCACTGTGAATTATAGAGGTTTTGTCAGATCAACGCAAGAAGTAGATTGTATGCGGCATGGAAAGTTATTCCGACAAAAATCGGAATGAACCGTTTCCAGTCCGTCAAGCGGGCGCCATAGGTTCCATATAACGCCGATGTCGCTACATGGATGGTGAAGATGCCGAAAATCGGGAACAAATCGTTCGGGAAGGTCGTTTTCTGAACGAGGAAAAGAAGTAAGAGCTCGGTCGTGGCGAAGCCGATGCCGAATAAAAACGAAGCTGGAACCGATCGGGTCCCGGAGTGCTGTCGGAGTGTTTTTTGCAGGACGATATATTTCAAAGTCTCCTCGATGGTCGCGAGGATGACGATCGTGAGCACGAGGATGAGGAGAGGGGGTAGCTCGGCTGCACGGATAGCAGACAGACCGGCATCCGGTAGGAAGGATCCCGACATGATTTCCGCCACGAGCGCGAACAGCGCCGTGAGGATGCCATAGATAAGGAAAGTGATCATGACGCGAATTTATGAGATGGATGCGAGATGTCCACGGAGTTCGTCGGCCTTGACATTCGTTTCGTCGAGTAGTGTCCGGGTCTGCGTGACGATGGCTTCCGGTGCACGATTAGCGAACGAAGGATTGCCGAGTTTGGCTTCGAGAGATGCGGCATAACGTTCCGAATCGGCGAGCTCCTTTCCGAGACGCTTCCTTTCGGCATCGAGGTCGACGATGCCTTCGAGGTGGAGGAAGGCCTGAAGGAGTCCCGACTGTACCGGAATCGAGTGAGTGGGAATGTCGGTATCGAACGATTTGACTTCGTTGATGCGAGCGAGTCGTTTGAAGACTTCTTCGTTGTCTCGGATGGTCCGCTCCGAAGCTCCACGGGCACTGACGGTCAGTTTCACGGCGGGATCGATCCGGTAGATCGCCCGGATGTTTCGGATCTTTATGATGAGATCCTTGACGAGCGCGAATCGGTTCTCGTCGGCGATCACTCGTTTGGTCGTATCGAATTCCGGCCATCTTGCGATTATGAGGTATTCGCTTTTGTCTAGACGGAGTGTCTGGTGGATCGCTTCGGTGACGAACGGCATGAATGGGTGCCAGAGTCGGATGATGATATCGAACGCGTACCGGAGCAGGGTATCGTTCTTCTCAACCTTATGTGTCTCGACGTACCAGTCGGCGAAGTCTCCCCAGGTGAAATCGCGGAGTTCATCGACGGCCATCGAAAGCTCGTAACGGTCGATATGACGGGTGACACCAGCGACGATGGTCCCCAGTTTTTGCAGGAGATCCTTGTCGGCGTCGGACTTCGGTTCCGGATTCGAATGGTCGACGGACTCGCTCATCGTTCCGACATAGCGCGCGAGGTTCCAGAGTTTGTTCGTGAAGTTGCGCATCGAGAGAATCTTCTCGTCCGAGAGTCGGATATCGTTGCCGGGTGTCGTTCCGGAAAGTAGGGAGAGACGCATGGCGTCCGCCCCATGCACTTCCGAGACGTCGAGCGGGTCGATCGTGTTTCCGAGACTCTTCGACATCTTTCTTCCCTGGCCGTCGCGGACGAGACCGTGCAGATACACCGTATCGAAGGGCTGGGTATTGAGGAAATATTCCGACATGAGTATCATGCGGGCGACCCAGAAGAACAAGATATCGTAGCCGGTCTCAAGAAGACTTGTCGGGTGATACGCGATCAAATCCTTTGCGTTTTCATCGGGCCAGCCGAGCGTGGAGAAAGTCCAGAGTCCGGAAGAAAACCAGGTATCGAGCGTGTCGGGATCCTGTTTCCACCCCTCTCCTTCCGGTGTCTCAACCCCGCAATAGACTTCCGTATCTTCTGTTTTGTTTGTTATCTGTTCACTGTTATCTGTTGATTGCTTTCTGTACCAGACCGGAATCCGGTGTCCGTACCAGATTTGTCGGGAAATGCACCAGTCCCGAAGATTGTCGATCCAATGAAAATAGACTTTCTCGAACTGTTTCGGGAGGATCGTGATCTCGCCGCCGGGCCTGACGGGATGGCGCATGAGCTCCTTGAGCGTTGTCGTGGTTCCGTGATGCTCGAACTCCTTGTTCACGGCGATGAACCACTGTTTCTTGATCTGCGGTTCGATGAGCCCGCCACCGCGGCTGTTGGTCGCGACGCTGTGAACATAGTCTTCGTCGATCTTCACGACGAGCCCTTTTTCCTGAAGAAGGTCGATAATCTTCTTGCGTGCTTCCAGGATAGGCATACCGGAAAACGATCCGGCGATGCCGAGGAGTTTTCCGTCGAAGCCGATGATCTGTTCGCCGTCGAGTCCATGGCGCTCGGCGATGTCGAAGTCGACCGCGTCGTGCCACGGGGTGATGGTCATTACGCCGGTGCCGAAGGCGGGATCGACGGATTCGTCCTTGATCACGGTCGCTGCAATGTTTCCGCCGATCCACTCGAGGGAGATCTGCTGGCCGTGGGCGTATTCGGAGTAGCGCGCGTCTTCGGGATGCATGACGACATATTTGTCCCCGAATTTCGTTTCCGGTCGCGAGGTCGAGATGACGAACGGGCCGTATTGCAGATAATAGAACGGGGATTTCTCTTCTTTGCGTTCGATCTCGTCGTCTGAGACGGTGGTCTGGAGTTCGGGGTCCCAGTTCACGATCCGGTCGCCCTGATAGATCAGTCCGTCGTCATAGAGTCGTTTGAAGGCGGTACGCACCGCGAAGGACCGTTTCTCGTCCAATGTGTATGCTTCCCGGGACCAGTCTACGGACGAACCCATCTTCCGAACCTGATGGGTTATCCGGTCGTGACTGTCCTGTGCGAACTTGCCGACTCGATCCAGGAATTCTTCGCGAGAGAAGTCATGGCGGGTCTTTCCCTCTTCCTTACGGATGATGGATTCCACTTTGCTTTGCGTGGCTATGGCGGCATGATCGGTTCCCGGAACCCATAGTGTCCGGTCACCCTTCATCCGGTGATAACGGACGATCGAATCCTCGACTGCGAGCATCGCGGCGTGTCCGGCATGGAGGTGGCCGGTGACGTTCGGCGGGGGGAGCACGATGGAAAATGCCTCGGCTCCCGCCTTCGTGACACCTTTTTCGATACAGGTATCGGGATTGAAAAAACCGCTCTCCTCCCATTGTCGGTAGAGCTTCCCTTCCCATTCCTTCGGGTCGTACGCTTTCGGGATATCGTTTGGTTCCATATTTCCCATACTACGGCCTCAAACGGTTTTTTTCAAGCACAGGGCGATTTTCTAATAAAAGAAAGCCGCATGCGTGATGCGGCTTCAATGAATCCGGTTAATGTCGGTTATTTGGTGGTGACGGTGAGTGAGATACTGAAATTCCTTAAAACGACACGTTCGTCGGTATCGCGGTATTCGATCTCGATGTTTCCCTTGACCATCTGTAGCACCGCAATCTGTCCTTCCGGGGCCGGCATGTCCTTGAGAACGAGATATATCACGGCGTTATTCGCATGGATGGATTCATCGCGATCGTTGACGTCGAATTTCGAGATAAACGATATGGCGATTCCGGTTCCGATGGGGACGTCCTTCAGGGAGGAAACTTTTCCCTTGAAAGGATTATCGGTTTGGAATTGAAAATCAGTGTATACCAGGACCTCCCTCTGGCCTCGCCGGAGGATGGGACTGCTCTTCATATCGATCCCGACGATGAGAACCTGATTTCGTTTCGGTTTGTCGAGGACAAAGTAATATGGAGGATCATCGTCCGTGATCTTGTCGAAAACGTCGTCGATGAAGCGGATCATCGACCCTATCGGAGCTTCGGAAAGAGGTATCCCTTTCCTTTCTTTTTCCTTGAGTACGATTCTCATTCTGAATTCCTCCGGTTTTGGTGTTTTGATATGCGGTAGCGGTTTATTAAAGTAACGATTACTTTATCATATTATAAACTATGTGTCAAGTATGCGTAATGTTTCAATACCTTTGCATCACCTGCTAGACTGACCTGTTTAATGCAAAGATATGGCATACACCTCGAATCCGAATATCCCGAAGGTGCGCTGGAAAGCCGTGAAGATGCT
>JAAXTX010000049.1 GCA_013336285.1 Candidatus Moraniibacteriota bacterium | reverse complement strand
TTTCCATGGATCCGTTCCATCCGTCTCCGCGAGTCCTGCCCTTCGCAAAGGGCGGGCCGTGGCGGTCCATGCCCGATTCTTGAGCCCTGGATTGCCACGGACGAATACGTCCTCGCAAAGACGGACTCATCGGGAACGTGTTTTGGAAATGGCAGTACTGGTTATGACCATCACATTTACGCTGAAATCATAGCATTTTGCAGCGAATACACAAGAACCGAACCTGAATACCGCGTCCCTTCCCGTCATGGCGCATTCTGGCGCGAGTCGAGGGCAGATGACGCGAGGGCCCGTTATCCGAATCCCGGTATTGAACCGAAAGGACGTTTTCCTTGGTCTCATGCCTTCTGGTTGGTTCCGATCGGACATTCGGAGCGCGAAACCGTGGCATTGACACGAAAGAGGCGATACTGTTAGCTTGTACCCGGCACTCGTTCCTCAAAAACCGCAACCCAAGACCACCATGATCCATATCGATCCGAATAACTGGCCGCGCGCACGGGCAAACTTCGAAAAACTGCTCTCATCGCAGTTTCACGGATATGCCGGAATCGACCGTAAGGCGATATCGCTTCGCACCTGCGACGGTATCACGTTTCATGCTTCATACCACGACCGGAACGACTATTCCGCGAAAGCGACGGTGCACGTGAAACCGAACGGCTGGGCGTACGGAAGCATAACCGGCGCGTCGGCTCCCGACGCTCGTCTCGGTGGCATCTTCCGATACTCATACGGAAGCGCGTGTCGGGACGTGACCGTCCTTTCGGAAAGCCGTTTTCCGTGGTTCGACCTCTCAGTCGCCGCAACGGGCTCGTTTACCTGCCTGCTGATCGAGAGCATCGGAAACGTGCTGGAAGCACTGAACCGCGCCGTCTTTCCTGCCCGCAACAATGTATCCGCTTAAGAGACAATACAGCCTCGACCGCAATGTTCGAGGCTTTGTCATATACGCACCAATATCGCCGCCAGTCATTCGACGCATCACGTTAGGCCGTCGCCCGATCGCCGGGGATGCCCTCGGAAGGCTGAAAACGTTCCCATACCGGTGTATACTGTGACTATGGAACGATTCCCTTTCCCGAGCATCGAGCATATCCCCACGACATCCGAGCGCGTCACCGGCCATTCGCGCGAATTTGATCGTGAGTCGGAGTCAAAACGGAAATTCCCATCGGAACAGATCCGCTCGAACATGGAGACGCGGCATTGGAAGATCGGGGCATCCGACATCAACGCCATCGGAACGATGCACGTTCCCGAAACGTTCCTGGAATTCCGAAGCGAGATCGAATCCGCGATTCGCGAAAGCGATATCGTCGTCGTCGAATACGCGCCCGAGGCCCAAGGAATGTACGATCGAGATACGGCGTCGCACCTCTCAGCCATTCCGTCTCCGTCCAATCCCGCATACAATCTCGAACAGGTCCGGCAGACCGCCATCGGCCACGAACGGGAATGGAACATCGGCATCTTTCATCATGAGCTCGAGCTGCTGGCCGCCAAATACGGCAAGGATCTCGCCTGTGCCGACCTGAATTATTCAATGGATCCAGAGGAATATCTGAAAGAAAGCGAGATGGACCAGCAGGCCGTCGAAGAGGACGCCGCCGAGTCCGCCAAACTGAAACGGCTCGGACTTTACGGCGCAGCCGCGGCAGCAGGAGCTACCGCCCTCGGCATGGGAAAGAAGACGGAAGCCGCATCGAACATGTCTCGGCGGAATTTTCTCCGCCTCGGCCTTCTTGCCGGTGCCGGACTCATATTCGGTGTCACCCCGAAGCTGACGGAAACGCCCAAACGTTCCGAACGGACGGACGACGGACCGACTCCGGAATCGATTTCGGAGGAGATGCGATGGAACGCCCTGAGGGACGCACATATCGCGGACGCACTTCACCGCCTTGCCGATGCCGGCTACAAGAAGATTACGCTCATCTACGGGACCGCCCACATCAAATTCATCGAACAAAATCTATTGCAGCGTGAACGGAGCAAAAACGTGATGAAGGCCGGGGAATCGCTGGTCAAAAAGAGGAATCCGGACTCCTTCCGCGTCTACGAACTCGAAGACGGACCCAACGATTCCGAAAAATTCGTCGCCGATCCGCACAAGGTCTGGCGACGGAAACGGGTTCCCTGACCGCTCATCCAGCCAGAAAAGTGGTCTCGTATGCTCCGTAGAAAAGTGCCGTCCTGGGATTGTCATTCCGGCCTCCGCCCGAGCATGCGCCGGGCAAGAGCTGAAATCTATGCCTTGGATCCCGGGTCAAGCCCGGGATGACGGTTCGGAAAAATTGAAACGCAGAGATGATTTCTACAGGGCAGGTAAGGTACCTTTTTTGGGTCTTCCCCTCTTCCTAAAGGTCGATTCGAGGTCGAGAGCGGAAACCGTTCGCATGATCCACTCATTTTTCTCCGAAGGTTGCCTCGCGATTTGCACTTTTTGAGATGATTTATCAGTTTACTCTCAAAAATGGTACTTATTTTATTGCCGGAATAATAACTTTAGCGTGCGCTCCATCAAGTCATTCAAATCACCCGTATTTTCGACGACATCGATAGCGAGACGATCAGCTTCCGCAATAAGAAATTCCTGTATGATTCTCGCATTCTCAAACTGACCATGCAAGAAGGACTTCTCGGTGCGATGAACCAAAAACCGTTCACGATGTAAGCTTTCGGACGGGATGGTCAATAATAACATCCGGCCACTCGACATCAACCTGACCGGGTCAAGAAACGAAGCCTCAATGATTGCATCTTCCCGCAAAGATACTTCACGCTCCACAAAATCGCCGAGCGCCCTTCGAACTTCCAGCAGTCCGTTTATGACGTTTTCCGGTGTTCGTTCTCCGATTGCCTTATACGCTTCTGTCGTCGGCAGGAAATAGAATGGGTCGGAGTCGGAGGTCTTTCCAGCCTGCGCTGCTGCGCGTACCGTATCAGCCTCATAACAAGCCCTGCCCAAGGACTCTCCCAGCAACTTGGAAAGCGTCGTCTTCCCGGATCCCGGAACACCGTAAATGTAGATATTCATATCTTTGACTAAAAAAATTGACCATCACGCATTTCCGCATACGACAATATACGTGCAACGTTTCGAATTGACTACGAAGTGCTCACTCGATCATCATATCATTGAGAGTCAAAAACGTACCGGGTCCTTTTTTGCGACTCTATATTTATATGTTTATCTCTTCGGAAGCCGCCCCCCGCTCGCAAGGCAGGCGTCGAGGGTGTCGAAAGCTATGAAGCTTTTGGTCTGGTTGTAGTAGGTCGTTCCGGGAGCGTGGCATATGCCGGTCGAGCTTTTCTTGACCACACCACCGGAAGTCGATGTCGTTGAACCGGCAGATGGAGTCGTGGTCGTGGAACCATTCGATACCGAGGACGTTGTTTTTGACGTGTCGGCGGTAAGCGCATTCCCAACGACAGCTGTCGTGGCGGCGGTCACCGCAGCCGTTACCGTAACCCCTTTGCAGGTATCGTCGGCCCACAGGCCTTTTTTCCCCTCGCGTGCCGACTTCTCGGCGGCCTGATATTCAGCCTGGTATTTATACGGCTTGCTCTGATAGGTATACTCGTGGGCATACCCTTCCGCGATCATCCACTTGTCGAACGATGTGCCGTCCTCGAAATAGACGTATCGAAGCAGACGATTGTACGTGTCCCGCTCGCCCTGGGTCGGATCCGCTTCCAGACGGACCTTCTTCCCGCCGAGCATCTCGCGCGCCTTGTCGGACGATTCCTTACCGAAGCACTGCACCGGCTTGCGCGGGTCCACCGTTTCCGGCGTATCCATGCCGATGAGTCTGATCGTCTCGATATTCCCCCCGATATCCACCTTGATCGTATCCCCGTCCGTCACGCCAACGACCTTATACAGGTCATCAGCCTCCGAAACGGGCTCCGTCACTTTTTCCTCTTCCTGTACTACGGGAACCTGAACCTGCGGAGCCTCCACATTTGATTGCGTCTGTGTGGCCGGCTGCTGCGATCCCGCCGTATCCGGCACATCCGCCTTTCGGTTGGCACCAAGAGAAACAATCCATATCGCGACCACAATGACGGCCAACGTCGCCAGTATCCGCTTCGACTTCGACCACGATGTCTTGGCCCAGATATACCACAGCGCCGCCACGATTGTAAGCGGCAAGACGACATACGCCACCACAAGCAATACCACCCACTTCAAAACCGTCGCGACAGACATATCCCTCGTCGTGATATCGTTCCGCAGTCCTGCAAGAAAGCTATCAAGTGCATTCCCCTTCTTCGGTTCATCCATATCAGTTCGATTTTATGCCGTTACTTCTTGAAAAGATGCCTGACCTTTTTCAGGCTGGGTTTATTTTTTTCGTATTGCTATCACTTCCACTTCAATATCACAGCCTTCCTTCACGGTCTTATTGATCTCGACTAGCGTGCTGACCGGCTTGCAGTTCGCAAAATACCTATTTCGCACGGTAGATATTTCCTTGAAGTCGGAGATGTTCGTGACATATATCACGGCCTTGACCACGTCATCGATGGAAGAACCGCCCGCTTCCAATATCCTGACGATATTCTGAAACACGAACTCCGTCTGCTTGACGATATCGTCGGGCGCAACCGGATTGCCATGTTTATCCATCGCGATCTGACCGGTAACGAAAATCATTTCCGAATCCCCGATATCAACTCGGAGACCGTGAGAATACGCTCCCATGATCTCGGTAAAATTTTCCGGATTGATTTGTTGTTTCATATTGTCTTCAGATTATCAATTATGCAAATAATTGTATACAACCCCATTCTGTCCCGAAGAGGGGTCAGGAACATTGTTGAGGCCTGTTTTTTCCCAAAAATCCGATTCGAGTTTTAGCGCGGTCCTTCCGATTAGAATGATATGGCGACGGCAGCGATGTCGTCGTGCTGTTTGAATCGGGGGTACTTCCAGCATTTCGGATCGGCATCTTCGAGAGTTCGTACATGGTCACGAAGTCCTTCCAATGTATCCTTCTCGAACATATCGACGAAGCGATGTAAATCGTCGTCTGATGCGGGATCTTCTTTCGGCATCACGAGTCCGTCCGTAAAGAGAAGAATGTGACGCACATTTTCAAGTGACTCCGTCCCATGTTCCAGATAGCGTTCTATATTAGGATCGCCGTCCAGGTCACCATAATTAGCTTCACCGTTGCGCGCCGCGGACATCGAGTCCGACAGTGCCTCACGTATATTCTCAATCCCCTGATCGGCAAGCTTTTTCCATTCGATCAAGATTTCCCGGTCCTGCCCATGCCCGCTTCCAAGAACCCTGCAGGATCCGTCATTCATAACCACCATCACGACGCTGTCCCCGATATGGAGCCAGTCGAACGAACCGTTCCCGATACGGATAACCGACGCCGTCGTCGCCCATTGTGCCGTCTTTCTTTTCCAATCAATGCCATTCTCCTCCATCGCCTTTCGGATAGCGTCATTCGCTTGAAGAGCCGACTCGACCAGGGCACCATCCCTAGATGAGAAGACATTCTTCGCGATTCTTGAAGCGATAGCCGCTCCGGTCAGCCCGTCCTCTCGCGGCGCCCCAGGTTCCAGTACGGAAACGCCGTCGAACACGCCAAAAATCGGATCCGCTACCAAGAGCGAATCCTCGTTCACTGGCTTTATACCCTTATCGAAGACGGTCTGAATATCCATGCGTTCATCTTACGACCTAAGCCGATTGTATGCAAAATCTCAAAAAAACATATCCCTTGTCGCGGTCGTTCTTCAGCCTAGAAAGAATAACATCAAGCGCGTTCCCCTACCTCGTTTCATTCGTATCGGTAAGATTCTATATGTAGTATTTTGAAAAAGCTACCTGACCCACTTCTTTATTTTAAGTTTTTTGCCTTTCTAACAATATCCTCGATTTTTCCGACGAAATCTTTAATATCTAGGAAGAAGTTTGGGTAAGCTTGTCGAAGCACTGCTAGCGGCCCGCCAGCAGAAACCAAAACCGCTTCAATCTTTTCTCCATTTAAAGCTCGATTTTCGATATTAGAATAATCCTCCAGTGCTTGTTTTACAGCTCCCTTTTTATATGACTTAACTTGCACGCTCCTTGCATCCGAATTCAGAACCACCAGATGATATGAATGTCCTCTCCTTGAAGAGTCTGGTCTATTGCTAATAACCTCAACAGCTACTGCATATCCCTTTATTCTTTCCAACACGCCGAGTTCCTCATTAGCCTTTTGAATTGCTCTGTATATATCTTCTTTAGACAACTCCCGATGCCGTGGAAGAACGGGCATTCTTTCAGAAATAGCAAACGCTGACGATACAAGAGCAAAAAAATCTTGCCACTCTTTATCGCCAAGACGTGCTTTTAAAGCCTGGCCAAGAAAGGTTCCCATGGTTTCGACTGCAGTCGCCCAAATATGTTGTAACTTAGTTCGAATCTGTAGTTCCAATAATAGTCCATCGTACTTGTTAGCAATACTATTTGCTCCCTTATATTTAAAAATCAAATGTATACTTCTATATCCATCTTCATCTCGCGGTTCTTTAATATAATCCTTTTCGTTTACAAGTTCATGCCTAAATCGAGTATCTTTGTATGATGACGCCAATTCATACACGCACTTTGTTGAAGTCAAAACAGCTCTCAATCCGCCGATATCTTGCATCCGGGCAAGTTTCATGGATGGATATCTTTTCAATTTGTCAACAATCGTTGGCATGCGCTTCAAACGTTGCGCAACAATCACTGATTCATTAAAAGCCTTAGATTTAATTCTTAATGTTGCATTAAAAGTGTTGATAGGATAAGCGTGACATGCCCTCCATCTATTTGCTAAGTCAAGCGCCACTTTATCATTGGGATTACTCACAAGAGATGCTCCAGCCTTATTTATCTGTTCTTTTGACTCTCTTGGAACTGGTGCGAATGCCATACAAAAAACAATTAATTATAAGAGCGAGGAAATGAATCCTCGCTCTTAGTACACGCCTACTTCTTTTCCTCCTCACCTGCCGGGGCGCTATCGTCCACTTCGGCGTCCTTCGCTCCTTCCGAATCCGATGTTCCGCTTCCCTGTTGTGAGTTGTCAGTTGTCGGTTGTTCGTTGGCAGCCTGAGCCGCAGCATAGAGTTTCTCGCCGATCTTCTGTGCCGCTTCGGAGAGGGTTTCGCTCGCCTTCTTGATGGCCTCAAGGTCGTCGCCGTTCTTGACCTTA
>JAAXTX010000048.1 GCA_013336285.1 Candidatus Moraniibacteriota bacterium | reverse complement strand
TCCTGATCTGAGCATCTTCACGGCTTTCCAGCGCACCTTCGGGATATTCGGATTCGAGGTGTATGCCATATCTTTGCATTAAACAGGTCAGTCTAGCAGGTGATGCAAAGGTATTGAAACATTACGGATACTTGACATGAATTGCTTTTCATGATAAAAAGATGGCGCAGGATGAGGAACTTTTAAAAACAGTAAACGGAGGTTTGCCATGAGCACACTGCCAGATCCGAAACACACTTCCGATGAAAAACCACCCAACTGGCCGTCCAGCTGGGGTGTATCGACTCCAGAGGGAGGAAATCTCAATCAGGACAATTGCCCGTCTGGACATGGAAGCGTGCATGTTGATGCGCCTGGCGGAGGATATACTCTTTCAGTCGGCGGCTTTGACAACGACGGATTTCCGAGGGTATCACGGTGGTATGATGATGATTAGCAGGTGATCGGAACGGGAGACGAACATAGTTATCGCCCTGTCGCCCGCAGCCCTGTGCACGATGTCTTTTCGAACTAATCGATGCTATGAACCGCTCTGAATTGGAGCGGTTCTTTTTTAATAAAAAAATAGCTCGATCCCATTAATGTTCCCGGGATGTTTGAACATGGCGAATAGCGTCAATTTCTTCCGCTCCGACTGCCTACGATTTCATTCACGCTTCCTTGAATAAGACGCATTGATTCGGCGTTTTGAAAGGTCATTCAGGCTTGACTGTATATGGCAATTTCAAATAGTATCTATCACTCGGTAATTCAAATATATGTCATATTCCCATGAATAATATTAAAAAGCGGAGGCTTATCGCCTCCGCTCTTTGCTTACCACTTACTTTTGTTCCCCTTCGGTTGGTGTCGTGCCGACTATTTCGGCGTCTTTCACTTCCGACTTGAACGGAGCTATCGGGGTGGGAACCGTCGGCTCCGGTGTGCTCCCGACCACATTGTCACCTCCTTTGATATCCTCGTAGAACTTGGCCGTGGTGGCCTGCATATACGGGATGAGCCATATAAAGCCGATACCGGCGGTGAGGATGGCAAGAAGTGCCCATCCGAAGAAGCGCAGTATAAGACCGAAATACTTTCCCTTGTTGCCGACCATTATTGCCTTACTTTTTTTGAGCGCGTCGAAAGCCGAGATCGTCGGATTGTCCGCGATGACATAGTAGGTCATCGCGTATGAGAACGCGGCGATGATACCCGGGATGATCAGAAGAAGCGCCCAGAGCATAATGAACACGACCATCAGTATGTATGCCAGAAGATAGGTCGCATACGACTTGAATCCGTCAAAGAGTTGTTCGAACTTCGCCTCGGTTCCGCGAGCGACAGAAAGATAGAATATCGCGAGTCCTCCCGCAAGGGGACCCGAAATCAACAGCGAAACGATCGGGCCGACGTTTTTTACGTTCTGCAAGGCTCCGATAAGGACGCAATACGTGATCGAGACCGCGATAGCCAAGCCCCACTTGCCTTTCAGAGATTCCTTGCCTGCCCGCATGAGCTCCGCATTTGCCGTTTGCATAGGTTTCACTTACTGATTATAAAGGTCGATATGACCTATTGCTACGGTGCCATTCTACTATGAAAAGTCGTCGGTTGAAAGATGCATAATAAGGAAGACCGCTTCACGACGCTTGGGAGCATGTCGATGCCTGAGGAATGGCGCTTTAACCATTTGCGTCGGATAAAATGGCTAAAGGTCGGGTGAGCGGATCGTATCTTCGTGTCGGCGATATCCGGTTTCGTTTTTGAAGATCATCCGTCCTCTTCCGCTCAAACTGGCCTATAATTGACTTAATGATGAAAAAGGGATATAACATCAAGTCAACAGTTTCAGTTCATTTCAAACATAGACAACGGAGGCTCACCATGTACATCGCGCTCACATTCGTGCTGATTCTGCTCGCTTTGGTATTCCACGAGCTCGGCCACGCGCTCGCTATGCGGAAATATGGCATACGGGTGGAAACTCTCGGAATCGGCATCCCGATGAATCCGAAAATCACTTTCCATCCGAAGATCGGGAAAAAACTTTTCGGCGAACAATTCTCACTCGTGCTCTCGCCCTGGCTGCTTGGGGCTTTCGTGAAGTCGTCCGGTGACGATAGCGACTTCGAAAAAAAGCTGCCCTACCAGGCCGCCGCACACATATACGGCGCCGGCATTGTGGCGAATCTGGCGTATGCCTCGCTACTTATCAGTATCTTTGCAATCATGACCGTGGGAGACGCTAACGTGCTCACAAGAGGTATTATCCCATTAGGCATATCCCTGTTTGTTGCGTACCTCTTGATCAGGTTCTCTCGGCAGTTCTGCGCATGGATTCTCCCGCTGCTCTCCCTGGCGGCAATAGCGGTGTTCACGTATTCCATCTGGGATTCGGTCATGGTTCACCACGACGAGAAAGCCCTTGGTGGGATTGTGACCGCCTCCATCATGGTCACCGACTATGTGAAGGATGCTTCTCACGCCATATTGTTCGGCTTCGCGATCTCATTGGGTCTTGCGATCTTGAATGCGCTCCCGTTCTATCCGCTCGACGGAGGACATATCGCCCAACTGATATTCAGGGGCCGTTTTGAGAAGTTTTCGATCGCACTCAAGTTTGCCGGAGGAGCGATCGTGTTCCTCCTCATCGCCATGAGCGTCTACACGGACATCCGTCAGGTTATTCACCTGTTTATGTCCTGACGCTATGGATAAGGGACGAAATATTTACAAAAAGGACCCGCAATGCGAGTCCTTTTTTATTTTTCCAGAGAAAAGGTACCTGACCACTTATCTGCATCCATCCTATTTTACTGTGACAACAATTCCATCATCCGTTCTATCGGATCGTTCACATCTCCAATATTCATAATGATATCAATACCGAGGCGGTCAGCTTCCGCAATAAGAAATTCCTGTATGATTCGGGCATTCTCAAACTGACCGTTCGTGAGGGAGTCCTCGGTTCTGTGAACCAGAAACCGTTCCCGATGCAGGGTTTCTGACGGGATGGTCAGTAATAACATCCGGCCACTCGACATCAACCTGTCCGGGTCAAGAAACGAAGCCTCAATGATTGCATCTTCCCGCAAAGATACTTCACGCTCTACAATATCGCCGAGCGACTTTCGGATTTGCAGCAGTCCGTTTATGACGTTTTCCGGTGTTCGTTCTCCGATCGCCTTATACGCTTCCGTCGTCGGTAGGAAATAGAACGGGTCGGAGTCGAAGGTCTTTCCAGCCTGCGCTGCTGCGCGTACCGTATCAGCCTCATAACAAGCCCTGCCCAAGGACTCTCCCAGCATCTTGGAAAGTGTCGTCTTCCCGGATCCAGGAACTCCGTAAATGTAGATATTCATGACTTTGACTAAAAAATCGGATGTTGGCCATTTCGCATTCTTACTTACGGCGTATTGATTCGGCGCTTCGAACGTACCGATCGGAGCATCAGCCTGATCTTGACCATATCGTTGCTAGCCGTAAAAACTACCTGACCCCATTTTCCGGTCAGATTTTATTCTTGGCTATATTTCCACTTCCAAGCGATTCCTACGATCAATATCGTACAGGAAATTTCAAGGATGCTGAAGAAAAGATAATACATTGTAGGTGGGCTCGAGACAAGAGTGGCACATTGCACGATCGTCATTATCATTCCCGTGACGATGTTAAGCCTTTTGTTGATTCCAAATATCAATACCCTGGATAAGAGGACCATCGATATGGGTATGGTCATGAGAACGGAAGCACCTAACAGAAAACCCTGGGAGATGTCCATTCCTTCGACTCGACCCGCAAGAAATTGTTTCAATACGTGTGAATCCATCAAACCTACGATGTCGCAATACAGATAGTTCAGTATGGCAAACAGCCATAATGTCGACAGCAGTGCGCCCGTATCCATGGTTTTGAATATTTTTCGCATATTTTTTTGCTCTAGACTATCGTCGAAAGATCATTTGTCGAAAAACGAGAAAAGGGAGCAGGTAACTTATATTCCCCTTCCCGCCTACACTTCCACGATATCCCTGATCTGCCGAAAAAACAAGAACCGCTCCCATATCGGAAACGGTTCCCTTTACGATCTCCGACCCCATCAAAAAAGTGCCACATAATCCAAAGACCGCATTATTATGTACCGTTTCGAATGATCGGTTTTCGTCGACTATTAGGCATTTTTTCGGAAAAGATACCTGACCCCTGTTCTGCGCGATTCTTCTCCTATAAATGTAACTACCCTTTCTCTGACATGCCTATTGACTCTCTTTCGACGACACCGTAAGATAACCGTTCCGATCTCGGTCGGATATCGTCGCAACATTAACAAGAATCGCAATCGAAGGGAGGATGTATGATGACAACAACTGCCGCAATCAGCGGCACGCATTTGATCGTATCCGGCTGTTCGATATCGGACATGATAGACACGTTTCTCGAGGCACACGGTCTCCGCAGGATTGTCGCTATAAGCGGCGGACTCGCGTCCGGAGATACGGAGGGTGAACTGCGGATCTCTGAAATACTGCACGAGACCTTCACCGCCTTCGCCAAAAATCAGTTCGCTGTTCAGAGCGGCGGAACGAAGTGGGGCGTACCGCGGCTTGCTACGGAGGCAGCACGGGATCACGGCATGAAGACTATCGGAGTGTACCCGTGGCGCGGCCGAAAACACGCCTTACCGAAATTGCTCGACTTCGCGATAGAGGTCGGTCCGTTTACTGCCCGTTCCGGGGAAAAAACGCCCGGTCAGTGGGGCGATGAGGCGGTCCTCTTCGCGACTCTGCCGGATGTCATGGTTGTCTTTGGCGGCGGCCCCGGAGCGATGGCGGAGGTTGCCCTGACGATGAAGCGCAATGGTGGCGCGAACCGAAAAACGGTCATCGTCCCAGTGCTCGAAACTGGAGGAATCGCCGATCTCTTGCCACGGATAGCGAGTGCCATCTATGTCGGATCGGAAGAGCTGATCCGACCGGTACGCACGGCGACGCAGCTCATCTCCGTCATCAGCGCAATCATCGCATAGGATATACGGATATCATCGCCGGACCCCGAATACGGGTGTCCGGCTTTTCTTTGTTCAGAAAAAAACATTCTTCTCTCTTCCTCCCTTTAAGGCAGAAAAGGGGTCAAGTACATTTTTTTAGCCTACCTTTTTCCCGGAGACTCGATTCTAGTCCGAGCACCTTCGCGATATCTACAACCAATCCACTTTCCCCGAACAGATATCATCAGGAACGGCAGCGCGGAGTTGGCGAGCCATACGACATATGTATTTTAAGCCGTCAGTATATCACTTATTGGAAATAAATGTACCCGACCCCTTTTCTCTCTCCGCAATATCCTTCATTTTTCAAATACACAATTAAGCGTCACGAAATGTACCCGACCAATCTTTATAATTGCTTTCCAATTGATTCCTACGATCCGATTATTTTTGGAATTAGTATAGTGAAAAGACAAGAGATTAACGAAAGCAATATCGCGCGCCAGAAATTCTTCGATGAGGGGTCTGGAAAGGCGTATCGAAAATAACTCAATGAGCCATCATCAATTTTTCTTCTCAGATAGCGTAGCTGAGTCACTATTGACTCTTGACCTGCATATCTAGAGCGAGGACCAATTGAATAAACCCCTATCTTTTGTTTACTATTTATTGCTTCTCGTAATATATCATAATGCACAAACTGTCCTGTACAGGAAACATTATCCTTTATAAGGTCTAACATTCTTCTGTTGCAGAAAACAAAATCATAATCGGGGTTATTTATAAAAATTCCGGTTCGTTTTTTCAATTCGCGAGATGCATCCGGCAAAAGCGCGTTCAATATTGGATTTTTCAAATATGGAGACCCCTCTTTCATCAACAGCGGATAGTCACCATCAATAGCAAAAGAAAGAAAATCAACCAACCATTTTTCAATCAATACGTCAGCCGCAGAAATGATTCCAAAGTCAGTATTTATAATATACGCTGCTCGCAACACGGAAACGTTATACCCACATAATGTATTTGTACGAACAACCTGTACGCCTAAATTTCTCGCGATAATATCTGAACCATCAGCTGAAGCATCATCAATAACGATAATTTTATTTATTCCATACTCCCGAATACGGCGTATCGTTTTCTCAAGAATCCAGGCTTCGTTATGAAGCACAAGTACTACTGTAATTTCATCTAGTTTTGACTTCTGCATAATTCTTTTAGAAAGGGCGGAGGGAAAATCCCTCCGCCCTTATCATACCACCTTACTTCTTCTCCTCGCCTGCCGGGGCGCTGTCGTCCACTTCGGCATCTTTCGGAGTTTCGCCATCGGGCTTGGCGCCGTCGGCTGATTCCCCTGCCTTGGCCGCGGCCTCGGCTTCTTGGGCTGCCTTATAGAGCTTCTCGCCGATCTTCTGTGCCGCCTCGGAGAGGGTCTCGCTCGCCTTCTTGATGGCCTCGAGATCGTCACCGTTCTTCACCTTGTCGAGCTCGGCGATGGCTTCTTCGACCGGCTTCTTCTCGTCATCGGTCAGTTTGTCACCTGCGTCCTTGATCGCCTTGGCCGTCGTGTAGGAGAGCGTGTCGGCGATATTTCGCGCCTCCACGAGTTCCTTCTTATGCTTGTCCTCCTCGGCATGGAGCTCGGCATCCTTCTTCATGCGCTCGATCTCCTCGTCCTTGAGACCGGTCGAGGCCTCGATACGGATGGACTGGCTCTTGTTGGTCGCCTTGTCCTTGGCCGTGACGGAGAGGATGCCCGAGGCATCGATATCGAAGGTCACCTCGACTTGGGGAATGCCGCGTGGTGCCGGCGGAATGCCGTCGAGAATGAACCGTCCGAGGGACTTGTTATCTGCAGCCATCTCGCGCTCACCCTGGAGCACGTGGATCTCGACGGACGGCTGATTGTCCGCCGCGGTCGAAAAGGTCTGCGACTTGGACGCCGGGATGGTCGTATTGCGTTCGATGAGCGCGGTGCGCACGCCACCCATGGTCTCGATACCGAGCGTGAGCGGGGTGACATCAAGGAGCAAGACATCCTTGACCGACCCTTCGAGCACGCCGCCCTGGATCGCCGCACCCATCGCGACGACCTCGTCCGGGTTGACCGAGATATTCGGCTTCTTGCCGAAGAACTTCTCCACGGTCGCAAGGACGAGCGGCATGCGCGTCATACCACCGACGAGCACCACCTCGTTGATATCCTTGGCATCGAGCTTGGCATCGGCAAGCGCCTTCTTGACCGGCACGAGGGTCGCCTCCACGAGGTCATGCACGA
>JAAXTX010000076.1 GCA_013336285.1 Candidatus Moraniibacteriota bacterium | reverse complement strand
CGACCAGCAACTGAAATCAGGAAACAGAATCGCCTTTCTTGTGGTCCAAGACCCGCAAGGAAGAATCGTTGCAAAAGGAAAAAAGCTGTGGCACGATCCACTCGCAGGCGACAAACCGTCACTCAGAAAGATCGTGCTACCGGACGGACAACAGCTGAAGCATCGGCTGGGAACCGTCCTTGCCGGTACGGTCGTTTCCATCACGATCGGTGAGAAGACCCGCAAACGCAAGCCCATTTACCTGCAAGAGGTCGGGGTTACGGTAAAAGATGTTCGTGTCGAAAAAAGCGCTGCGACGACGTATGCGTACTACCTTTTCGGCGACGGCGTCATCGAGATCCAAGAAGTATTCGTCGGCAACGTGCGTCTTGGCCGACTCTGCTGGTCATTGCGCCCAGGAAAGGCGTCCCGCGGCATTCCGTTGCATTCACTTCCATCAATGCCGAAGGCCGAATACGACGATCGTGGTCGCAAGGTCGACTGGAAACGAAGGAGACGCAACATCGACGATGCCACGGCAGCAAGAATTCAGGCCTATTTGGCAAGCCGGGACACCATGACTCAGGCAAGTGCATAACCATTCCCCAACCATCGCAAACAAAGGAGTTTTGAGTGAAACAACGCATTCCACATCGGTCATCACTTATTATCGATAGCCCGGCCGATATCGGCGTTCGTAGCGACGATGTCGTCATCTCCCCGGTCCTCTGGGAAAAATTAGGTCTTCATCACTTGTCGAGGCCAAGGATTATTCCGCACAACTTCTGTAATTTGTCCATCACGCTTCACGACAGGGTGATAGTGACGACGCGGAAGGTCGACGGAAAAAACATGATCCGGACCGCTCATTTCGACAGGGATCCCTGGGCGAACGGCATGTCATCCGTACGTGTTCCGACATTTGAGGGCTGGCAGGATTTTTCATCAGTACCGGACAATGCCTGTCTCGGTACCGTGTCGGCAATCAGAGTCGTGACTCGCGGTACGGGAATGAGCCCGCAGAAGCCGACAATCATATGGTTCGATCTGACCAAGATCCGGCCCATCCGACTGCATTACGAGTACGAGTATGTTCGTCTGGGCGACGTGTTCACGGAAAAAACGTTTCGCTCGTATAAAAACGAACCGGTGGACATGCACCGACGGACATTCAGTACGGACGGAATCCCGCGATACATCCTCGGCCAGATTCCGCATCCGAAGCTGGGAGAAAGAGACGCCAATTTGCTCGCCTCATACCTCCTGAAAGGACGTCTCGCAAGACGAGCGCCTGAAGACAGTCTCCGCAGAATCAAAAACGTCTTCAGCAACCACTGAATAACCGAGAAAGGCCTGTATAACGCTATGGGCCTTTTCTCATACCTGCTTGAAGTTTCCATTATTTCCTTTTTGCCTTATACTGGCCTATATGCGATTCTACAATACTCTCAGCAAGAAAAAGGAGGAGTTCGTACCCTTGAACCCCGGAAAGGTCGGCATGTATACGTGCGGACCTACGGTTTATGACTTCGCGCATATCGGCAACATGCGGGCATACGTCTTTTCCGATACGATCCGCCGCCTCTTGGAACACGAGGGGTATGAGGTTCGTCTCATCAAGAACATAACCGATGTCGGCCATCTGACGGAAGACGATTTGGCGCAGGGCGACTCCGGCGAGGACAAGGTGGCGCGGAAGGCGGCGAAGGAAAAAAAGACGCCCGAGGAAATTGCCCGATTTTACGAGGACGCGTTCCGATCGGACGAGGAGCGGATGAATATCATCCCTGCCCAGTTCTTCCCTCGCGCCACGGCACACATCCCGCACATCATCCGGATGGTCGAGACCCTGATTGCCAAAGGACACGCGTATGAAGTGAATGGTAATGTTTTTTACGATGTCACTTCTTTTCCCGACTACGGAAAACTCTCCGGCAACACCCTCGAGAATTTGAAGACCGGTGCCCGACTGGAAGAACATCCCGACAAGCGTAATCCGTGGGACTTCGCGCTGTGGCTATCCGCCCCGAAAGGACACCTTATGCACTGGCCGTCGCCGTGGGGCGAGGGCTATCCCGGATGGCATATCGAATGCTCGGCCATGAGTCTGGAGTATCTCGGCGACACGTTCGACATCCATACGGGTGGCGAAGACCATATATTCCCCCACCACGAGGCGGAAATCGCGCAGTCCGAAGGTACGACCGGAAAGCCGTTCTCGCGGTTCTTCATGCACGAGCGGCACATCCTCGTCGACGGGCAGAAGATGTCGAAATCGAAGGGCAATTTTTACACGCTCCAAGACATTGTCGACAAGGGGTTTTCTCCGATGGATCTTCGTCTCCTCTACCTCTCCGCACACTATCGGAGTCAGATGAACTTTACCTGGGACAGCCTCACGCAGGCCAAGAAGAATCGCGAGACGCTCGCAAACTTCCGGGAACGGATTGTTTCGACGGATAAAAAGAACGGAACGGACATTGCGGCGGATGCGCGCAACGCTTTTTTGGAAGCCATGCGCGACGATCTCAACACGCCGCTCGCGCTCTCGATCCTGCTCGGATTCGTCAATCGCGTGAACGCGGCACTTGATCGGAAGGAATCGTTCGACATGACGGCAGCAGCAGGCTTTCTCGACGAGGCGCTCGGCCTGTTCGGGATGAGGTTCGAATCTTCGTCAACGATATCGGATTCCGATGAGATCCGCGACCTGATTGCCAGACGG
>JAAXTX010000021.1:14162-23639 GCA_013336285.1 Candidatus Moraniibacteriota bacterium | reverse complement strand
ATTTGAGCCGAAAAGTGGCAGAATTATTCGATTTCCCAATTTCTGCCACCAAATCTATGCGAAAATCATACCGGTGTCCGTCTTGTGGATACCCCCGTTCCTGGGTCGTGAGACGGTCTCATCGCACGTGTAAACGATGCCGGACGGAATGGTCACCTGGGAAGAATCATCCCGTTCCCGGATTTCATACGGATAGGAAGGTCTGGCAGAAAATCATTACGATGTCCCGGCTTCATTCTCCGGAACCTGCAAAGCGGACGCAACCTTTGTCGGAGGTGCGTTTTCAAACAAACATATCCATATCAGGAAACAGGGTTCGAAAAGAGGTCGAGGAACCCAGAAACAGGCCATATTCGGCGTACTCTGCCGGGATGTGAATATGGTCCGGGTCGTTCTCGTTTCAAAGGAAGAACGGAAGGTCGTCATCCTGATCATCAGGGATCTGGAAGTGTGATATTCACGGATGGACTGGTCAGGTATCGGCTTCTTCTGAAATGCGGATACCGCCATGAGTGGGTCCATCACATGACAGAAGTATATGTTCGCGGAGAAGTCCACACCCAGACACTCGACGGATTCTGGGGACAATTGAAAAATCGGCTCGCGATGCAGGGAGGAATACGGAAAGCATACCTTCCTTTCTTCATTGGAAAACACGTTTGGCGATACAACTTCCGACACCTTTCACGCGAAAAACAAATCGAGAGACTGCTCGAATTTTTCAACTGATTTGGTGGCAGAAATTGGGAAATCCCCTAAAAAAAATTCATCAATAGGTTCACATCTTTCCGACGTAAGCACTTCCGACTCCCTCGGATTGTTTTGTCGTGGCAAAACGTCCTCCTCACTCTCGCGCTCCTTTCGATTCCCGTCTTCGGCTTCTACCTCTGGAAGCTCAACACCACCGTCCCTACCCTCGAAGAAGCCCTCAAGAGCCTCCCGACCCAGGTGAGCCAGGCCGTCACCGAAGAACTCCGCTCCGCTCCTTCGGTCTCTTTCAAAAAAGAAAGCGACGCCTTCACCGTGACCGACGATGATGCAAACGGTATCAAGATCGAATATTCCCAATAAACCGAAAGGCGACGAACAGAGGCTGAACGAACCCCCCAAGGATATCCTCAAGCTTTCCTTCCCGAACGACTATGCCAAGCCGATCGGGATCGACTTGGGTCAGGGCAAGTCCTTCACACTCGCCGACCAAAGCGCGGTACGCGGATACCGGTCCGAACTCATCGATTCCACGCTCAATCAAAAACAGGACCCCGCCCTCGACGCCTTCACCAAGAAGCGTGTCGATGAAATGAAGAAGCAGGCCGAAAAAGACAATTCCCAGACTCAAGACGTCCTTTCCTATCGATCCCCGGACAACCGCAAGACCATCCTCTATTCCTACCGTGCCGACCAGGCTCAGGGAGCCAAGAAGCTCAAGAGCTGGACTATTTATGCCAAAGGAAACGGCACCGAGAAAGAAAGCTATCTTTTAAATGGAGCCACAGCAAAAATCAACGATGCCGGCGATCTCGATGTCTTCCTTGTCTCCCAACAGGATGTTCAGAACGAGTCGGTCAAGGCTCAGGTCGATCCGAGTCTCCTTGAGCGTGCGAGAAAGACGCTCGAAAAGGAAAGCGCCGGAAATATCAACGACAACCGTGCGCCTGACCTCTCCATTCCCAAGCCCTACTTCGTCGACAAGGACGGGAATCATCACGGTGCGGACTGGGTCGTGTCCGACGACGGAAAGGCGTTCTCTGTTTCCATCTCGGATGCCGCCGGACTCTATCCGATCGCACTCGACCCGACGCTCTCCTTTACTGCTCCCGGCATGGGAAATAGTGGCACGGCGATCACGGGAAGTGCGGGGGAGAATTTTTCTAGTGCGATGACGACCGGTGATTTCAATTCGGACGGGCGGATGGACCTGGCTTCAAGCTGCGGTAATTCGAAAATCTGTATCTATTATAATGACGGTCTATACGCTTCTAATTCGACGGGCGCCGATGTGGTGATATCGGGAAATTCATACATAACGGGCGCCGTCTATGCACTTGTTGCGGGAGATTTTAACAGTGATGGACGGACTGATCTTGCTTATGGGGATGAGTTTTGGTCGGCATCTGGCCGGGTCAGCATTATTTCCCAGGGTGTGGGTGGCGTGTGGCCGTCCGATGCTGATACGGCCGAAGCTACTATTACCAATGGAGTAGTCAACGGTTCCAATGGTGGGGAATGGTTCGGAACGCAACTTGTATCTGGAGATTTTAATGCTGATGGCAAGACTGATCTTGTAGTCGGTTCGTATGGCTATCCCGAGGGAGCTGGTTCTGGTCGTGCGTATGTCTATTACCAGGACGGGGCGTGGCCTTCAGCATCCACGGGTGCGGACGCGATCATGACCGGTACGACCGCTGGAGATCGGTTCGGTGGGGGATATGAATTCGGAACAGCTCATTATCTGGCCGCTGGGGACTTCAATGCCGATGGCAAGGCCGATCTCGCCGTCGGGGCACCCGGGGACTATACCGACACTCTGGACGGATATGCATACGTTTTTTATGGCGGTTCCATCACGACGGAAAACGCCTCTGGGGCGGACGTGGTCCTGTCGGGAGCTACGGCCGAGGAATTCGGTTCGTCCGTCGCGATGGGAGATTTCAATTCGGATGGTAAGACCGATCTTGCGGTAGGCGCATCGGGGTATAGTTCAGGTACCGGGCAGGTGTACATTTTTTACGGTGGATCCGTAGTGACAGAAGATTCTTCCGGGGCGGATGTCAGTATTGCCGGTGATGGTGAGAACTTCGGTACCACTTTGGCCGCTGGGGACTTCGATGCCGATGGATGGGGTGATTTGGCGGTGGCGTCATACGCCAATTATGCCAAAGGAATGGTGTACCTGTTTCGGGGGGACGGGTCGATTCCCGTCTCTGCCGCGACGGCTGACGTGAATATCACCGGTGAGAACAATAGTGATTATTTCGGAATCACCCTGGTTCCCGGTGATTTCAATGCCGACGGCAAGACCGATTTCGCCGTCGGAGCCCAGCAGTACGTGACCGATAACGGCGGTCGGGTCTATATCTTCTATAACGACGGTTCGTATCCGTCACTTGCCGTGAACGCTGATGTGAAAATGACCGGAGAAACATCAGTAGACATTTTCGGCGCGGGTTTCAACGGTGCCGATGCTCTCGGCGCGGGGGACTTCAACGGGGATGGAAAGACTGACCTGGTCGCGGGTTCAGCATTTCATAATGCCGGCCATGGCAGGGTATATATCTTCTATAACGACGGATCCTATCCGTCTTCCGCCACGAGTGCGGATGTCAAGATAGATTCCACTTCTACTGCTATGTTCGGAGAACAGTTCGCCTCAGGGGATTTCAATGCGGATGGCAAGACGGACCTCGCCGCATGCGGCTTTTACAATACGCGGATCTTTTATAACGATTGGTCTTATCCGGCGGACGAGTCACAGGCGGATTTCTCTATCCCTGATACCACGTACGGATATACGACGCTCGTCGCCGGAGATTTCAACGGGGATGGGAAGACGGATCTCGTGATGGGATATGCCGGTGACGATTACGTATCGTTTGTTTCCATGGATGCCAAGACGGTCTCTGCCGATCCGGTTCTGCTTCGCGGGCCGGTCAAGGTCCGGGGGCCTGTCAGAGTCCGATAGGCTGTCGGAAAACCTGTTCGTTCCCGTGTCGGCGGGAAACGATGAAATCCTCGGGATCTGGTCTTTCAGCGGATCGGATCCGGTTTTGTTTCTCTGGGAAATGAAATGCCTTATCCGGTTTCTTGACCCTTGACAGGCCTGATTCCGGGGGTTTTTGGGCGAACCGCATGGTTTGTAAAACTTGGAAAATCCGTTATACTGTAAAGGTCTATTTTTGTATATCTAATAAGTGAGTTCGTAATGGATATGGAAAATGAATTTCCTTCCGGAACTCCGGGAGAAAAGACGGTGGAAAATCCGTACGTGAAGAGTGTCGCTCCCGAGGTCCGGGTCCCGTCCGACCGGAAGAAGGAATCGGGTTCGTCCTCGAAGCTGTCCGGGATCTTCGATGCGGTCATCACGACGAGCATCGTCGCGCTGTTCTTCGGGCTCCCGCTGTTTTTTACCGGAATGACGATGCAGGGACTCGCGTTCGAGAAGCAGATCTATTTCTATCTCTGGCTTCTCGTCGGAGTGATCGCCTGGGTTTCCAAGGGAGTGGTTCTCGGAGAGATGAAGATTCGCCGGACACCGCTCGACATACCCGTCATCGCGTTCGTCGTTGTCTACGGACTCGCGACGGCGTTCTCGACGGACCGGTGGGATTCCTTCTGGGGCACGTTCAGTGATCCGTCCCGCGGATTCCTGTCGGTGGCGGCACTCGCGCTCGCATACTTCCTCATCACGAGCCACTTCAACAAGAAACGTCTCCAGCTCTCGTTCGGCGGCCTGACGATCGCATCGTTCCTGCTCGTCGTCTGGAGCTTCCTCGTTCTCATGGGTATCCGATTCCTCCCGGCATCGATCGAGGCATACGCGCCGCTCTCGCTCATGGGGACGGTCACGACGCTCGCCTTGTTCCTCTCGATATCGCCCATCGTGTTCATGACGGCGTTGTTCTCACTGTTCCGCGACGAGAATGCGAAGATGGCTTCGTGGAAGAAGTGGCTCCCGACGGTATTTTTGCTCGTCGGACTTCTGCTTAACTTGCTCCTTCTCCTCGCGCTCTACTCGTTCGTTTCCTGGCCGGTCATCATCGGCGGCCTCGGGTTCTTCCTGATCTTCATCCTCGCGCAGATAGTGCGTCCCGCCGAGCAGTGGGCGTGGGTCCCGATGGTCGTTTTCGTGGCCATCCTCGCGTTCCTCATGTTCGGAAGCGTGCCGCTCGCCCGGACGAATCTTCCCGTGGAGGTCATCCCGAAGTTCGCGTTCGCGTTCGATATCGCGAAGAAGGCGGTCGCGGAGAAATTCCTTCTCGGTAGCGGTCCGGCGACATATGGTTCCGTCTTCTCCCTCTATAGACCGGTAGAGTATAACCAGAATTCGCTGTTCACGCTCCGGTTCGATCAGACCCCGGGTATCTTCCTTGAAGCGCTGTCGACGATCGGCGCGCTCGGAACCATCGCGTATCTCGTGTTGTGTCTCTCATTCGTGAGTATCGGCATCTATCTTCTCTCAAACGACAAGAGCAGGAACAAGCTCTTCTCGCTCGGGATATGGAGTATCGCGGTCTCGTTCTTCATCGCGAGTTTCATATCCGCCTTCAACGGCCCGATTCTGCTCATCGCCTCGCTCCTGGCATCGCTCGCGCTCGCGACCGTGCTGTGGGAAAGTGGTACGGAAGAGCGCCATCTCACGCTTTCGCTCAAGGCATCGCCGAAGTTCGCCCTCGCGCTGGCGTTCGTCTTCATGGTCGTGTCGGCGGGCGTCGCGTTTCTCTTCGTCTTCCTCGGGAAGGTGCTGGTCGCCGATATTTCTGCCGGATCGGCCGTCCGTGAAGCCGGAGCGACCGAACAGGCCGCCACGCAGCTCGGCCGTGCCGCCTCGCTCAATCCGCAGGAGAAACAGTACCTGATCAGTCTCGGCCAGACCTATATCTCTCTCGCGAATCAGGAGGCCGCGAAGCCGGAAAGTGAGCGTGATACGAACAAGGTCGCCGGTCTCATCAAGGCCGCCATACAGGTGACGGAACGTGCCTACTCGCTCGCACCGGAAAGCGTTCGCACGGCTGAAGCCGCGGGTCTCATTTACGAGAACAGCTCACTGTATGCTTCGGACGCGCTTTCCAAGGCATTCGACTATTACAAGAAGGCTTCCGATCTCGAACCGAACAACCCGGTTATACTCGTGAAGCTCGGACAGGTGAAACGCGCGATGGGTGACAACGTACAGGCCGAAGGCGCGGACAAGACCGCCGCCTATAACGAGGCGAAGGGATACTTCGAATCCGCGGTCGAGAAGAAGGCGGATCTCGGGATAGCGCATTACAACCTGGCCGTGGTACTCTCCCGCCTCAAGGATTACGGTACGGCCATTGACGAGACGAACAAGGCGATCGTGCTTGAGAAAACCAACGTGACATACGCGTACAGTCTCGGAACGCTCTATCAGCTCCGCAAGGGCGATGGCGATCTCGACAAGGCCCAGAAGATTTACGAGGATATCCTGAAGAGCAACGAGAAACTCGTGGACGTCCGCCTGGCACTCGGTCTCCTGCATGAGGAGAAGAAGGAGAAGGATCAGGCACTCGCGGAGTATCGGAAAATCCTGACCTATCTTCCGGACGGCGATCAGGGTGATACGCTCCGCAAGCAGATCAACGTGTTCATAGAGACGCTGCAGAACGGCGGAAGCAACCTGGCCAAGTCGACCCCGCCGGCCGCACCGGCCCCGACTTCGGAGGCGGCACCGGCCGCTTCCGGACAAGTGCCGGTAGCCGCGCCTGAGACGGTCCCGGCACCGACGACGCCGACCCCGGCTTCGACACCGGCTGTCCCCGGCAGATAAGCGGAATATTGCGGATCAGAGGGCGTTCCGATGTCCGATCGGAACGCCCTTTTTCTTCCGAAACAGGTTGGTTTTGAAAATACTTGACAGGTTCCTGATCATTGCCTATCATGGAACTTGCCTGTCGAAAGGGCGTTTCTTTTTTTCTTGCAGGGAGATGACGGTTGGGGAAGGATCCTCGGTCACTATTTCCGCGCAAGCGAACTTTGACAAACGAATATTTCCGGCACACCGGAACCTGACACCGATCTTCGCGGAAACGGTCCAGGGAAAGGATGCCGGAGAGGTCATAAGCAAATACTGTTATCAAATGATAATCGTGGTAAGTACCGCGGTTTAACGTGACGACGGGAAACGGAAGTTTTCTGTTGTCAACCGGTCGTCCGTGAGCGCCCGATTCGTCGGAAGCTTGCGGACGAAATGAAAGAGAAGAAGAAGGTTACTAACGTATGCGGTGGATGCCTTGACTCGAATGAGCGATGAAGGACGTAGTAGGCTGCGAAAAGCCTCGGGGAGCTGCCAAGCAAGCTTTGATCCGGGGATGTCCGAATGGGGAAACCCCCTCGACCTTGTGTCGGGGATCGTCATCTGAATTCATAGGATGACGAAGCGCACCCTGGGAATTGAAACATCTTAGTACCAGGAGGAAGAGAAATCACATGAGATTCCGAGAGTAGTGGCGAGCGAAATCGGAACAGCCTAAACCGACAGACTTGTCTGTCGGGGTTGCGGGGCGATCGGACTCGGTTGACCGGGATCCCGCATCATCTTTTAGCGGAAGTGTCTGGAAAGTCACACCATAGGGGGTAATAGTCCTGTACGCGAAAAGAGATGATGCCGGATGCGATCGTACCCAAGTAGGGCGGGACCGGAGAAATCCCGTTTGAATCTGGGAGCACTAACTTCCAAGGCTAAATATCATTCGAGATCGATAGCGAACTAGTACCGTGAGGGAAAGGTGAAAAGCATCCCGAAAGGGAGGTGAAACAGACCTGAAACCGCATACTAACAAAGAGTCGGAGCCTCGACGCAAGTCGGGGTGACGGCGTGCTTTTTGTAGCACGATCCAACGAGTTTGATCTACGCGGCATGTCTAAGGGGGTATAAACTCCGGAGACGCAGTGAAAGCGAGCCTGATAAGGGCGATCGTCGCGTGGACAAGACCCGAAGCCGGACGAGCTACGCTTGAGCAGGGTGAAGCGCGGGTAAAACCGCGTGGAGGCCCGAACCCACTCGCCGTGCAACACGAGGGGATGACTTGAGCGTAGGGGAGAAATTCCAATCGAGTTCGGCAATAGCTGGTTCTCTCCGAAATAGCTTGAGGGCTAGCGTCTTGACACTCTGCTTTGGAGGTAGAGCTACTGGATGAGGATTCGCGGTTCGCCGTAGGGTCTTCAACCAAACTCCGAATGCCGAAGCAATTATCAAGGCAGTCAGAATTCCGGGGCTAAGCTCGGAACTCAAAAGGGAAACAGCCCAGATCGCAAGCTAAGGTCCCAAAATCCATGTTCAGTGGGAAAGGAGGTGGAGTTTCACAGACACCTAGGAGGTTGGCTTAGAAGCAGCCATCCTTTAAAGAGTGCGTAATAGCTCACTAGTCTAGAGACTCTGCGCCGACAATGTAACGGGGCTCAAACATGGTACCGAAGCTGCGGGATCGTAATTTATTACGATCGGTAGGAGAGCGTTCCATATACATCGAAGCGGGTGGGGTGACCCCCCGTGGAGCGTATGGAAGTGAGAATGTTGGAATGAGTAACCACAATGTGAGTGAGATCCTCACACGCCGAAAGTCCAAGGTTTCCTGGGCCATGCTGATCATCCCAGGGTTAGTCGGTCCTAAGGCGAGGCCGAAAGGCGTAGTCGATGGACAGCAGGTCAATATTCCTGCACCGGTCATGTATTCGATGGAGTGACGCATCTCTGTACCCTTCGCACCTTATTGGATTGGTGTGAACGGCTTGAGGATGTTCCGTAGGCAAATCCGCGGAGCACATAATCCGAGAGTCGTCCCGATTTCTGCAGCAATGCGGGGAAAGGAAGGGGAGCGGGGTGCCAAGAAAAGCTTCTAAGGTTCATACATGGCTGTCCGTACCGCAAACCGACACAGGTGGACAGGGCGAGTAGCCCAAGGCGAACGGGAGAGTCTTCGTTAAGGAACTCGGCAAAAAAGCTAGGCGTACGTTCGCAAGATGCCTTGCCGGCTCGTAAGAGTCGGCCGCAGCGAAAGTTTTTCAAGCGACTGTTTACCAAAAACACAACTCTCTGCAAACCCGCAAGGGGAAGTATAGGGGGTGACACCTGACCAGTGCCGGAACGTTAACGGGAGCGGTTCACGCCAATCCCCGAAGCGCCGGTGAACGTCGGCGATAACTATAATCGTCCTAAGGTAGCGAAATTCCTTGTCAGGTAAGTTCTGACCCGCATGAAAGGCGTAACGAGTTGGAAACTGTCTCAACGAAGATCCCGGTGAAATTGCAATGACGGTAAAGATGCCGTCGCCCTGCAGCAAGACGAAAAGACCCCATGGAGCTTTACTACAACTTGGTATTGACGCGATATTTTTGTTGCCGAGCATAGGTGGGAGACTGTGAAGTCCCGATTCCGGTCGGGATGGAGTCACAAGTGGAATACCACCCTGCAAAAGTGTCGCTTCTCACCCGCTGCCGTCTATCCGGCAGGGGGACAGTGCCTGGTGGGTAGTTTGACTGGGGCGGTCGCCTCCTAAAAGGCAACGGAGGCGTTTACAAAGGTCGGCTAGGCCCGGATGGAAATCGGGCCGATAGCGCAAACGCACAAGCCGGCTTTACTGAAAGACCGATCAGTCGATCAGTTCCGAAAGGAGAAGTTAGTGAACCGACCATCGCTCGTAGGAGCGTGGAAGATCATCAGATAAAAGTTACCCTGGGGATAACAGGCTGATCTTGCCCAAGAGTCCATATCGACGGCAAGGTTTGGCACCTCGATGT
>JAAXTX010000021.1:0-14152 GCA_013336285.1 Candidatus Moraniibacteriota bacterium | reverse complement strand
GCTGGAGAAGGTCCCAAGGGTTTGGCTGTTCGCCAATTAAAGCGGTACGTGAGCTGGGTTCAAACCGTCGTGAGACAGGTTGGTCTCCTATCTGCTGTGGGCGCCACTGCTTGAGAGATCTCTTCCCTAGTACGAGAGGACCGGGAAGAACGAACCTCTGGTGTACGAGCTGTTCCGCCAGGAGCACTGCTCGGTAGCTATGTTCGGGTAGGATAACCGCTGAAAGCATCTAAGCGGGAAGCCAAGCTCAAGATAAGGCAGTTTTCCATGCTTGCATGGAAAGGATATCCTCGGAGATGACGAGGTTGATAGGCTTCAGATGGAAGCCCTGTGAGGGGTTGAGTCGAGAAGTACTAATATGTCCAAACACCTTCTGTTTTCTTTTTTCTTTCGGTTGGCAACAGTAAGCTTCTGATTTTTTCCTGGAAGGCACCGTCTTGGTGGCTCTGGCGATAGGGGTATACCCGATCCCATCTCGAACTCGGCAGTCAAGCCTATCCGCGCCGATGGTACTCAGCCCCAGTTGGTTGGGAAGAGTAGGTCGCCGCCAAGACAGTGTTTTTCAGGAAATGTCGGAACCTCTGATGTGAGAAACGGCCTTTCGGGCTGTTTTTTTATCTCAATTTCGATGATTTTCTCTCGAACCGATGGTGATAATTCGTTCAATGGGGATCTTGAAATTGCACGTATCATCGCGGGAAGGTAGAATGTCGCTGTCCCGTAATGGAACGAACTTATGTACAAGGAAAATGGCGGCATGGAGAACCCGTTCGCAGCCACCCAGAAGGCGACGGTGGAAGAGGTCGAGAAGACGGCTGCGGGGCGGAACGCCGAACACTCCGTGCTTGGCCGTTTGTCGAAGGGAAAAATCGGGCCGAATACGACGATGGGCGTCTTGCACGAGATGGCGACGAATGATTACGAACAGGTGGTTTTCGAGGAGGAGTCTGCCAAAGAGGAGTCCGGGATGACCGAAGCTGAAGCTCTAGACTATCGGATACGGAAAATCCGGGCGGGTGTCGAACCGAGAAATGAGAAGGTAAATACCGAGTTTAACGAACTGCCGGTCGTGTATCTCGATACGAGAAAATCGGAACACGGTATGGAAGAGGGAACGGAACGACAGGTCGAACGGATTATGAAGCTGTTCCGTCGCGACGAAGGAGGTATGGAGTATCACGAGGACGGGACGGGTTTTTACAGATTCTCGAACGGGATCGTTTTTCTCGATCGTCAGGATGACGAAAGTCATTGTTGTTTCTTCGGCGATTATAAGACCAACGAATACCTTGTAATAGGACTTTCTCGCCGGCTTGAAGAGATGAAAAATGACGGATTTGTCGAAGGTGAATCCATAAGTCCGGGACAAAGTCGGGAAGAGATGAAAAAAATGCTGATGGAACTGAGTATGAGGATGCCCGACGAAGAGTGATATCGGCGGCATAGCGTCACATATATGTGATAGAATGTATGAGCCGTCATTTTTGTACGCCATGTTATGACTTCCGCTCAGAGATTCAGAAAACGTTCGCTCATCGTGACAATCGTCATATTCTTCCTGACGACGGTCGGTACGGGCATCTACCTCATAGTGCGGCCGGCCGCGACCTGTCACGACGGAAAGAAGAATCAGAACGAGGCCGGTGTCGATTGCGGCGGAGTATGCGGCGCGTGCTCGGAGATTTTCAATCCCGAGGCTTTCATTATACGGGAATCCGCTTTCGTTCCCGGGGGGAATCCCGGGGAGTATGACGTGCTTGTCCGGGTGAATAATCCGAACGATGAGCTTGGGGCGTCCGAGTTGACCTACGAATTTCGTCTTCTTGGTTCCGACGGCACCGTTCTCGCTACGGCGACCGGAAAAGGATTCATTCTTCCTCAGGAGACCAAGACGTTCCTGTCCGTCAATTTGCGTTCGGCACCGGCATCGGCACCGGCATCCGTCGCCATTGCCTTTTCCGGTATGACCTGGCAGCGGTTCTCGGGATATCAGGAGAAGCCGGCGATGTCCGTTGTCGATAAGCGGTATCAGGAGCTATCCAATAGCCCGTTCTTCGGAGAGGCTACCGGGACCCTGATGAACGACAGTGCGTTCGATTTTCATGCGATCACGCTCAAAGTAGTGCTTCGCGACGATTCGGGGAAGCCGGTCGCACTCAACCAGACCGAGATGGATACCGTGCTTGCCAAGGAAAACCGGGAATTCATTCTTCGCTGGCCGAAACCGTTTCCCGGTCATGTCGCCCGTGTCGACGTGGAACCGGATGTCGACTTCTTCCGGGTGGGGAGTTTCGTGGAGCGGTATCATGCGACGGAGGTATTCCAGAATCTTCGATAATGGATCATAAGGGTCTATAAAGTCAAAAGAGAGAGTTTATCAGGTCTGTAAAGTCGAAAAAAAGAAGAGTCAATCAAGTCTATAAAGTCCATAAGGTCGGGAGCGGGGAGGGAACAATCTTTAATTTCGAATTTGGAATTTTGAATTTCGAAACGGGGACGGGGAATGGTCCATCAAGTCAAAGTCATACAGTCCATAGAGTCGAAAATCGTTCAGTTGTTCGTTCAGAAAGCGTGAGACAGACGAGTGTTGCCAAAATCAATCTGATTATCGGATCGGTTTTTAAGTACGCACTTCAGAGGTTTTAAACCGGGATGGTGACAGCGGGTGCGACCTATGGTATCATAATGGACCGCGTCTTTGTTTGTTGCGGACTTGCCGACTCAGTTTCGGTTCTTGTCTAGATGGCTTCCTGTTTCCGATTCAGTTTTTGACTTTCGTCCTGACGGACTTTCCGACTTTACGGATTATTTTTTATGAAACGCCTGCTGCAAATCGACTGGTTTCTCGTGTTATCCGCGCTTTTCGTTTTCGTGACGGGACTCCTGTCCCTGTATAGTATTTCGGTGAACGGGGAGGGCAATTCTCTTGTCGGGAGCTACTTCTTCAAGCAGGCGCTCTTCGGTACCATCGGGATCGCGGCTCTTTTGTCGATTTCGTTCCTTGACTATCGTCACATCGGTCGGTTCAGCACCCCGATCTATTTCCTGACACTGGTCGTCCTTTTGTTTGCGGTCGTCTTCGGGAAAACGGTCCGTGGAACCTCCGGATGGATATCATTCGGCTTCTTTCAATTCCAGCCGGTCGAGGGGGCGAAGATAGCCCTTCTCCTGTTCCTGGCCAGGTTCATCGCTGAGAAGCGTTCCGAACTGGGCGAGTGGGTCCGTATCATCGCGTCGCTCGTATTGTCATCGGTCTATATCTTTCTCGTTCTACGCCAGCCGGATTTCGGGAGCGCGCTTACGCTTGCGGCGTTGTGGGGCGGAATGATCCTGCTTTCGGGGATCCGATGGAAGCATATCGCCGTGCTCGCACTTCTCGGTATGGCGCTGTCGTTTTCGGGTTGGTTCTTCCTCGAAGGGTATCAGAAGGATCGTATCGAGGTCTTCCTGCATCCGGAGGCCGATCCTCGGGGAAGCGGGTACAACGTGATCCAGGCCATGGTCGCGATCGGCTCGGGCGGCGTCTTCGGGAAGGGAGTCGGTTACGGCTCGCAATCCCAACTCAATTTTCTTCCGGAAAAACATACCGACTTCATCTTCGCCGTTATCGGCGAGGAACTCGGCCTGGTCGGCGTAAGCGCGGTCTTGTTCGCGTACGGCATCATGCTCTTCCGTATATATCGAATAGCGCTTCAGGCTCGGGATAATGCGGGGTATCTTCTCAGTGTGGGAGCTATGGTTTATTTCCTGTTCCAGATACTCGTCAATGTCGGAATGAATCTCGGCATTTTCCCGGTTACCGGTCTTCCGGCGCCGTTTCTTTCGTATGGCGGAAGTTCGCTGGTCGCATCATTCGTCATTTTGGGACTGGTCCTTTCCGTATATCGGCATCGCAAGGCCGATTCGCTCTCCGTTCCTGGCTGGGCGTCGAAGGATGACTTTCTTTTGCCCTGAACAAGGCAAAAATCGAAATCTCGTTGACGTGCCACATTTTTTCCTATACCATGAAAACAGCCTCAGAAGGCCGTTTTTTTCTGCTTTTCCTTCTATGAAGCCTTTTCTTATTGTGCAGGCGGTAGTTTCCTTTCTGTTGATCATTTCCGTACTGCTTCAGAACCGGGGTTCCGACATGGGAACCGGTCTCACATTCGGTGGCGATCTCGGCGGGTATTACACCAAACGGGGAGTGGAGAAATTTCTTTTCTATGCTTCCATCGGTCTTGGTGCCGCCTTCATCATCCTTTCGATCATCAATGTCAAGATCGGATGATCCGGCCATTTCCGGATGCCCGGAAATCGCCTAAAACGTAATGCACGCGTATATCTTCCAGTAGTATCATCTCCAGAATCAGGACGGTAGGCTTCTTTACTTTTTTCAGCGCGCTCAGCTTTCGCGACCGGGTTCTCATATCGATTCTCGGACTGTCGTTCGCCGGCGCACTCGTGTTCTGGGTCGGTGCACTCTACCTTCATTTCACGGTCGAGGTTTCCAAAGTCGGGGGGTTGTATTCGGAAGGGGTCGTCGGTCAGCCGCGGTATGTCAATCCCGTGCTTTCCTCCGCGAACGGGGCGGATGAGGATATCGTGAGTCTCATGTACAGCGGCCTCATGGGGTATGACGCCGACGGACGCATCGTCGGTCGGCTTGCCGATAGTCTGGATGTTTCCGATGATGGAAAGACCTATACCGCGCATATCCGTGACGGCGCCAAGTGGCACGACGGGGAACATCTTACCGCCGAGGATGTCGTTTTTACGGTATCCGTCATCCAGGATCCGATGTTCAAAAGCCCCCTGCATCAGAAATGGCAGGGAATCCAGGCGACCGCGACGGATGATCGGACGGTCACGTTCGTTCTCGCGAAACCTTATTTCGGGTTCCGTGAACACTTGACAGTCGGTATTCTCCCAAAACATATCTGGCAGGGCGTGACTCCCGACCGTTTCGCGCTCACCGATCTCAATCTGGCGCCGGTCGGCTCCGGACCGTATCGGTTCTTTGATTTCAATAAGGATGCGAACGGGAATATCCTTTCCTACGAACTTCGCGCCTTCCCCGGCTATTACCTCGGGGAACCGAATATAGCGAAATTTTCCTTCAGTTTTTATCCGGACGAGGATTCCCTTATCACCGCGTATGAGCGTCACGAGGTGCTTGGCATGACGCCGCTTTCGTCGACGAACGGCGTTCCGTTCCTCGGGAGAAAGGGTTCGACGGCTCATGTGTTCCATCTCCCTCGGGTGTTCGGGGTTTTCTTCAATCCCGTGAAGAGCGTTCCTCTCGCGTATGCCGAAGTGAGGTTGGCGTTGTCCGAGTCGGTTGACAGGGATGCCTTGGGCCGTGATTCGCTTTCAGGAAATGGCGTCGCCGTCACGTCGCCGTTCCTCTCATTCATGGAAGGCGGAGCGACAACGCCGGCATTCCCGACGGATGTCGATGCCGCGAATAAGCTTCTCGACGACAAGGGGTGGAAAAAGGGGGACGATGGCGTGCGGAAGAAGGATGATGTGCGTCTCGCTTTCACCATGCTTGTTCCGGATTGGCCGGAACTGAGAAAGACCGCGGATCTGCTTAAGGTGCAATGGGGCCGGATAGGGGCGGATGTGACCATCGGCGTCGAACCGATTTCTGACCTGCATAAAGATGCCATCAAACCCCGTGATTACGAGGCGTTGCTCTACGGTGAGGAGATGAGTATCAATCCGGACTTCTATTCCTTTTGGCACTCGAGCGAGAAGGCGGATCCGGGACTCAATCTCGCCATGTTCGCGGATGATTCCGCGGACCAGGTTCTTCTGTCGCTGCGTGAGGAACTCAATCCGGAAAAACGAAAGGCTTTGACGGAACAGTTTCTCGGACTGCTCGCGGAGAAGAATCCGGCGACGTTCCTGTATTCCCCGGACGTGCTCTATGTGATGTCGGATTCGGTCAGGGGGGTAGACATACGGAACGCGAATAATGCCGCTTCGCGTTTTTCGGGCGTGGAAAAATGGTACGTGCAGACGAAACGCGTCCTGAAGAAATGACGTGAACGGCGACCGCTATCGAAAAAGATCGTGAATGAAACAAACGGTATGCAAGAGAACCTAGACCCGTCGGATTTCCGAAAAATGATACTTGGGAGCCCGGATCAGTTCGCGGAGGGTATGCGTCTGGCCGGCGACGTGCGGTTTTCGTCGAATCCCGGATATCGGTCAATCATGATTTCCGGCATGGGCGGATCAGCTCTTCCCGGAAACATATTCCGGATCTATCTTTCCGATCTCGTGCGGCGCGGACTGCTCGCCGAGCCGATCTCGATCTATCAGAACCGCTTTTACGAACTGCCATGGGAGGCTCGGCGTTCCTTGAATGTCTTCGCGTCATATTCCGGAAATACCGAAGAGACCATCGAGTCCCTGCAGTCCGCGATCGCGGAAAAACTTCCGTCCATCGGCATCTCGAGCGGTGGAAAAATCGAGGAGATCTGCATCCGGGAAGGGATTCCGTACATCAAGCTTCCGATTCCGTATCCGGACTTCCAACCGCGGCTCGGGACGGGGTATTTTTTCGGAGCGCTTTATCAGGTACTCGTGAACGAGGGACTCGCTCCGGACATGCGCGACGAGATAGGGAACGGCGCGGAATATCTTCGAACGCGACTTGCGGCACTTGAGGAGTCGGGAAAGGCTCTCTCGGCGAAGTGTGAGGGGAAAACGCCGGTCATATACGCGTCGCCGCGATACAAGTCGGTCGCGATGGTATGGAAGATCAAATTCAATGAAAATTCCAAGACAGCGGCTTTTTGGAACTTTTTCCCCGAGTTGAATCATAATGAAATGGTGGGGTATACGCATCCGTCGGGGCCGTTCCAAGTCATCATGTTGCGGGATTCCGAGGACCATCCGAAGGATCTGAAGCGTTTCGATGTGACTGCCGGATTATTGCGCGAACAAGGCATTTCCGTAGAGATGCTTGACATGGAAGGAGAAAACGTGTTTAATAGGGTATTCTCATCGCTTCTTCTTGCGGACTTCACTTCATATCATCTCGCACTTGCATACGGCATCGATCCGACGCCGGTGGTGTTGGTCGAGAAACTGAAGAGGATGCTCACATAGGATTTCCCGGCTTTTTTCGGGCGAATGCGCGCCTTTGGCTGTCGGGTCGGTTCGTTGTAGAATAGGTGAGTCGGATTGGGAAAAATTGCCGATGCGGCGTCCGCCTTCGCAGAGGCTACGGCGCGACTAAGTCCGCTGGACAGAAACTACGGCGAGGCTGGGAAATGGGAGGCGGTCCAGTGTATATCGGGCGAGCGTGAAAGGTTTCAAAATAGAATATGCCGAGGTGGCGGAATTGGTAGACGCACTGGCTTCAGGTGCCAGCGTTCGCAAGGACATGGGGGTTCGAGTCCCCCCTTCGGCACAATGACGATATCGTACGGACACTTTTCGACGGGTATTCCCGCGGTCGAAGGGAAAAGTGCCTCGTTACGCTTCTTTCCGTTTTTTCCTTCGAGTGTCGTGACGCTCGCGGAAAATCGAACGAACATCTGTCAGTGGGTAAGGTCTTCTTGTCGTAAGAGAGAAGACGGTTACCGAATGTAATATCGAAGGGAATCCGTCTATGACGGTTCCCGGAATTAAGAAAATATGAACGAAATAAGAAAGACCGACGGTGGCGGAAACGTCTCCGGAGGCAATACTGTCGGCAACGGTGCCGGCGGCAACAGACGTCGTTTCCCGCATCGCGGGGGACGCAGGCCGATCCGTACGGATCGGCCGAATCAAGGCTCTCTTCCTCGTGAGGAGGGACGGAATCCGGCTCAGGGAGGGGATATCCTTTCTTCAGGCCTGAAAGACGCGCTCGCGCTCGGTTCCCTCGAGGGAATCGTGGCGCGGAGCCAGTCGTATCGGGCGCCTCATCAGGCTCCGGGTGCGAAGACGGAAGAAAAACGGCACGAAAATCAGCCTGCTGCGTCCGGGAACGCGAATCGAAGAAGGCAGCCGAGGCCGGATCACAAACCGTCGACGGAATCCGGACAGAAGCCGGCGAATCGTCCCGCCGGGAACCCGCCCGCGAAACGTGATGCCGGGAAACCGGCCGCGTCGGGAGGAAAGAAAGCTCCGCGTCGCGGAGCCCGACAGCCGATAAGCGGAAAGATTGCGCTCGCTACGACCGGTGAGCGGAACTTTGTCACCGATCTTCCGCCGGCCGAGAAACGACTCCGGATCATCCCGCTCGGCGGGCAGGAGGAGGTAGGCCGCAATATGACCGTCTTCGAATACGGTGACGATATCGTCATTATCGATATGGGCGTCCAGTGGCCGGAAGAGGATATGCCGGGTGTGGATTATATCGTCCCGAACGTCGGCTATCTCAAGGGGAAGGAGAAAAATATCCGTGGCGTGATTTTCACGCATGGACACCTCGACCATATCGGCGCCGCGCCGATCCTGCTCAAGCAACTTGGATATCCGCCGATCATCGGTCGGGATCTCACGCTTGCGCTCGTGAAGCACAAGGTCGAGGATCAGGAGAAGGGCGCCGCTTCCCGGCTCAAGGCGATCCGTATCGGAAAGATCGAGGAGCGGATCCGTCTCGGGAAGTTCGAGGCCCGTTTTTTCGAGGTGGAACATTCCATCATGGACGCGATCGGTATCGCGCTTGTCACGCCGGCGGGTACGGCCATACACATGGGTGACTGGACGATCGCGCACGAGCCGATCGACGAGGTGGAGGTCTCATATCGGCATCTCGCCGATCTGCCACGACCGACCATCCTCATGCTTGAAAGTCTCGGTTCGCTCAAGAAAGGCTTGCCACCTTCCGAACAGGAAGCGCACAGGAACCTGAAGAACCTGCTTTCCGCGGCGCCGGGCCGTGTCATCCTCGCGACGTTCTCGTCGCAGGTGCGCCGTATCGGCTATATCGTGGAATATGCGGAAACCCTCGGTAAGCGCGTCGCGCTCATGGGATACAGCATGAAGAAGAACATGGAGATCGCGAAGGAACTCGGTTACATAAAGATGAAGCCAGAGACCCTGATCACCATCAACGATATTCACAAGTATCCCGACAAGCAGGTGATCGTCATCTGTACCGGCGCCCAGGGCGAGGTCAATGCCGCGTTGTCGCGTATCGTGACCGACAACGACCGCTTCGTGAAACTCCAGAAGAACGACACCGTCGTCTTTTCCTCTTCGGTCATCCCGGGGAACGAACGCTCGATACAACGCCTCAAGGACAACCTGTACCGGAAGTGCGACAACGTGATCCACTCGGATATCATGGATGTGCACATCAGCGGCCATTCGACCGCGACCGGCATCGAGGAGATGCTCCGACAGGTGCAGCCGTCGATATTCCTTCCGGTATACGCGAATCACTACTTCCTCAAGGAAGCGGCGAAGATCGCCTATCGGCTCGGTATGCCGGACAAGGCAGTCTTCGTTCTCGATAACGGACACGTCTTCGAACTTGATGAGCAGGGCACTGCCAAGGTCCTGCCGAAGAAGGTGGACACTGGCTATGTCTTCATCGACGGGCTTGGTATCGGCGACGTGGGACATGTGGTGCTCCGTGATCGTCAGGTGCTCGCGGCGGACGGTATGGTGGTCGTCACCGTGCTGATCGACTCGAAGTCAAAAGAGATCGTCGGAAACGTCCAGATCACCTCGCGCGGTTTCATCCACGTGAAGGAGAACTTCGACCTCGTGAATGAGACGAAACGAAAAGTCCAGAAGATCGTGAAGGACAATACCTCCAAGGATACGTCCATCGATTGGGATCTTATCAGGAATCAGGTCCGCGACGTCATCGGTCAGTTCCTCTTCACCAAGACGGAACGCCGCCCGATGATACTTCCGGTCGTGATCGAAGTGTAGGTCTCCGTCTGATCGAACGGAAAAAACTCCCCGAAAGGGGAGTTTTTCTTTTTCGCCCGTTTCCGGGCCTTATGCTACAATGACCGGGTAATAGGCCGTTACGGAAGACTATGAAACAGAGAATCTTTTCGGGCATACAACCGTCGGGAAACCTTCATATCGGGAATTATTTAGGTGCCGTGAGGCAGTGGGTCGGGCTCCAGGACGAATATGAGTCCATCTTCTGCGTGGTGGATATGCACGCCATCACCGTGCCACAGGACCCGGCCATTCTCCGAAAGAAGACGCTCGAGATTGCCAAGACCTACCTCGCCGCCGGTATCGACCCGGCCAAGTCGTCGCTCTTTGTTCAATCACACGTGCCCGAACATGCCGAACTTGCGTGGCTTCTCAATACGATCGCGAAGAACGGCGACCTGACGAAAATGACACAGTTCAAGGACAAATCGAATTCAATCGATTTCGAGGATCTGGAAAAAGGCCTGCGGGAAGTTTCCGAGACCGCAAAGGAAGTGAAATCAGCGGAGATGATCGAGGCTATCGCGAAACTTTCCTCGCTCCAGGCTGAAGGGGCGGGATCTGCGGCGGCATTCGAGACCGCCCGCCATTTTTTCCAGGTCTTCAAGGAACGCTTCAATGATTCGAGCGTGGGACTCTTCGACTACCCGGTGCTCATGGCGGCGGACATCCTGCTGTATGATGCGCAGGTGGTGCCTGTCGGTAACGATCAGCTGCAGCATGTCGAACTCGCTCGCACGCTCGCCCGTCGGTTCAATGATCGTTTCGGCGAGACTTTCCGTATTCCCGAGCCGCGTATCATGAAGGAAGGCGCGCGCATCATGGCGCTCGACGACCCGTCGAAGAAGATGTCCAAATCGGCGACGAGCGGGTACAATGCGATCGCGCTTACGGACGATGCCGATACGGTCCGTAAGAAGATCAAAAAGGCCGTGACGGACAGCGGGTCGGAAATCGTGTATCAAGATGATAAGCCGGCGCTGAAAAACCTTATCAATATCTATACGCTGCTTTCGGGTATCCCGATCAAGGAAATCGAGAAGAAATACGAGTGTAAGGGGTATGGTGATTTCAAATCCGACTTGGCCGAGGTTGTCGTCGACTTCCTGACGCCGTTTCAAGAAAAAATGGCGGGCCTTTCCGACGAGGAAACGCTTCGTATACTTCGTGAAGGTGCGGACCGTGTCCGTCCTATCGCGGCCGCCAAACTGGCCGAGGCGAAGGAGAAAGTCGGCTTTCTTCCGTAGGGAAGATCCGGAAAAGAAAAAAAAGGCTTCTTGAAAGCCTCTTTTTGATTGTAATCATCTTCCTATACTTGGAAGGTCCAGGCAAAGGAAATGATGAGCGTTCCGATGATGGCGGCGAGGGTCATGAGTCCCGCTCCGAACAGGAACTGTCCATGATCTCCGTCTGCCATCATCGAGGTCACGAATCCCGCATGTCCCACGGTTACGCCTATCACCGCGACGACGATGGTGACGACCGCTTTAAGAAGGAACAGGAGGATCGCGGCGAGGTCGACGGTGACCGGTAGACTGAAAAGCGGCAGGGTGGCGAAAGGGAAAGCTGCGTTAGGCATGATAACTCCGGTTTTGTGGTTTGTGAAAGGTCCGCAGTTCCGTACTGTGGCATGGAGATGGGAAATTGTCAAATAACTTCATCGGAAGTCGGAGTCATTTTTTCATGGTATCCGTAAGTCCGTGATCATGGAAGTTTAGGATCCCTTCTATGGCTTCGGCTGCGATCGACCGCGGGCGAGTACGAACGTGAACGTGATCTTACGTTACTTGGCGATGAGAGAGGACGAAGAAGAGGAGCGACTGTGCGCGGGACGGAGTATTTCCGCGATTCCGCGTGTCAGAGAAAGAGGAGTGACGCCGGAATATCAGCGAGCGTTTCCGAAGAACCTCATTCCCGCAAGGAAAAAAAACATGCGCGAGGCGAGATGATATACGAAATTCCGACAAAGACAGAATGGGCTTTATAGACTATCGACTTTTGAAGCTGTCTATCCTCGTATGACTGTCAGGAGTTCGGCTTTCTTTTCTTCCATCTGTTCCGGTGTTTCCGCCTCGAGCGTCAGGCGTAACAGCGGTTCGGTATTCGATCCACGGACATTGAACCACCAGGTCGGATATTCGACCTTGATGCCGTCGAGATGGCTGACTTTCCCGTCGGCGTATTTCTTCTCGAGTGTCGCGAGGATGACATCCTTGTCCGCGACCTCGCTGTTGATTTCTCCCGAATGGAAATACCGTTTCGTTGTGGAGACAAGAGTGGAGACCGGACCGTCAGACACGGCCATGAGGTTCAGGAGAAGGATTGCAGTGAGCGTGCTTGATTCCGCGACGGAGTTTTCTTCGAAATAATAGTGGCCGGAAAGCTCTCCCGCGAAGACTGCCCCAGTCTCGCGCATCATGCGTTTGATGTTTGCGTGACCGACAGGACATTCGATGGCTTTCCCCCCGTTCTCCTCGATGATCTCCCGGACGGAACGCGACGAACGGAGATCATAGAGGATGGTCGACCCGGGCTTCTTGCGGAGGATTTCTCGGGCGATAAGCGCGGTCATGAGATCCATCGGGATCACTTCGCCCGTCTCGTCAACGAAGCCGACGCGGTCCGCGTCGCCGTCATAGCCGATGCCAAGGTCCGCTTTCGATTCCGTAACGGTAGCGCGAAGCTCATCGAGTGTTTCGGTCTTGAGGGGATTCGCCTCGTGGCAGGCGAATGGATGGGTGAGGTCGTTCCAGAGGTTCACGACCGAGACATTGTCCTCGAATTGATCGAAGATGGGGAGTTCGAGGATGCCCATCGCGTTCGCGGTGTCGATCGCGACGGAGAATTTTCGTTCGCCGAGTTCGGCGAACGATGCGAAGTAAGAATAGTATGCCGGCTTGATATCTTCTTCGGTCACGTTGCCGGTTCGTTCGGCGGATGCGAAATCGCCCGAGATGGCGAGATCCCGGATTTCGGACAGCCCGGTCGTGAGTCCGACCGGGACCGCGCCAGAAAGAGCGATCTTCATGCCGTTGTATTCCGCCGGATTATGTGACGCGGTGAGCGATATGACCGAATCGACCGGAAGTCGGCTCGCCGCGAAATAGACCATCGGTGTAGTAGTGAGTCCGAGATCGATGACGTCGGCACCGGACTCGGTCAGGCCGCGAAGGAGTTCCTTGAAGAGTGAGGGACTCGATTCACGAACATCGCGGCCAACGGCGACATTCTTGAGTGAGAAATGTTGGGCGGTCGCACGGCCGATTCGATAGACCGCTTCCTCGTCGATGTCGGACGGATAGATTCCGCGGATATCGTACGACTTGAAGATATTGTGGTTCATAATATCGAAGAATTAAGTGTAACGGATTGGAGAATCGGGAATGATGCCGAATTCGACATCCTTGCTATGATTCTATCATTTTCCCGGTTTAGCGTGAAAGACTTGAAATATTTCGCAGTCGATGACATTTTTCATGCTGTCAGCCCGGATAATAAAAAAGGCCTCCCATATGGAAGACCCATTAATCCGCTGGCCGTCAGCGCTTGCTGCCGAATCCAATCGCGACCGGACCATCTGTGTCGTCGGGAATGGTGAATCCAAGTCCTTGCGCCTTTTCCTTGACGGATTTCGTTGTTGCCTTGTCGGTAAGGAAGTTTTTCTTACCCGACATGATCAGCACCATGCCTTTCATCGCACTGTAGGGAATTTCGAATCCGACCCTATACGTGTCGGACCCATTTCTTGGTCGTGATTCCCAATGGAACAATTCATGAGGGGCGACCTTTTTCAGGCTCCAACGGCTATCCCGACTGGCAGAGACGTAATTGGTCAGTTCATCCCGCGCCGCGTTGACGATGGTCATGGTGTCGCTGGTGCAGGTGGGTCGATCGCAATCTATCTCGATCCACACCGTGCCTTTGCCCGAAGACTGCCTGTTATCGTCGGACGAAATCATATATGGGGCACCGGTAGGCACTACGTCGAACGGTTGCTTTTTCGAGGGTGTCGAAAAAATTACAACAATCAGCACGATGATCGCAAACCCGGTCGCCGGCAAGTATCTCCTTATTCTTACGGACTGAGTCATGGCAGCTTTTCTCCTTGTTTGGTTTAGTTGTGGAAACGACATTCATTCTGTTCTGAATTAGGACACTCTGGTCTAGAATGTCCGTATGAAAAAGAAAGGAAAATTGACTCGGGCAGAGCGCTTCGAAATCAACATCCTCCTCGAGAAGCGGTATTCATACCGCAAGATCGGAGAAG
>JAAXTX010000047.1 GCA_013336285.1 Candidatus Moraniibacteriota bacterium | reverse complement strand
TCAGTATGTAAATCTCGTCACGCTCTGCCCGGGAGAGTTGATGCTTCGACTGATTCTTTTTTTCATAAATCGATTTGGTAAATACGAAATCATTCTACTGCTGTTCGGATTCAGATGCGAATCTACGCAGTTGTTTTTACAAGAATTTTATAAGGGATTTTCAATGGAAACGAACATCGCTGATTTTCCGCACATCAAGAACCGGTTCGATGCGGCCATCGAAACGTATGACACGCTCACCGAATCCGAAATCAAAGGCATCGAGGAGAAGGCATGGGAAGAGACTGCCGGAATCCGATATCTCAACAACCGCGAAAAGGACAGGCTCATCGAGAACGAAGGCGCGAAGCGGAAACGAAATCTCGAGCATTTCCGATTCGAACGGGACAGGTTCTGGACCGCGCTCGTCGCCGCCGGAGCCGAACCGCTCGTCATCCTTTCCACGAATACCTTCGAGAGGCTGCGCACGAGACTCGGACTGTATCTGTTCCACATGCGTCGTGACGGAAAAGTCAATCTTAACGAGAAGACGCTTGAGAACATAGGAAACCTGGTGGAAAATTCGATGCTCGGCCTCAACACCGTGGCGATCATCGGTGTCGGTTCCCTGATCGGGAATTTCGCGTTTACCGCATTCCACTTGAGCCTCGGGTTGTCCATCTTCCTCAGTATCATGTCTATAGTGATCGGTTTCGCCGGTTACATCGGCATCGGCCCTTCGACTTCTGATCTCTATCAGTTCGCAAAGCTGCAATGGACCCGGCTCGTCTGCTCGTTCCTCGGATTCTGCTCGCGGGAAACGCTTCTGCGTCTTTTCATGACGGACAGAAGCACCTTGCCCCTGAACGGACGCTACGACACCGATGGAAGCATCTCCGTCCGGCCAATTTTCCCCGAAGCGAACGAGGAGGTGGGAACGAAGCTGAAGAATCTCCTCTCCGTCGGCTTCAGGATTTCCATCGCCGCGGCGCCCGACGCGTTCGAATTCGTCGGCGGAGATCGCGCGATAGCGAAAGCGGTATGCAACAGGGCTGACCGCATGACCGACGAGATGATACGGGAATGGAAGCGGAAAGCGGCGGAACGGAAGAGGAAACTGTCCGACCCGATCGTATTCGTCGAAAAAGACGGGCTCGTCGCGATCGTGGCACAATACGGCGAATTCAAACCGGAGAAGGCCATGATCGAGGAAATCCTGAACGTACCGGATATCATCTGATCGGACTATCCGTTGAAAGGCGGCACATGGAAAGCATGTGCCGTTTTTATTTGCCGGCGAACACCGGTCATCCTCCACTTGACGGATCGCCGACATTTGCCTATAGTATCCGTTTCGAGTTCGTTACCATCCACCACAACAATAAACGCACAGGAGGTCAGATATGCCAAAAACGAAATTTCCGCCAAGGATCGAATCGAGACTGGCGCAAAACGGAAACAAGCTGGAAGCCAGGGTACTGTATGGGATAACCCCCGAAACGGCCTGTCAACAACATCGAAGCCATAAGCATGACGAATCCCCGTTGCTTCGGATCATCGCCGTAGGACCAGGGGAAGCATCGCTCAACATCCTGGCACGTTACGAAACGGATGCGGCACTCTTCTTCAGCATCCCCTACAGGCTTCTGGAGGGACAATGGAAGTTCATGCTCAGCCGTTCTCCGCAATCGTTCCACTTGGACATCGAGAAGCGCGGCGACAGGATCCACTATGTCATCCACGAAATCGAAAAGACGGAAGAATCATCCGAAATACCAGGGGGGTATGAACTCACATTTTTCCCGGAGGAACTTCTCGGCAGGGATGAATTTTCCGGAAAGCCGTTCGTCGACCCGGAAGGAAACGAGGTCCGGTGCGGCTGCCTTACCGGCTTCATCCAGAACCTCCTGCCAAATACGCCGTACCAGGTTGCCCTGATGGGGAAACTCGGACAGTATTTCGCGGTCATCTACCGGAACAACAGATGCTATCTGCTCGCGATTCCCGGAAAAATCAAAAAGATGCAGTTCAAAAACGACCTACCTCTGACGACAAATCTGTTTGTCAGGATCGAAAAAATACAGGGAGCCAAATTCCCCTACTTCTACGAAAACGCGAGTAAACGGAAAAAACGGTTCCGCAAGGAAAACAAATAACAAAAACTGCCATGCCCGTATGGAACAGACCCGGCTCATGAGGCAATACCCGCCGTCCCACATCGCCAAAGAACTGCGGAAACGGTTGCCGACCCAACCCGAGGACGCTCTCGTCCTTACCGAAAACGACAAGGGCGAACCGATAATTACCGGCGATTCCAATGTTACCCGCGGCTATGCGATCGCCATGCTCGCCGGCATCATCTCGGACAAATGCCACGGCCTCTGGACATCGTTCGACGAAGACGACATATTCCGCACATTGGTTCCGGACAGCGTCATGTCCGATCCGACGGTTCCGGAAGAAGAAAAGACGTCCCACCGAAGAACGTGCCAGTTCGTCAATATATTCATCCTTCTCTTGCTTGACGACGAGCTTCTCGAAACAAACGAGTCGCTCGGGACCGAGGAGGATACGGGGGACTTCTTCCCCACCGACCGACTCATCGAATACGTCATCAAGAACTATCCGATCGAACCCAAGGACTGAAATCATCCGAAACGTTTGAAACCGAAAGCCGCCCCGAACCAGGAGCGGCTTTATTCTTTTTTTTTCGATTCCCACGCTCTTTCCGCCTCCACAAGAATTTCCGTTCACTGAAATTCCCGAATATCCGACATTCGTCCGAAACGACGTCATGGTCGGACAGGATTTCGGAAGGATTCGCATGACCCCGACATGAAGACGGTTCCGTATTTGCATATCATGAAGAAAGGCACCGGATACATCCGTATTCGGATATTCTTTCCCGTTGTCTCGAAAAAAAACATACCCGCGATCTTAGATCGCGGGTACATTGCCGGGAACAGCCTTACCTTATACGAACCGTTCCTGCTTTTCCATTTTTCCGACGATATGCACATCGCCCGGTCCAACCTTGTAGTCGAAATGTCCGGTCATAAAGAAACAGATTTGCTCTCCGTCTGGGTCGTAGACCCGATTGATACCGAGCCGTCTTGCCACGACGTACCATCCGTCCGGATAGTATTCCTGTCCCGATTGACCGCCGGTCATATTGGCGCGTTCGACAACGAACTCGGCCTCTCCGCGACTTTCATCGTAGGCCCCGAGCTCCACGATCCGTTCTTTCGGCGGAATCTGACCGGTCTCAGCGGCAATAGTGACCCGCTCATCCTCGCTGAGTCTGAATTTGAACGGATATTTACGGGTCATTCCGTTCACTTTTATGAATTCCTTCGATTCACCATTGTAATAACCGAAGGCGAATTTCATCGATGTAATGACGTCACCGAACTGTGGCAGATTGTTCACTAGCATATCCCCTCTCCTTTTCATTTTTACATTGTAAAAGTATACCCAAATTTCTTGTCTTGATACTATGTCTTTCCGTGTATTATATCATAAATTTATGTCAATGTCAATAATTAAAAATATATGAATGATACAGGATTTCGATAAAGAATTTATCCTTTATATAGGCATTTTTGAGAACCGAATTTTGTTTTCGGAATTTTCGATCGGATTTTTATACACTTACCGAATATCCTGTCATCCTAAACGCACATCCCACATGAAATATTCGTCCCGCATTTCTTATCATCCGACCGGCCGAAGGAAAGGCTATGCGAAGTCGTCATGCGATCGGCCGCACCGGACAACGATAACGTGCCATTCGGTCACCAACTACCACGTGCCGATAAATAAAACCGCCATTCGGACGAATGGCAGTTTCTTATCCCGACATTCCCTAATCACGCCGACCGGGAATACATATTTTTTCGACGGATTCCGACCCGTGATTCTTCTCCTCCCACTCACCGGGATTCCCATACGCGGCGAACTTATCATAAAACCGGTGTGGCGCGACCGGGCGACTGACCGACTTGATCGGACACCAGTACAGTTCGGTCCTGGCGCCGACCTCGACGAAGTACGCGAACAATCCGTTCAGATAACTGCAATACCAGCAGTTCAACCGCTGCACGAGTCCCAGATACCGTAGGTGCCTTCTGTCGAACACGACATAGTCCGAACGATCGACGACCGGCACCCCGTAGAGCGGAAACCCGAATTGGTTATAGATCGTCACGAAAACGTCCATGAGGACAGCGGGGAAAAAGACCGCATAGATGAAAGGTATCGACAGGCAGTGCTTGATATACTGCACGACATCGTACTTTTGCATGATATCACTGAACGGGTTTTCGATTTCCGGGAAACTTTCGAACATAATGGGATGAATCAGATCGGTTAAACTGTCCGCGGAATTCCTCACACATTGGACCAGTATAGGGAAAAATCGGAAAATACGCCACCGATCACAAAACGAAGCCGACCTGCCGTTTCGATTCCCGCTTCGTAATCCGATGATGTGTCATAGAAATAAAACGAAGGGCCCCGTATTCCCGAGACCCTTCCGTTACGCATGTCGTTACTTTACCGTACCGATCAAACGACCGATAAAGAGCAAATGCTCCGAAAAGGCCTGCGGGTGGCCCAATATCGCAACCAACCACGTGACAATGCCGAGCAGCAAGAAGGCCAGGAGATCGAACGCCATAAACGCGCCGTCACCCCAATTCCCGTCCCGTTCCTTGAAGTACGTTATATACACGAACCCCACGAACCCGATGAGCTCCAACACCCAGAACGGGAGCCATACTCCTGCCGCGACCGCACAGATAAGAGCGCTCGATATGACAAGCGTCTGACGATGTTCCTCGATGAATTCTTCCCACATGGTCATCTCCATTTATGGTTTGTTTGATACGCCGTAAAAAGAACTTCATGATATGATATCATGAATTATACATTTAGTCAATGTATAAGAAAAACGCGACCGGATCAAGCATTTCCGCACCGTGAGAAACAAGGGTTACCTCCGCAATTCAAATCCACCCCGTTTCCGATTTCAAAAAAAAGAGCCCTCCGTTCGAAGGGCTCCACTGTTCATTACGAAACATCTGCAACGCGTCAGTACCCGCCACTCGCACCGCCGCCGCGGAAACCACCGCCGCCGCCGCTTAAACCACCACCGCGGAAGCTTCCCGACGAAAACGATGAGGGCGAGGAAATGCTGTGTCTCCTACTGGAAGAAGAGTCGGACTCTTTCCTCTTTGGAGTGACGTCGGAAACGGCATTCTCGCGAATATGTTTCAATGCGACAATGATTGCGGCCAACGTCGCCGCAGCGGAGAGATAGTCAAACGCCTTGGCATCAGTCATTCTCGGTATCGCACTTATGACGCCCTCGAACATCTGACGCTGTACAACGAGTTCGCCGCGACGCTTTTCCTCGACCTTTGGTTTCGATACCGCCTCCTGCGCCAAACGAAGCGCTTCCTGGACCATTTCAGCTTTTTTTCCAATGCCAGAAATGGTATCAGCAGCCTCGGTAAGGTTCTTGATCGCCGATCTGAGTGGAACGAGAACCGCTAATGCCGCGTAGTATGCCTTTTCCCACTCGTACTCATTGACATTCTTCACGACCAGAGTCTGAAGCCCTGGTAAGGCCTGTTCAATACCGGTAGTGACATCGATCATGTCACCGTCGTACTGTCTCAGGCGCGCTTCCGTCACATATGCCGACTCTTTCTCACGAACGATGCCAAACGTCGCGGTCAAATCAGTAAGTTGGGATTCGAGTCCCTGAATCAAAGCGAGGCGACGGACCCGTGCACGTTTACGCTCGTTGTGTGAACTTACAAGATACGCGATCCAGGCAATGATAAGAACAGCGACACCCCCTACGGCAAAAAATAACAGCACGGAACGCGTCTTCGCGGCCTGTCTGGCCTGTTCCGCCTGATACAACCTGATCATCTCGGGATACGGCTTCGAACCGATCGTATTCATGACCGATTCGGCCGTCTGCACGACGGCGGCATCCACGTACGACTGCCGTTCCGTGTCGGAAGCAGCGTCCAGAGACTTCTTCATGTTCGGGATCGAAACCTCCTGGATGATGCGACCGGACTGCAGGTCGGTCAGGATTCCTTCAAGTCCGCTCCCCACCTCGATACGGATCTTCCGGGCGACGGGATTGAACGTGATCAGGACGCCGTTGTCGACGCCCTTCTGACCGAGCGCCCACGCGGAAGCGACCTTGATCGAGAAGTCCTCGACCTCAAGTCCCTGGAAATCGTTTGTCGTGATGACGGCGATCTGGATCCCCTGTGTGGCCCGTTCGTATTCCGCCAGCTTCCGCTCCAGCACCTCTTTCGCCTCCGGCGAAAGCATTCCGGCCTCGTCGTTGACGCGTCCCGTCAACGCCGGCACTTTGAATGCCTCATCGGCATGGACCGTTTTCGGCATGTAACCGATCCACACAAGGACCAGCGACAGCCACAACGCAATCCTCGATATTTTTTTCATTCTGTCCCCTTTTTTTACGTTTGCAGATACTATTCACTTCTAAAAAAACTTCATTATATGATACACAAGATTTGTATTGTGTCAATATTTCGTATAACCTTTAAGATAAGGCTTCTTCATGACGAAATCCCCTATTGCCTCGAAATCCGCATGATCCGATCCGTCGATTTTTTCCGTATCGCACCATCCTATCAGTGCCTCAGATTTTCAAGATTATCCGATATTCAAGGATGCCCCGCCGGAAGTACGGAACGTGCTGCGCGCGCTCAGAAGTAACAGCTTCGACCAGTATCCGATTTCAGTCGCCGCCGCACCCGACGCATTCACCTTCGTCGGCGGAGACAGGGCCATCGCGAAAGCCGCCTGTCACATGGTCAACAAGGAGGCCGATCGGGCCACCCGCGATACTATCGATGCGGCAATAGCGAAACTCAACGAGCTCATGGAGGACCCGATCATCTTTGTTCAAAAAGACGGTCTGGTAGCCGTCGTCGCGCAATTCGGAAACTTCGCTCCGGAAAAGGAGTTGATCGAGAAGATTCTCAGCGAACCCGACATCATCTGATTGTTCGGTGCGACATGAATCAAAAACGGTACAGATCCCTGTACCGTTTTTTTATTTCGCAGGATACACCGATGCGGCCGGGAAAACCGAGGGTTGACAATCTTCGGGCAATGCGGTATATTTCGCCGTCCGAAGCACGTTACCAACCAACGCATACTCACATGGAACAACCGCCCATCATGAAACGATACCCGCCGTCGTACATAGCGCGACGACTCAGGGAAAAACTTCCGGCAAACCTGCCGTATTACCTCTCGATCATACGGGACAACGCGGACACATCCGCAATACCGGAAAACGCCGACGTCATGCGGACCGTGTATCTTTTTATCGTGGTACAGACCATCGCGGACAAATGTGCCGACCGCTGGGTGCCTATCTCGATCGGCGACTGCCTGGACTGCCTGACAACGCCCGCAGGAACGGCCGATACGACCGACCTGCCCGAAGAGCTCGCGCGAAGCCCCATCGTCTTCGCTGGCCTCGCCATAGTATTTACGACCGGGCTGGTTTCCGAAGATTATTTCGAGAAAATGCCGGACTCGGACCGATACCTGCCGACAGCACGTCTCATCGAGCACTTTATCGAGTAGGTCTCGATACAGTGC
>JAAXTX010000075.1 GCA_013336285.1 Candidatus Moraniibacteriota bacterium | reverse complement strand
AACTGAGGAAAGCCATTTCGGAGTATCTCCCGTATTACAACGGGGAACGGATCCATATGGGAATCGGGTACCAGACACCGGAGGAAGTGATGCAAAGGTATTGACTAGGGAACGTGGGACATTTGGAAATCGGCGAATCGCCGGTGACTTATTCCTTGCGAATGGCTTCCATCGGTGAAAGTTTCGCTGCGCGGACAGCCGGAGACAATCCGAACAGGATGCCGACCGCGATGGAGAATCCGGCCCCGAGAAGAAGTGATTGCGGTGTCAGGACAAGCGCGACCGCATACCCCGAACGGGTAAGAATGAGCGAGGTGATCCAACTGAATCCCACGCCGACAGCGATACCGATGATGCCACCGAGACCGGTGATGATAAGCGCCTCGACAAGGAACTGTGCGAGTATGTTCATCGATGTGGCGCCGAGCGCCTTGCGCAGCCCGATCTCACCGGTCCGCTCTGCGACCGAGACGTACATGACGTTCATGATTCCCACGCCGCCCACGACCAGAGAGATGGATGTGAGTGCGACCAGAAGGATGGAGATCGTCCCCACGACGTCCCCCAGCGTCTTCTGTGCCTCGCGCGTTGAAGTGACGGCAAAATCATCGCGTGATGGATCCGTGATATCGTGGTCTTTGCGTAGCACTCGTGTTATCAGATCGACGGTCTCAGTTTCACGTGCCGGATCGGCCATACGCACGGAAATCATCTGCACATGATTCACGCCGAGAATTTTCTTTTGAAGCGTCTGTACCGGAATGTATGCCATCGCGTCCAGATCGAAAAACGCCGCTGAACCGCGCTTCGACAAGACGCCGATTACCCGGTATCGTTCACCGCGGATCGTGATCTGTTCCCCGATGGCGTCCCGATCCCCGAAGAACGTATTCTTTATACCGTATCCGAGCACGACGACCCTGGACAGACTGTCGTCCTCTTCGGCGCCGTAAAACCGACCCGATTCGATTTTCGCGTTCGTATCGACCGACATCTCGTTCGGTCCCGCGCCGAAGAGTATGATCTGCTTTCCGATGGAGCCGTACGTCGCACGCTCTTGGCCGATGATACCGGCATAGGAGGCGAGTACGTTGGGGAGCTTGTCGATTTTAACCTCGTCATCAAGGGTCAGCGTGGTAATCTGTATGCCTTGGGCGAGTCCGCCGGAGTTCGCCGTCGAGGTCTTACCGGTATTCGGAACCTTGACTTCGATCTGGATGAGATCGGACCCGAACGTCTGAACCATGTCCGAGATGTATCGTTTCACCCCGTCTCCGAGCGACATGATGACGACCACTGAAAACACGCCGATGACGACGCCAAGCAAAGCGAAAAATGTCCGAGCCTTATGTGAGCGGATGGTTCGTACCGCGAACAGTACCGGGCGGAAAAATGTCGTTCCCGGAAGACGCATGGGTATATGGTCAGGAAAGTGGAGTGCCGGATGAAGCTTCGTCTTTCACGAACGAGGAACGCACTCGTCGAATCGCGGGGATAAGCGTTCGGAAAACGATACGTACGATGATAAGCGACGCGACGAGCGCGACCGAGAGGATATAAATGGCCCGCATCCATCCTTCCTTGGAATCCGTCCCACTCATGAAACCGTGAAGCAAAAATAGCGGATAAGCGGTAAAACTCACGTAATGGATAATTCTCCACATATTTGGTGCCATCTTGGCTCGGAACTCGGCTGTCAGAACAAGCACGATGACGAGATAGAAGGCGATCACTCCGAGCGCGAGCGGTATCCGTATGTCATACCCCGCAGAAGCAACTATTCCGGTCCGCGAAAAAAGAAAAGGCACTAAGGCTTCTGCGGGAGTCAGACGGAAATACTGGTCGAAAAAGAGACTCGTAAAATGAAGAATGACCGCGATAACCGATGCAAATGAAAGCGTTCGGTGAAATTCGAAGGCATCCACACCCGGAACGATCTTTATGAAAGCCCGCGAGCTGATCACAAGCCCGAATATCGTCGATGCGCTCAGAAGAATGAAAGCGAGAATACCGGCTGCGCGTGCTAAATACCATGGAAATTGTTCCGGTTTACCGAATATGCCCGGATCCGTAAAATTCTCTTCTTGCGGGATAATCAATCCGGCATTGAGTGGATCTGTCCCGTTCAGGATCTCTTGACCGTCCGACACGCCGTCTGTATCGGTATCAGGATTATTGATATCAGTATGATAGATATTGATCTCTCCCTCGTCGGTAAGGCCATCCACATCGGTATCCTTCACTGCGGCAGTCGCGATCGAAACCGATGAAAAAGACATCACGATCGCACAGATCGCCGCGAACAATTTTATATACATCTTATGTTTATGCTGTTTCATCATACAGAAATGGTTTCATGAATGAATTATACACCGTTTTACCGTCATCAGTAACGAAAAATACCGGTATATGACGTTCCTCGGCGAAGATAAGCGCTTTCTCTCTGCCGATTATACAGAGTGTTTTCGCGAATACCTCCGCCTGTACGGTCGATGCTCCAACTACCGTAGCCGATACCACGTCTGTTACCGCGCTTTTTCCCGTCCGAGGATCGATGAGGTGATGACGTTTATTACCTTCGACATTCCACGTTCGGCGATCTGTTCCCGAGGTCGCGACCGCCACATCACGCAGTCGGAGAAGGGCAAGCCTGTTATTGACGTCCGACGGATCAGCGATATCGATTCCCCATGAGTCATATCCGAGTTCCGTATTTCGTCCGGACGCGAATATATCGCCGCCGGCATCTATGAGAAAATCAACATACCCCCGCTCACGGAGTAACCGGACGACACGGTCCACCGCATACCCCTTAGCGATGCCGCCCAGGTC
>JAAXTX010000020.1 GCA_013336285.1 Candidatus Moraniibacteriota bacterium | reverse complement strand
TCCAAAACTGAGGAAAGCCATTTCGGAGTATCTCCCATATTACAACGGGGAACGGATCCATATGGGAATCGGGTACCAGACACCGGAGGAAGTGATGCAAAGGTATTGACTAGGGAACGTATATTTCAGAAAATAGGCCATAATAAAAAGGCACACGTTCATGTGCCTTTTATTGTTCCGTTCAACGCATCACTTATAGATTCCCCACTTATCGATGAAAGCGGTCATGAGACTGTTATACAGGTTCTGATCGCATTTCACCGACTCGACCAGCTTGGAGAACTCCCCTTGTGCCAGCGGTCTTCCGCCCGGACCCGATTCGGCCACCTTGTCATCCGGAATCCCGGCAAGCCATGTGTCGATTTCGACCCTGGACAATTTCCGGACGGAAATATCTATCGGCGGATGTAGCGATCCGAAACGGGGTTTTGATACGGCGCCGTCCGCACCGACCCGCATGAATCCGATGATCGGATGATACCCGATGACGTGTCCCGCGATATGCCGGATAATTTCACGGAGGTCGCCCCTGCTCGAAGGATGTCCGAGTTCCTTTCCTTGAAATGTCGCGGTCGAGTGATAAACGAATATGTCGGATCCGAAATACGCCGGGTTCTCCGCGGCCCTTCTTGCCTCCGTCTTGGCGAGAAGCAGATTCCGTTCCTCGAAGATCATCCCGTCAGATCCGGGAACGCGGAATATCGTCCGTGGCAGTTTGTCCGTCTCCGCGACACTCACCCCGTATCCCTCGAGGATCTTTTCCAACAGTGGTCCGACATTTACGGTTATGGTTCTTGTCAAAAACTCCTCCTTTGTTTATGGATTGTAAAATGTGCAATTAAAGAAACAGCCTGTCAAACCTAGCAGGCATCCGAATCGGCGTCAACAGGATCTCAGTATTTCTCTCAATTCTCATGTCGAACCGAAATGCGTAAATTCCGAGCGAAAACGCCAAAGGTCGAGAAGGGGTACTGTCGTACCCCGACGAGATTTGAAGGGTTTGCAGCCGAAATTTCCGCATTTCAGACGACAAGCGGCCTGTTTCCGCTTGGAATCGCGGTGAGATTTGAGAGAGATGCGCAAAAAAATACAGGACGTGTGTTCACGTCCTGTATGGCGACTCTGTATACTTCGTCATTCCTCCGGTTCAAGGTGACCCAAGGCGCACTCCCAGATCCGCTCCGTCTCTTCGGCCAGGAAATTATAGACGCGCTCACGATCCGGCATATCGATAAGACTCGTCAGATTCGTGCTGAACGCGTTCCTGGCGGGAATTCCCGCACAATTTCTCGAATCGAACTTGAGAAGCTTTTTCAGTTTCTTCATGTCGAAACCCCCGAAACGAAAGGATGTTTCACGGACGTCCATGGGAATGGCGACCTCGCGGAAAAAAGGCCTCGTGCGTTTGCCGGTGGAAACCATACGGAGCAGGCAGGCACCGACATGAACCTTGCCCGGCTTCCCGGAAATATCCGGCGGGCAATGGTCGTCTTCGGTCAGCAACACACGCGTACCGGAATCAAGTTCGACCGATACGACATGCATGATGCCGATGACCGTCGCCGCCACATCCCCCGCCAGATATCGGCGCGCCTTTTCCTTGGCGACTCTTTCGGCAATCTCTTCGGGACCGAAGTCCTGGATTTTCCGAGTCAAGTCGGACGTATCGACCCATACGACGTGTGGACGCCATTTCTCGTTTTCGTTTCCTTTCTTCAGCAGATTCACCCTGGAAACGGTTACCCGGTCGACAAGTTTGCTGTTCGGAGGAAGTCCCAATCCTTTTCGGACGGCGGGATAATCTCCGGCAATGATGACCTCTTCTATCTGGGTCTTTCGTGTGACGGGTGTTATTGTCGCTGCATCCATGATGTAGTCTTTTTTTTGGTTTTCAAGATTTGAACGGTAAAGAACACCCGGAAACCTTACCCGTTTTCCCGGATAAAGTCAACGGCAACTTTTCGGTTATGCCGAAAACAAGCCCGTGCCTGTTCTACGCATCGCGAAACCGGATGGCGACGTACACACATCCCGGACGAGAAATGTCCGTAATGGATCAAGGCTGTCCGTAAATCGTTTCTCGGTTTGGACCGTTCCATCCCCGGGGCTTTACGGCCGGGATATCTTCCCTGTCCTATACTTGATATATTCCGAAATGCGTGTTATGTTTCCTGGCAAGAAAGAGGGACGGCCTTAACAACGCAAACGGAAAAATCCGATGAACGAGAAGAACGGAACGGGCCGGAAAAGAAAACCGGCTATGGACAGGAAAGCGGTCGCCGAACTGCTATTTTCAAAAGGAACGTGCGAGGTCTGGTCACTGACCCACGGACGGGTCGTGCAGACCTTCATCTGTCAGCCGGACGACAAGGGAGAGCCGATGACGCGACTCGTCGGCACGTTGATCAAAGGAAACGCGAAACGGTCGATTCCGTAAATACTCGATCAAGAGCGAATATTCGAAACGGCAGGGAACACCACCTTGCCGTTTTTTTATCGGTTCATCGCGGTTAGCGTGAGTTGAAGCGTCGTCGCGAACAGGACCCAGAGAAGGTATGGGATGTTCGTATATGCGATCCACCGTGCGTGCGGCCAGATGGCGAAAATCGCCCATATGAGGGTCACGAGGATAAGCACGCAATCCGCGGCGGCGAGAACATTATTCCGCAGACCGAACTGTATCGGCGAGAACGCGAAATTGAAGACCAGATTAAGCAGGAACGGCAGAAGCACGATGAACGGGATCTTTCCCGAGAAAAAGAGACGCGCAGCTCCGCCGAAAGAAATCGCTATGAGAACATAGAGAATCGTCCATGCCGGACCGAACAACCACGCTGGCGGAGCCCATGACGGTTTGGCAAGCGATGAATACCAGGAAAATTGGTTCATAAGATCGGGAACATTCCAAGAACGGGATCAGTCTCGGAAACGGATGATCTTTAAAACGGCGTAAGCGACAACCGAACCTCCGAGTGCGGTCGCGAGCTGGAGCCAGCCAAGCATCGTGAGCACCGTGGCGGAAAGCGGCGTCCCGGCGAAATATGTGGCCGCGAACGCGAATCCGACTGCGGCAAGGAAGACGAATTTGATAAGGCTTCCGAGCGCCGCGGAAAGGGCGAAGCTGCCGTACTTCCGGAATGAGAAATGGACCGTCGCGACGAGAATGATATTACCCGTGATGATGAACGGGATCAACGGGAAAAGCGGCGCGGGGAGCTGTCCGCGAAAAAACGCGATCATGCTCGGAATCACCGCGATGAGCAGCGCTTCCCCGCCGACGCCGAAGGAGAGCGCCGCGAGGACGAGCGCCATATTCACGAATACGCCGGTGATCGGCTGTGCGAGAAAAAGCGGGGAAACGATGACCGTGCCGACAAGGAAAGCCGCGCGCACGAGGACGGTCGTTCGTTCGGATCCGAGGACGGCGACTGTGGTTTTTTCAGAGTTCATAGGGTTGTTTTGAATCGATGAGTTTCTTTACGATCTTGCGACGCTTCTTCGCATAATGGGTATGGAGGATCTTTTTTCTCGTTTCCTCGTCGGGCAGATGATCGCGATAGATGTTCGTCACGACCGCGTTCTCATGCGCTCGACGCATCGTCTTGTCCCGGTCGATATCATAGAGGGCCTGGGCCCGTTTCCAGATCGTCTCTTTGGAGCTGGGAATCGGCTGACCGCCTCCGCCGACGCATCCGCCCGGGCATGTCATGACCTCTACCGCGTCGTAGGCTTGGGGATTCTCTTTCAGTTCTTCGAGAATCTTGCGCGCGTTTCCGAGACCGCTGACCACGGCCAGTTTCACGGTCTTCCCGTTGATGTCGAGTTCCTTGCGCTTGATGCCGTCGTGACCGCGGATCTCCCGCACCGCGTCGTCCGGAATGTTCTCACCCGTGGCGCGAAAGAATGCCGTACGCAGAGCCGACTCGAACACCCCGCCGGAGGAACCGTAGATCACGCCGGCGCCGGACGGCTCGCCCATCGGATCGTCCGCCGGTTCCGGATCGATGCGCCCGAGATCGATACCTTTCTTTTTGAGCAGACGGGCGAGTTCCCGCGTGGTAAGCACGCGGTCCACGGGATACAGGCCGTCGATCTTCATTTCCTTGCGCCTCACCTCGTACTTCTTGGAGACGCACGGCATTATCGAAACGACGACGATATCTTCCGGTTTGCGACCGATGCGTTCGGGAAGTATTTTCTTGATTATCCCGCCGAGCATGATCTGCGGCGATCGCGACGTCGCCAGGTTCGGTAGGAATTCCGGATAGAAAAATTCCACGAACCGGACCCATGAGGGACAACATGAGGTCATCGCGGGAAGATTTTCCCCGCTCTCGAGGCGTTCGAGAAGTTCACCGGCTTCCTCTATCGTGGTGAAATCCGCCGCGAATGCGGTGTCGTAGACGTGATGGAAACCGACCTTTCGAAGCGCGGCTGCGAGTTTGTCGGTCACGATCTCGCCCGGTCGATAGCCGAATTCCTCTCCGATACTCGTCCGGATGGATGGTGCGAACTGTGCGACCATGACCTTGTCCCCGTCCTCGAAAAGCTTCTCGAGCTCCTCGAACTCCCCGACGCCCTCGATGGCACCGACAGGACAATGGATCACGCACTGCGCGCAATTGATACATTCTTTGCCCTTGTCATCAGTGAGCCTCATTTTTCCGTCCTCACGCATTTCGATATACCCGGTCGGGCAGACCAGGGTACAGTTCCCGCACCCGATACATTTCGTCTGGTCGAAGACGATCGCTCCCGATTGGAGTATCTCGTCCTCCTCACGCCGCTTCGCGGAGGGTTTCGCCTGGAACTCGCGGACCAGCTCGAGCAGATGGCATTTCTGGAGGAACACGCAGTCATCGCACTCGAGGAGATGATGCCCGAGAATCGATTCGAGATTTTTCTTGCGTTCGGTGATAAGCTCGAGCGATTCGGTCACGACTTCCATCCCCTCCTCGGCCAACGTCACGCAGGAACGTACGGTCCCCTCGCGACCCACTATCGAGATGACGCACATGCCGCAGGTACCGGAAGGAGGCAGATCGGGATGATTGCAGAGCGTCGGGATGACGACACCGCTTTTTTTAGCGGCTTCAAGGATAGTCGTTCCCTTCTCGACGACGACCGGTCTCCCGTTGATGGTGAACGTGACGGTTTCCATGAGCGTTGTTTCCCCATTATTATACCCCGACGGCATGATACGGTAAAGACATTCCCGCCGATAATGACTGCCCGAAAAATTTCGAACAAAAAAAGGCATCGTGATTTCACGATGCCAACGATACCGTTTCGGACTTCTTCCGTGCCGCCCGATTCACCTCTTCCAGTCCCAGCACTTCGGGATCCTCAAGCGCCTCAGGGCATGCGGCCTGAGCGGCTCTCACCCGCTTCACGGCTGCAGCATACTGACGTCTGATACCCGCGAGGCAGTGATGGGCGACTTCCGGCACGGCACAATGCACCACCAGCCCGGAAAATACGCAGCGACTCTTCCAACCATGTGCGGCGACCTTGTGTTCCATCTCGGCGAACAGCCAGTTACGGTGCTTCAGGGCCACGATAAGCTCCCTCTTCCTCTCTTCCGGTTCCTGTCCCATTATTCCCCCCTTTTTTTCGATTGCTTATTGTTAATAATACACTTATACTGGTATTTTAGTGTATGAATGAAACTTTGTCAAGGGGGGGGTACGGGACCATGGAAGCAACGCCCTTCTCCGGATAAAAAAACCGCATCATTGAACGATGCGGCATGCATTTCCACTTTCGACAAACCCATCGCCCGGATCTTGCGAATATTTCTACACCGCTGATCGTCACATACCGTCCACTGTCGGCACTGGTTCGAGTTGTCTACGGATGCTCTCCTTCAGATCCTGCGCGACTCCGACTCCCGCAAGCGTCTCATATTCCCCGATCTCCCGAAGCAGATCCCTCAATTCCGATACCTTCGGATCGCGAAGTTTCTCAAGCCGCGTTCGGATACTGTCCTCCCATTCCCGTAAGGCTTTCTCTGCCTGCCCCGTCATGACTCGCTGCGGAATCTCGTCGACGAACGGCCGGACCATTCTGGGCAACACGAGCGGACTCCAGTAAAAGATCGGCCTTTTGAAAAATTCACTCACCGCATCCCAACCTATATGGAGTTCGATGCCCGGATCGCACGGATGATGCGGGCCACCGATCGCCCGTAGTGCCGCCGACTCGATGGAGATCGTGAACTGGTCGAAAAACGTATCCGAGTAATCACACTCGCGTGACAACTGGTACCGAATGCTCCATCCGCGATTCGCAGAAACCTGCGATACCGGAACGAATTTGGGATCCCATTTCATGAGGCGATCCATCTCGGCGAACATGTACCCGTCTTTGAGAAGATCGAATCGACATATCCCGTTGTCCTGAACCGCCAGGCCGGTATCGCCCGGCTGACTGAACGCGAGAAAAATAACCTGTATTTCGACCTGCCTCGTCTCGATACCGGTACCCGTATACTTGTACGGCACCTCCTTCCACGCGTGCACGTACAGGAGAATCGGCTCCGACTTGTTTTCGAGAAGCCGGACTTCCGTATCCCGATACGTCCTTTCGATCATAGCGACCCGTTCCCGGTACGCGGATCTCGGCTTCCTCAGCACCGAGCGGATCGTCCTGAGGAAAGCCTTGGAATACTTCTTTTCAATGACATTTTTTCCCATCCCAACCTCGCTGTTTTGATTGGTAAGACAACGCTTTGTGGCCCGATGATACAGGGAACGTCCCGAACATGTCAACGGGCATCGAAATCATGATGCCGGTCAGCCGATGATGGACATATCGTCATACGAATGCTATCGTACCGCTCACTGGAAGCTCGTTAACAAATTGGAGATATGACATGGCCAAAGAGTATGCAGGGATGACGACGCTCATCCTTACCGAAACGGAACGGGTCATGCTGTTCCAACTGCTCATACCGTTCCTGAAAATGAAGCCCGCCGAAGATACGGAATGGGAAATCGCCGATCAGCTGTTCCGGCAACTCACCGAAGGCGACGACCTCTTCGAATGGATCGCACGGAACCGGCGGAAACCGCTCAGGGGAAAACTCCGTCTGGGATCTTCCGAGCACACATTCCTGCTCGGCACAGTCGGGGATACTCTCAGACTCGTCGGTGTGAGAAAAAAACTGAAAACGATCCTGCTGGAGATTTTCAGAAAGCTGCAACTGGATCAGATTCCCTGCGACGGTCAGTCCGCGGAAACGAATGATGCCGGCCCGTAAATCATGGGTCGGCATTACTGTATCAAGCGGAATCGACGGATAATAAAATGCCGCATATATTCCAATGCGGCATCAATGTTCTTCAGGTTTCATTTCATCTGGTAACGGCTGTTTTTTTGAAACTATCCCCCTTGTTCTGTGCCATCTCCCCGGTAGGGAACGGCTGGGCGATTTCTTCACGTTCGTTGATCGCCAGGGATCCCGCTATCCGGAGCAGGTCGCTGGCGGTCGGAACGATCGATACGGGATCAGCCTTTCTGGTCCACTTATAGCAGGTTTTGGCCCCGTCATCCGTCGAGCGCACGCAACCGTGCGAGGCTGGCTTGCCGGGGAGTTTCCCCTGGTGAATGAAATAGTCCGACCCGGAAAGGTTCGTGGAATACGGCATCGGGGCATTGTTATGCTTTTTCGAATGGTGCATCAGTTCTTTTCCCGCCACCACGTAATTCCCCGGGGGCGTCCAATTCACATTGGCACCCGTAGAGACCGGGAACCAGAAAACAAGTCCGCCATCAAGGTACGCACCGAGATACTGCCTATCCTTATAGACGACTATCCAGCGTGCCCCTTTCGGATTGACGACCGTAACGGGAATGGGTGAGTATCTCGCCGCGCTGTCCAAATCCTTCGGTACGAGAATTTTCTTACCGGGCGTAGGAAAACTTTTTTCATCGATCCGGTTTATATTCACCGCCAGGGCGACGAATTCTTTTTCATGACCGGGACTCATCCGTGCGGCAAGCGCGGAATATGTATCCCCTTTCTGCACCGTATAGGAAGAGAACCCGTTTTCTTCCGGATTCCCGGTCAGCCACACCGATGACCTATCCCCGTCGGAAAAATCCATTGCATGTTGAGGAAAGATATTCCCCCATGCCTCCATCCCGGATTCACGTCCGGGAGTCTCTCCGATACCGAGCTTGTTCCGTTCTGGCCAACTCAGGGAGTCCTTACTGATGACGGAAGCGCCCGATGCGGAGCCGACCCCGGAGCATCCGAACCCGACCTGTTTTAACGACTTCGACGTATCGGATAAGAACAACGAACGTGCTCCTATTCCGACCTGAAGTGCTTCCTGCCTACCCTGAATCACTGACTTTCTATCCCCCGCGGTACCGATGTTGGCAAATAAGGTAAATGCCGCGACCAAACAAAGAACTGCTTTCCTCATGACATCCTCCGTGTCGTTTATTCGTTATTGGAAAAGTACAAAACAGTAGATAATAACCGAAAATAAGCCACTTGTCAATATATAGGCAATCGTAGCTTCCAATAAGGGATATTCCCTACCGTATGATAATGACTTCTCCGTCCCTGAGGGTCTTGAAAGGCGTCCCTCGCTCCGTCATATGCCGAATCACCTCCTCGACCATCTCTGTTTCCGGATGGTCGGATCGGTAATGCGGAACGATCACATAATCGAGAACATCCACACCGTCCCACTCGGTTTCCGAACGGCTTCCATAAGGAGCTGCGGTAGGATCGTCAACCAGTTCCAATCCCCGCAAAGTCGGACCCAGCACGCAAACCCCGGCACTATACCCCCCATAGAGCATATCGCTTTCCCGCATCGGCCCCTTCAGAAGATCGTCGAGACCGCTCAACTTCATCGCCTGCCGCAGGACGAAGACGTTTCCTCCGCAAGCCCAAATAGCATCGAATCCCGACAGCCTCGTTTCCAACGTATCACGCCGATCGAAATAGTGGCGAAGGTCGACTCTCTCCACCGAAAAACCGAAGCCCGCAAGCTGATCGATTTCAGTCTGCTCGTGATTTCTCCTCCGCTCGATATCATCGGAAAAATCGAGTGCGTTGGAGATATATGCGATTTTTCTTTTTCCGGACGGAAGCATTGCGACCAACGACGCGGTCTCGTTCCCGAATTTGTATGAGGAAAGATAGAATCTCATACGATCGGATAATGCGGTTTCACAACTGTCGGGCCGCTGGGAATCGAACCCAGACTACATCCACCCCATGGACGCGTACTACCACTATACTACGGCCCGAAATCCGGCACCCGCCGGCGAAGCCCCGCACTTGCGGGGCGAAGTTTTTCGTCTCCGTCTTTCGACTTTCTGACGTTCGACCTTATGGACGTTCCGACGTGTAACTATTCGAGAATCCCGTCGAGGTTCACATCGTAGAGGATCGCTTCCTGCACGAGACGGTATCTGACGATCTCATCCTTCTCTATCCAGATGACTATCTCCCGTTCCGCCTCTTCCGGCTTATCCGAACAATGGATGAGATTCCGAACGGCGCGACGATCTATGCCGGCGAGGTCGTACGAGTCGATCGTGAGATCGCCGCGGATAGTACCGACATCGGACGTCGTAGGTTCCGTCCCGCCGACCAGTTTCTTTACGACATCGACGGCTCGGTTCCCCTCCACCACCATCGCGACCACCGGACCCGAGGTCATGAACGAAGCGAGCTGACGAATGATGTCCCGACCATATTCGATCGGCTCCTTGTCGAGCGCGATTCCCTGTCCTGTCATTTGCTTCGCGATCCGCTCACCCTTCTCCTGAAACCACTTCTCGTCTTTGTCATAGTGTTTCCAGCACTGCTCCTCCGTCGGAACAAGCATCTTCAACGCGACAATCTTGAGACCGGTCCGCTCGATGCGAGAGACGATTTCCCCCACGAGCGACCGCTGGACTCCGTCAGGTTTCACGATGACGAACGTCTTCTCTTTCTTGGGATGATTTGTCTCTGCCATATTGCGAGCATTACCTGATTATCGGTTCGCCCTTCTTTGTACCATGAATACGCCGAAAAATCAAAGCACGCCGAAAAAAAAGGCCCGCCGGAAGCTTCCGACGGACCGTATGGTTCAGGAAATGACGATAGGCATGCCGACAGGCTCTCGGGAAAAAAATGCCTCGATGGTATCCATGAGATCGAGTACTCCCGCGGTCGCGACACAACCCGCATCGATCATGTCCGCGCATTTCGACTCGAGACAGGAACCGAAAATCGGGATATGCGGATACGCTTCACGGATATACCCGATGAGTGTTCCGGTATTGAACATCTTGTATGAATGCGGATCGTACGGCGTATTCCGACGGGGCGCGACGAACGCACGGACCACGACGGCATTCCAATTGCCGTCACGACCGAAAATCTCGTATGCTTCTTCCTGCAAGGAAACGCAACGGATTTCGAAGCGGCTCGCCATTTTCTCTTTCCACCGACCCTGGGAATCCTCGTCCCCACCGATTATTATGATCCTTTCCCGATTCTCCATAGTCAGTCATTCCGTTTGATTGTGAAAAAACTCCGACAGCAACAAGGATTCCAGTATACCCGGTACGGAATCATCGTCAAGAGTCCGAGAGTTGATCCTATTCCGTGGAATAGACGCATTCGGAATCCGCCAAGATGCACCGATAGACGATATCCCCCTCGCGATCCGTACGTCGGACGACTGTCCCGAAATCCGCGAGTCGAGCGATGACTCCTGCGTCGGGATGTCCGTAACTGTTAGCGCCTACGGAAATCACGGCTTCCGTCGGACGGACCATGTCGAGGAACGCCTGGCTCGTGGCATATTTGGAACCGTGATGGGAGACTTTGAGGACTTCTGACTTTCCGATTCCCGGAAGGCGTTTTTCCTCTTCGGGCAGATCGCCGGTCAGGAGGAAATCCGTTTCGCCGAATGAGAACCGGGATATGACGCTCCCCTCGTTCGATGATCCGCTTCCGGCTGCGTCGTCCGGATACAGTACCCGGAGGGTCCCTCCCCGCGGGAACGCGACAGTGAGACCGTTACGTACCCGGATTTCCTCCGTCTGACCGTTGTCTTTGATCGTTCTTTCGAGAAGGGTGAAAATCTGCGAATCGGCGGAGGCGCCGCTCGAAAGATATTCCGGAATCCGATACATCCGGGCCAGATCAGGGATTCCACCGATATGATCCGCGTCCGGGTGAGTCGTGATGACCGTCTCTATCGTTCGATCCCAGAACGGCACATGCCTCGCCACGGCGGAAAGAAGCGTCTTGCCGCTTCGTCCCCCGTCGATCAAGATCTGATTCGAACCCTGTGAGACGAGAATCGCGTCGCCCTGGTCGACATCGAGGAAGACGATCCGCGTTTCCTGTACATTGCGCCATGCCCAATATGAAAACACTCCGCCGACTATGGCGGTTCCGAAAAGTGACAGGAGAAACATCTTGAAGAAAAGGGTTTTCATAATCGGGATCGTTCCGTACCATTTTCCCACAAATGGATAGAAAGGAGAACATTACGTACAATTGACAAATGAGTCTGTTTCCTGTATTAAGAAACATGCTCCTTACAAATATTCGTCAACGATAAAACCACGCAGGACATGAAACCAGACAAGAAAAGGGCCTCAAGAGTCGCCTCGAAAGGATTGCGGGAAGCACTGCCCTATGTACGCGAATTCGTCGGCAAAACCTTTGTGATCAAGATCGGCGGTGCAAGCATGAAAAACGGGGCGTCGCAGGACTCGCTCGCCAAAGGAATAGTCCTGCTCAAAATGGTCGGCATAAACGTGATATTGATCCACGGAGGAGGAGACGCCGTCAGTGACGCGATGCGGGACAGGGGTATGATACCGACTTTCGTGGGTGGCAAGCGGGTCACCGACGAACCGACGCTGCTCATTGTCAGGGAGGTGCTCGCCGGACGGGTAAACCAGGACGTGACGAATCTCGTCACCTCGAACGGAGCCGATGCTATCGGCATAAACGGCGTTTCGATGAACCTCTTCGATGTGATCCCCGCAGACAATGCGGCGGAGCTCGGCTTTGTCGGGAAAATCGTTTCCGTTCACGTCGAAAAGTTAAAATCGCTTCTCAACGATTTCATCCCGGTCATCGCTCCCATCGGAACGGGACTGGGGCGGATATTCAACATCAATGGTGACGATGTGGCCAGCGCCGTAGCCAGTGCCTTACAGGCGGAAAAGCTCATTTATATCTGTGATACTCCGGGTGTCCAAAGAGAGAAGACGACCATTCCGTTCCTTGATGAGTCCTCGGCCATCGCGATGATTTTCAACGGGCAAATCACCGGCGGCATGGTCCCGAAACTTCATTCCGGATATGCCGCTCTCAGGAACGGCGTCAGCAAGGTGCATCTCATCGACGGGACGGAAGAGGATTCGCTCCTGATGGAAATCTTCACCGACACCGGTGTCGGGACGGAACTCGTCCTACGCCCGATCTGAATCTTTTCCTGTCCGTACATTATCATTCCGGAAGGGCCGTTAGGCTCCTTCCGGTTTTTTTTATGTCCGATCCGAACCGACGACGGAGAAAAGAAAATATGACGGCAAGAGCCGCATACCAACATACGGTTTCAAGCCAGCCGAAATGCTCCGAGACGATCGCCGATTCCTTGAAGGAGGCGGCATAATGCGCGCCGGAGACGATCGGATGAAGCGTCGCGTATGCGGGAAACGCGAATAACGATCCAAGCATCGGAACGAATGATCCGACCGACCCGGCGACGAATGAGAAAAACATGGCGGCCGGGACTAATGGCAACAGCACGGTATTCGCCGGAATCGCGACTGGCGTGAATTTCCCGAAATTCGCGAACATGACCGGCAGAAGGAACGCGTTGGCGGAAATGGTCAGAAAAAGCGCTTCGAGAAACGATTCGGTCACCCGCGGTACGCTTCGTAATATGCCGCTGACGATCGGAGCGGAAAGAATGACTCCCGCCGTCGCCAGGAACGAAAGTTGGAACCCTATATCGCTTCGAAGCAGGAGTGGATTCATAAGAAGCATGATGGCGGCCGCGAAGAGGAGTGCCCACGGACTTGCATATCTTCGTCCGAACCACTGTGCGAGCAGGAGTGTGGACGCCATGAAAAGCGCTCGGACCGCGGAAGACGGTGCGCCGGCGACAAACACGAACGCCGTGGTCCCTGCCATCGCGAACAACGCCGCCTTGCGTCGGGGTAAAAAGAGCGCTACGCCGAACAGGAGAAAATATTCGGCGATGATGGAGATGTTGAATCCTGACACGGCGACTATATGAGTGAGTCCCGCGGCCCGGAAATCCTCGCGTGCGGACGCCGGCAACCCGCTGTCCCCGCCGATGAGCAGGCCGACGGCGAGACTCGACTCCGGCTCGGGAAGAGCATGCGCTATCGCCGACTCGAAGCGTGATGCCATGCCGAGGAGCGCGCGACGAATCGGTCTGGCTTCGCCCGTTTTTTTCCAGATCGGTCCGCGACATCGGTATGCGATACCGTCTTTCGCGTAGTACATCTTCCAGGAGGTATCCGGCGGCTCCAGTACGCAGGAGAATGATCCCTTATCGCCATAAGCGACATCCTCAAGGATCGGAAAGCGGGCCATGATAAGTTCCCTGGGACAGGAATCTTCATCGCATGAGGACAGGGAAACGGCAGCTTCACGGTACGATTCACCCATCACCGGGCTCCGGACAATCTCCGCGACACCGGATACCCTGATCGACGGACGGTCGACTGACCAGAAAGATTCGGCATGAGCGGAAAGGAAATATCCCATCGAAAGAAAGAATGCCATCACGACGACGATGAAGCTGAGCCGATTCTGCCAGGTACCGGCCACGGCGAGAGTGAATATCATGATCAGGATCGGCACCCAAGGCGAAGAATCCGGAAAAAACGATCCGAAAACGATGCCGGATATGAAAAGCAGTATCGAATAGCGGAATATCGATGCCACAGTCATACGAAAAAAGTCCGGCATGAGCCGGACTGACAATGACGGATTACTCGAGATTTTCTATAGCCTTCTTGAAGCGTTCGACGCTCCCGAACGACTGGTAGACGCTTGCGAACCGGATATATGCGACCTCGTCGGTTTCCTTGAGTTTCTCAAGCACGATGCGACCAATTTCCTTGCTTGTCACCTCTGGCACGTGCTTCGCATGAAGTTCATACTCGATCTCGTCAAGAATCCGTTCGGTCTTCTCCTCGCTCCCCGGCCGTTTCTCGAGTGCCCGACGAAGTCCGGCCTCGATCTTTTTCCGGTCATAATCTTCCTTCCGGCCATCCTTTTTTACGATGGAAATACCGATCATCTCAGCTTCCTCATACGTACTGAAACGTGCCGAACAACGCTCACACTCCCGCCGACGACGAATCGCGCGGCCTTCCTTGGTCTCGCGTGAATCGACGACTTTCGTCTCAGTGTGGCCACAATACGGGCATATCATAAGCAAAAATCAAACATCCCTCCTGAGAACACTATATATCACATCCGGTGGAAAAGAAAAAGGGGCAAAAGGCCCCCTTCCGGAAAATCATACGACTCGATAAACCGTCAGTCCTTTTTCATCTTCCGTCTGATGAACGCGGGAATCTCGAGATCCTCGCTCTCGTCGACGAGCTCGCGGGTATCCTGTCGCGGTGCGGTCGGCTTCGGCTGTATCTTCTCCTCGATGATCATGGAGGGTTTTTCTACCATGCGACGTGAACTTTCGAGCGCGGTACGCGAGAACACCTCATCGAGATCATCCTCCGCGGCTTCCTCTCGTTCTATGAGCTTCGCGATGGTCGGGGATGGATTCGTCTGGACCCGCGTGACAAGACCGGCGCGCGATTCCTTGATACGGTCAGCGTCGAAACCGGTCGCCACGACCGTAATCTGAATCTCGCCTTTTCGGATCTGATCGTCCACCACCGCACCGAAGATGACCTTGGCGTTCGGATCGATGTTCTCGGTGATGATGTTCGCCGCCTCGTTTATCTCAAGCATGCCGAGATCCGCGGAGCCGGATATATTGATGAGCACTCCCTTGGCACCGTCAATGGAGAGTTCGAGCAACGGGCTGTTGATAGCCGCCTTGGCCGCTTCTTCCGCACGACTGTCGCCCGAAGCGATGCCGATCCCCATGAGCGCGGAGCCGCTGTCTTCGAGAATCGCACGCACGTCGGCGAAGTCGACGTTCACGATACCCGGTTTGGTAATGAGGTCGGAGATACCCTGCACGCCCTGTCGGAGCACGTCATCCACGATACGGAACGCATTTATAAGCGAGGTCTTCTTGTCGATGATCGCAAGAAGTCGATCATTCGGTATCGTGATGAGGGAATCCACGCGTTCGCGGAGATTCTCGAGTCCCTCTGCCGCGATCGAGCGGCGCTGTGCGCCTTCGAACGCGAACGGCTTCGTCACGACGCCGATCGTAAGCGCGCCGAGTTCCTTGGCCGTTTCCGCGACGATCGGAGCCGCGCCGGTACCGGTACCTCCGCCGAGACCGCAAGCAACGAACACCATATCGGCACCTTTCAACACCTCCTGAATTTCATCGCGATTCTCCTCGGCTGCCTGACGTCCGATTTCCGGATTCATGCCCGCCCCGAGTCCCTTCGTGAGATTTTTTCCGATATGCACCTTCTCCGCCGCCTTGGAATGATGCAACGCCTGGGCATCGGTATTGATCGCGACGAACTCGACCCCTTTAATCTTGGAGTCGATCATCCTGGAGATAACGTTCCCGCCGGAACCTCCGACGCCGACCACTTTGATCTTCGCGAATGTCTCGATATCGGGTTTGATCTCTGCCATACGAATAGGGGCGACTAAAGAATAACGAGATTTTCGGGCGATGCCTGCTTTCCCTTTTCGAAGTCTTACTGTAGCACGCTGAAAAAGCCCGTGTCAAGCAGAATTTTTCTTTCCCTGTTCGTTTTTTTTCCGTTTTTCGACGTCTCTCCGTTACTAAGGACAACGACCCGACCGGAAAGATTCTCATTCCATCGGGAGAAACTTTCGGAGCCATTCCTTGGCCTTTTTTCCGGAATGTTCGACCCATTCGGGAACCTTTGCGTTTCCGCCGACGTTAAACCGACCGATTCCTCCTTTTCCGGAATGCGACCGCTCTTCAAGCAGGAGCGCCAAACCGACCGCGGAAGCGAAATCCGGCCCGTCTACCCGATCTAGGATCCCTCCTAGAGGCTTCGGATACCCGATATGGGACGGAAGTCGAAGGGTCGCCTTGGCCAGGTCAACCGCGCCCGGAAGAAGCGAGCCGCCCCCGCAAAGTACGGCGCCGGCGGGAAGCATCCCCTCACGCTCGGATTTCCGAAGTTCCTCGTTCACGAGACGAAATATCTCATCCATCCTCGCTTCGATGATTTCAGCGACATGATAACGTGAGACGGATTCCGTCTCGTGAGGATCGAGCGAAGCCAGATCGACTTCCTCGCGCTTGCCGACCTCGGACGGCGTCGCGGTACCGTATTTCAGTTTCACCTCCTCCGCGGTCTCGATGGAAGTCCGCAGGCCTATGGCGATATCGTTGGTGATATGCATGCCACCGACCGGCAACACGGACATGTGGACGAGTTCGCCCTCCTCATAGACAATGACCGAAGTCGTGCTCCCGCCTATATCTATTAGCACGACACCGAGTTCCTTCTGTTTCGGATTGAGTACGGCTTCCGCCGCAAGGATCGGTTCGACGGCGTGAAGCGTCGGCGTAAGACCCACCGCCTCCGAGATTCGGGCAAGGCCCTTCATCTGACGCATGCTCGTCCCGATGACGAATGCCTCCGCCTCGAGTCGGACGCCTCGCATACCGATCGGATCCTTTATGTTCGTCTGATCGTCGAGTCGATAGCTCTTGGGAATCACATGAAGCACCTCGCGATTAGCCGGGAGCATGACGCGCGATTCCACCTCCTCGATCACGCGTTCGACATCCCCTTCGGCGACTTCGCCGTCTGACCTGCCGACTGCGACTACGCCGAATGCCTTCTGACAGAAGATATCCGTACCGGACACGCTCAGACCGACGACGCGAGCCGGACTGCCGGCCATCCGCTCCGCATGTTCAACGGCCTTTTCCACCGTCTTCGCTACCGCATCCGGATCCACGACGCTTCCGCGTCGCATTCCCTCAGACGGCATCGAGACGGCACCAAGCACGCGGAGGGCATCCTCCCCGACGACTGACTGAGCCATGACCGCACGGACATGCGAGGACCCGATATCGATGGCAAGCAGATTTTCCGTTTTCGGCATACAGACAAAACCAAGGACTCACCCTGGGAAAACTATCCCGTTCATGCGCATTATTATACCCCGAAATCGGAGAGAAACAAAACGAAGTCATCCCGCGTTCAACCGAAAGTCGGAAAAATAGAAACTCCCGTGCCCGGTTTCCGCCGAATCCGAACCGAAAATTACCGGCATCACGATGTCAATCGTATGATATATGGAACGAAGACGACGAGACCGACAAGCCACGCGAAGATCGAAACGGTCAGTACGGCCGCGGCGGAGAGGTCTTTGATGATCTTCACCTCGTGATGAAACTCCGGCTGCAACATATCCATGAGACGTTCTACCGCGGTGTTGAGTATCTCGAACGAGAGAACGAGCCCGATCGTCAGAAGCACCGTGATCCATTCCGTCCGCGAAAGCGGGAGTAGGCACGACAGCAGCAAAACGAAGATGCCGAGCACCGACTCGATGCGGAAATTCCTTTCCGATCGGTACACCTGCCGGATGCCGTTCGCGGCGTGAGAAAAACTTTTTGCGAATTTTTTCATAAAAAAAAATGGTCCGTGACCATTTTACTATGAAACGATCGTTCCCGCTATCGATCGTCGTCATGGACGGCATATCGACTCGGTTGTCTCGTCCTGGATCCGAAACATTTCCGCGGAATGATCGAAACCGAGCAGGTGCAGGATGCCATGCGAACAGACGAAAGCGAGTTCTTTCAGGAATGGAACACCGTCATCGTCCGCCGCGCACCGTACGAATGCCGGCGCGATAACGAGATCGCCCAGAGATATCCCGCCATCGGCATCGGGACAGATTTCTTCGCCTTCATACTCGGCGAATGACAGCACGTCGGTCGATGCATCCTTATTCCGGTAAGTCCGATTCAGTTCGCGTATCTCATCATCCGATACGAGAGCGATACCGACGGATACCCTTACGGGAACGGACAGAGACGGTATCCCGGAACGGGATACCGTCTCTTTCACGACTGCGAGAAGAAGTTCGTCCTCCGCCTCGCAATCAACATTCCTTACTATGTCGAGTTCGAATTCCATGACGTAAACTATTCGGAAAGCGCTTCCTCGACGAACTTCTTGATCGCGTTTCCGTCGGCCCGACCGGCAGCTTTCTTCACGGCGGAACCCATAAGCTTTCCGAAATCGGCCTTGGTCGATGCGCCGGTCTCGGACTTGGCGTCCGTAACGATCGCGCGCAACTCGTCATCCGAAAGGGCGACAGGCAGATATCGTTCAAGAATCGCGAGTTCCCGCTCTTCTTTCTCAGCAAGATCGGCTCTCCCTCCAGCACGATATCCCTCCGCGCTTTCGCGACGCTGCTTACACAGACGCCGCACTATGGCGGTCACGTCGCTTTCCGCGAGTTCCGCGGCCGACTTGTGCAGTTCGATAGATTCGTTCTTGAGCGCGCTCTCCAACATACGGAGCGTATCACGACGTTCCGTATCGCCCGACTTCATGGACTGTATGAGATCCGCGTGGATCTGCTCGAAAGGTCCCATAGTATGATCATTAGGAACGGTTCATCTTCTTCTTGATTTCCTTCAGCGAATCATCATCGAAGCTTCCGAACTTCTTCGCGCGGTCTATTTCCTTGCGGATCTTCGTCTTATAGATCGCTTCGTTACGACGCTCGGATTTGCTCTTCTCGTCGTTCTTGAATCGGATCTTTCGGGCGCGTTTCAACACGCCGCTCTGATGGACACGACGTGAAAAACGGCGGAGCATGCTCTCCGAAGTTTCCTTCTCCTTCCTCTTTACCTGTATCATAGTATCCAACCTCCTTTCTGGTAATCTGATGGATGCCCCCCTTCGCTTCCGCCCTTTCGGGTCTTCTCGTTTGATATATCAGGACCGCTTCACTGGACGTATCCCCTCGGCAAGTTCGGCACCGCCGATGAGATGCAGGTGGATATGCGGTATCTCCTGCCCACCGTCATGACCGACCCGATAGAGCAGTTTATACCCCTTTTCGGAAATATTCAAGTCCCTGGCGATATCCCGAGCTGCCAAGACCATTCTGCCCACCAGTTCAGCATCATCGTCTGCCAAGTCGTTTATCGATTCGATCCGTCGCTTCGGTATGATCAATATATGGACCGGCGCCAACGGATGGATATCTCGGAACGCCATGATATCTTCCGTCTCTAGGACGATATCGGCTGGAATTTCCTTTCGTATGATCCGGTCGAAGACGGTCTCCATAGGACTGATCTAACTCTTTTTCGGATGTGCGAGAGCCACGTTCGACTTGAGGATCTTCTTCACCGCGTCGACAAGCTTCTCGCGGGTCACGGTCTCCTGCGTTCCGGACACCATATCCTTCACGATCGCGGTACCATCGAGCGCCTCCTTCTGTCCAAGTATGACCGTCACCTCGGATCCAAGCCGGTTCGCGACCCGAAGCTGGGCCTTGAGACTCCCGCGTCCGAAACTCTCCGCGGCAAGAATCCCGTGTTTTTCAAGATCGGAGAACAGACGAAGGCTCTTTTTCTTCGCGAGATCCCCAAGCTGCGCGATGAAGACGCGGGGTTTGGCGGCCTCGTAGGGACGCACCTGGTTCCGTTTCATTTCGAGCACGATGCGGTCGAGCCCAAGACCGAATCCGATGGCCGGTGTGGACTCGCCGCCAAGCTCGCGGATGAGACCGTCATAGCGGCCGCCTCCGCCAAGCGCGTACTTCTTTCCCTCGCGATCCGAGGACCATATCTCGAAGACGGTCCGGGTGTAATAATCAAGACCGCGCACGAGCCGCGTATTTATGGAATACGGGATTTCCAGCTCATCGAGATATTCGAGAAGCGACTTGAAGTGGGCACGCGATTCATCATCAAGAAAATCGATCGCCTGCGGAGCGGTAGCGGTGAGTTGCGCGCATTTGTCCTCCTTGCAGTCGAGCGTACGCATCGGATTCGTCGAAAGCCGCTCACGGCAGTTCTGACAGAGCTTCTGCTTCTGCGATTCCAGAAACCGGACCAAGGCCTTCTCATAACGTTTCCGTGACTCGGTCGATCCGATGGAGTTCACCTGGAATTCGATGTTCTTAAGGCCCAATTCCTGCACGACACGATAGGCGAGCTGCAAGACCTGGGCGTCGAGAATCGGGTCATCCTCGCCGAAAATCTCGAAATTCCCCTGCCAGAGTTCGCGATATCTTCCCTCCTGCGGTCGGTCGTACCGGAATACGGGACCCATTGAGAAAAGACGGATCGGCTTCGGAAGCACGCTCATGCCATGTTGGATATAGGCGCGGGCGACACCGGCCGAGAATTCCGGCCGGAGCGCAACGCGGTCCCCGCCGCGCGTCTCGAAAGAATAGATTTCCTTGTCGATGATGTCGGTCCCTTCCTTGATCGAACGGACGAAAAGATGCAGATACTCCACGGTCGGAACATCGATGCGTTGGAAACCGTACTCCTGGGCGGCGTTCGAAAGACTCCGACGGACACGTTCCCAATACGGCTGCTCATCGGGAAGGATGTCACGCATTCCGCGCAGGGACTGGAGCAGAAGCTCCTTCTCTGAGACGGCAGGGACATCGACCGATACCTTCTTCGGAGCCGCCTTTTGTACCGCGACTTTCTTCACGGGCTTCGGTGCCTCCTTCTTCGCCTTGTTCGTCTGCTTCTGGGCCATAGCAAGATTCGTTATGAATACGGATAAGACTGGGACGTTTATCGGAAAAACTGTGCCCGTGTCAGGGGCCATGCACGGATCAACACATGCCCGATGATAGACCCTCTGCCCACCGGACCGAAAATGCGGGAATCGAGACTGTTCATGCGATTGTCGCCCAATAGGAAATATTCGCCGTCACCGAGCGTGAGCGGTCGCATATCGGTCGTGACGACCGAGGACGCGAGATAGGCATCTTCATCGAGCATGAAGCCGTCCGGGTGTTCTGCGTTCGTTATGATGATCTTCGAATTCCGTATCTCGACCGTTTCACCGGGAAGTCCGATGACACGCTTGATAAGATACTGACCTTCCTTGCGCGGGGAACGGAATACGACCGACTCCTGCCGCGACAATTCGCGGAACGGCTCGACCTCGAACAGATTACGATCACCGATCGAAACCGCCGTGCGTTTGAAGCCGAATTCGTTCACTATCAGGTACTCTCCATTATGGAAGTTCGGCATCATGCTCTCCCCCTCGACGAAAAACGGCTGGAAGAGAAAAGCGCGAACTGGTATGATGATGACAGCCGCAAGTAAGAAAATCTTGATCATTTCGAGGAAGAACTGTCCGGCGGACAAATCCTCGGGGTTGTCGCTTTCCGGCGACGGTTTTTCCGTGTTCGGGGACATAGTGACATGCGGAGCCGGAGCTCCTCGTTACATGAAAATTTTCGCAAGAAACAGTACGATTCTAACACGATTTCAACGGAAAATCAAGCCCGAAAAAATGCTTGAAGAAAGCCGAAAAGCGAAAAAATATGTATCGACCGGAATTCAGGACCGTTGCAATCGCCTCCGTAGCCATCGCAATCTGCTTCGGCGGACTGGTCGGCTGGAAGATTTTCCGGACGGCCGAAAAGATTTCTATCGGAGACAATGGGATTCGAAACCTCGCGGATATGCTTCCGGATGGGAAACGTGATTCGCTCAAAGGCGAGAAGGACGGACGAATCAATGTTCTCCTCTTAGGCAGGGCCGGCACTCACTATCCGGGCCAGAACCTGACCGACACCATAATGCTTGCGAGCATCGACCTTTCAAGCAGGCGCAGCGCGTTCTTCTCCATCCCCCGTGACCTGTTCGTCAACATTCCGGATACGAATCTTTCCACCAAGATCAACTCGCTTTACCAGCAGGGAATCTCCCAGGGTATCGGTGCCGATGCGGTTGTCCGCGCGGTGGAAGATATCACGGGACAGGATATACCCTACTACGTCATCCTCGACTTCGACGGCTTCGAAAAGATCATCGACGAGATCGGCGGGGTGACCGTCAATTCGGAACGGGACATACTCGACACCCGTTATCCCGGAAAGAACTACAGTTATGAGACGTTTCAGCTCTCCTCCGGTTGGCATACGCTCGACGGTGCGACCGCACTGAAGTACGCTCGGGAACGTCATGATGATCCGGAAGGAGATTTCGGTCGCGCCAAAAGGCAACAGCAGATCATCAAGGCGTTCCAAGAGAAGGTATTTTCCGCAGCCACGCTTCTCAATGTCGTCACCATAAACCGGATACTCGATACCCTGGGTGAGAGTATCAAGACAAATCTCACCGTTGCGGAAATGATGAGTTTCACGCAGGTCGCGAAGACGATCGACCTGCGTAACGCATCGACCGTCGTGGTCGATGCGTGGAAACCCCAGAGTCTGCTCCGTGTCTCGCATATAAACGTCGGCGGTGTCCAGGCGTTCATCCTGCTTCCGCGGACCGGAAATTGGAACGAGGTCCGCGATCTGGCAGGGAACGTCTTCGAACAGGACACCATCACGAAACGACGGGAAGCCATCGGGAAAGAGGCTCCTAGCATCCTCATCGTCTCCCGACCGGCGGACGTCTCTGTCGCGAAGCGCCTACAACGCGCCCTCGGAGACATCATTCCGGGAGGGAAGACGGACACGATGACGATCACCGGCATGCCGGATCGGGAAAAAAGCGGTATAGTAGGACAGGGAGCCACGAGAAAATTCCAGTCGCTCGACGAACTGCTCCGTCTGTTCCCGCTGGAACAGCTGTCATCGGTCCCGGGCACTGACGGAAACGCCGAACGGATCAAAAATGCCGACTTCGTTATCGTTCTCGGAAAAAACATGGACCGGGAACTTCTCTCGGAAGACGCGACCACCGGAGGGGTACCGCAGGATGCCCAGGAAACCGACCCGTTCCCCGAATTTTTTCCCCCGCAGGCTCGCTAAACGGGTGACCGTGAACAAATAGCAGTTACTGGGAACGGGAGTATCTGTCTGCCGGCCCATAAGGAACAGTCGGGCTACGAATACGAAATACTGACGGAAACATTCCGACTTTTGACTCTACGGACCTGATGGACTTTATGAACTTCTCTCATCTCATATGAAACTCCTCGTCGGCCTCGGCAATCCGGGAAAGGAATATGAAAAGACCCGGCACAACGTGGGATTCCTGTTTCTTGATTTTCTCGATAAGTCATGGGCGTTTCCCGTATTCGAGCCGACTTCGAAGTGGAAAGGGTCCGTTTCCGCGGGCATACGAAACGGAGAAAAGACACTCCTCGTGAAGCCGGATACGTTCATGAACCGTTCGGGTGAATGCGTACGGTCAATCATGGATTTCTTCAAACTATCCCCGTCCGATATCGTGGTCGTCCACGATGACCTCGACATCGCGTCCGGTTCCTTCAAGATCGGAAGCGGTTCCGGAGCCGCCGGTCACAACGGAGTCGCCGACATCATCCAGAAGCTCGGCACCAAGGATTTCACTCGCGTCCGTATCGGCATAGGCCGTCCGCCGGAAAATATCCCCGCCGATACATTTGTTCTCTCGCGGTTTTCAGACGAGGAATTGGGAGACCTCAAAATGATATTCCCCGAAAT
>JAAXTX010000046.1 GCA_013336285.1 Candidatus Moraniibacteriota bacterium | reverse complement strand
CCTGATACCGCGCAACTGGCCCTCGATGCGCGATATCCGACGAAGCACGCGATCGGGCGATTCCGCACGCGAAGAAACGCGTCGCGTTTCCGCTCCGATTTTCTTGACCGTCGCCTTCTTTTTTTTGCTTCGTTCTTCCATACTCCCCTGGAGTATACATGAGAGAGCGCATGGACGTCAAACGATGCCCCGGCGGGAAGCCGGTGCTTATGACATCGTTTCGTTTCCGTCATACTGGACAGGTTCATCATTAAGAAAATACGGATACCGTGAAAAAGCTCAAGGAGTTGAAAACGAAGGATTATCTCGTCATCGAGATATCGATACCTCCCCGTATTCATACCCCGGCAAGCCGGTTTTTTCAGTCAGTCCGGGGAACGCCGCGGACAATAGAAACCCTCCTCTCAAAAATAGAACGGCACAAAACTCCTTCAAACATACGTTACGGTTTCGCTATCCTTTCGGAGTAAAATGAAAAACCTCCCCGGAGGGAGGTTTGTTCGTTCATGCCGTACGTTAGGCTCTTGATACATTCGTGGCGTTCGGGCCCTTCGGGCTCTCACTCACATCGAACTTGACCGCATCACCCTCTTTCAAATCCTCAAAAACCACACCGTTGAGTTCTTTCGAATGAAAAAAGAGATCCTTATCCTGTCCATCACGGGAGATAAAACCGAATCCGCGATCCAATACCAATCTGGCGATTCTTCCTTGTTCCATAATCATTTATTCATGACAATTAATTTACACACGTACGGCGGTACCAAGAAGAGCTCGACTACGCTATTGTTGTCTGCCAATGTGTCTGAACATTATATCACAAGGCGACATTTTTGGCAAGCTTCACGATTCAAGGCTTAAACAGGCGAATATCTGAGCCGATCACGAATCTCTTTTCGGCAATACAATCCCCGGAATATCGGCTACGGATACGAGAGATGTCACGCCGGGATATTTCCTCGGCAAGAGAAGAAATGGCGACATCCCGGCAGCCAGAGCCCCCTCGATACCGGCGATGCCGTCCTCGACGACGATGCATTCTGACGGAGCTATGCCTCGTGCCGCGAGAATCCAAGTTTCGGGATCGGGTTTTCCGTTTCGAACCATGTCACCGCCGACAATATCATCCGTATCGAAAAACGACAACAATCCCTGTCGTTCCAATATGGAAGTCGCCCATGCTTTCGGTGATGCCGTGCCGATAGAGATACCGATTCCTTCCCCGGCAAGTGAAGAAAAAAGAGCATCGAGATCTCCGAGAGGCTTCGCTTCCGCGACACGGGACATGAGAAGTTCCCACTTCCGTATGACGAGGTTCTCGGCAAGGAGTGCGTCGCCGAGCAGATCACGAAAAAATTCCTCGGTCCGTACCCCGGCATACCTTTCCGTTATCGTGTCAGGATCGAGATCTATGCCATACGGAACAAGCAGCGACGATTCCACCTCGGCGCTTATACCCTGCGTATCGAACAACGTCCCATCGAAATCGAACAATACCCGTGATATCCGATCATTCATACATCCGTTACTAATGCTAAATTCGTACGAAGATTATATCATTTCGTGGCGAAATCACCTTACGAACAGTTAAAAAACGACCCCGAAGGGTCGTTTTTTCATCATGCGGATCGGATGAGACTCGGTCACGAGTAATCCGCTGCCGTCGCGACGGATTCTCTCGACCCCGGCTCGCGGCTCCGCCTGGCGGCGAAGCTCGCCGTGCCTTTCTCATCCACGACGCAAGCCGAACCGTCGGCTTGCTTCCGAACCTTCGTTCACTTCGTTCTCTGCGGATCGGACGAGACTCGAACTCGCGACCTCCGCCGTGACAGGGCGGCGCTCTAACCAACTGAGCTACCGATCCAACGTTTCTTCCATCCGTCCCGCTCCGACCTAGTACCAGGGGAGAGATTCGAACTCTCGACCCCAGGCTTATGAGTCCTGTGCTCTAACCAACTGAGCTACCCTGGCATGAGGACGGCGCGGGGCGTAACACCCAACCCTTCCGATCCTTTCGGAATCGGATTCCTTAGAACGATACCCGATTTTCGGATAGCCGTCAACTGCATAAAAAATGCGGCCTCTCCTTTTGGGAAGCCGCTTGATATATACCTGTTTCCGGTAAACTCAGTCACCGCCACCGCCACCGTCTCCGCCGCCGTCGCAACCGCCGCAATCATGACCTCCATCGAAGCCGGAATCATGATGACTCGGGGAAACATCGTGACCATACGAGGGTGTCGAATCCTGATGAAAGTGATGCGAGCCGCCCTGATCGTCATTATGCCCATGATGAGCGGTCTCAGGAGCATGATGACCGGAGGAATGTACGCCTTCCGGCACATCTGAATGTATCGCGTGATCCGTATGCGATTGATACAGGTGATCCGGCAAAGGCATGTCCGCCGTGGAACCGCCGCCGGCGAACGCGCCGGATCCCTCCGAAAAACCGGGGGCGCACGGGTAACCGTCGGTCGCGGGCATATCCTGGAGCCAGAAAAGAAGCGTATCGTCCGGAATATCGTAGCTGATACCGTTGATCGGTTTCGATCGACTTACGTTCGAAACCCGATCAATCCTCGGCATCCACGAACTCACACGGGGATGCATGGCCCCGGCGAACAATCCTTCCTTCTCCTTGAAATCGAGAACGACTTCGTCCTCTCCGTCAATCGCGCTGAGAATCTGGAGGAGGTCTTCATCGCTGACGCGGAGACCCCCGGCCGTCGGCAACAATCTTCCCTCTGCGTCCGGATCGCCGCCGTGCAGGAACAGTATTCTCCGCGTAGCCTCGTTTCCGAACAAGAGCGCATGCGTGCCGAATGCTTTCACGGCATCCCGCTTGAGAAACCGGATCACCTTCAGAAGCCGGTACGAACCCGGCTCCGCCTCATTCTCGTAAATCGATTTCGTGCAGACATAACACTTGTCGATGCCCTCGATCACGAGTTCTCCCGCGTGTTCGCGATTCGGATAGAAAATACATTTCAAATGCATGTGAAGTTCTCCTTTATGATTGTAAATATCATCCGTTTCAATGGTTCGGTTTCCCGAGAATCCGGGAACCGTCGGTCTGGATGGATGAACGTTGTTAATGGACCGACCCTAGACGATACCACATATGATGCTTTCGTCAAGAAAAAACCACGCTGAAACGTGATTTTTATCCTGAGAAAAAAATTCAAAAAAGACTCAGACGCTGTTCCGGTCCTCCTCCAAACGACCCCGGATAACCAGCCGCTTGAACGCGGTTCCGAGCGGCCAACAGGTACTGAGAGTGACCTCGTCCTTTCCGTCATCGGTGAATATCCACGGGTCGTCGGGACTCGTCACGCGCTTTTCGGTCATCAGATAGGAGTAATCGAATGTCTTCCCGTTCGCCTGACGCATACGAAGCACGATCCTGTCGCCAGGCGCAAGCTCCCCGAGACGGCTGAAAACGGAATTGTAGTCCCCTCTCGCCCAGGCATAATTACTGCTATGCCCCGCAATGATGACATTCCCGGACTGTCCGGGAACACCCGAGTCGGGATAGCGGATCACGCCGTTTTCGAGGTCCTTCAACATCGCACGGTCATTTTCGGAGCCCGACCAGATCATCGGTGCCGCGATGCCGATCCGCTCTACAAGCACGGTTACGTCAGGCTTGGTATCTCCGGGCGCATCCGGATCATACCCGCTGCCGATTTCCCTCGCGTCATCGAACCCGTCACCGTCGGTATCCGACTTTCGCGGATCCGTTCCGTACGCGTATTCGCCGATATTCGGAAGCCCATCGGCATCCGGATCGTCCATGGCATCGTTCTTTTTCGGATCGAGCCCATTCGCCATTTCCCAGGGATCGGGCATATCGTCACTATCGGAATCAAGGTCTCCCGTCCCGAGCGGATCGGTTCCACGTTCCAGTTCATCATGATCGGAAACGCCGTCATGATCGGTATCGGCACCATACGGGTTAGTTCCGACTTCCTGCTCATACAAGAATCCGAGTCCGTCGTGATCGGCATCGTCGTTCGGATGCACCCGTCCGTTGACGACGATGGAATATTTCGCCAGCCATTCCGAAGACAACGATTCCCGAATCACCATCTCGCCACGAAGGCGGGCAAGGGTGTCAAAAACGACCCTGAAGTCGACATTCGCGAGGGAAAACAATACCGCGAAAGCGATGACGAAGACGACGGTCGGTTTCAGCCAGGTCCCGTGAAACGAAGAGACCGAGGCTGCTTTTGCCCGCTCAAAGGAACGGGCTGCCGATTCCGCGCGATATCGATCACGCATATCGTGGAACGCCGAAAGGACGTCGGCTTTGGCCCGTCGCAGGAGTCCCGGCTTCCTTTCGAAAAAAATAATCTGTTCATGCATATAGTTCTCTCTCTTCCGCTTTCTTGCACCGCCTGTTCACGCAACAAAAAGGAAGGGAAAGGGGCGCGAGGCGCCCCTCATGCGAACGTTACTTGTTGCGAAGTTTCTTCCCTGCGACCGTAACGCCGGCAGCCGAAAGGGCTACCCCGACGACACCGAGTACCGGAAGACCGGTTGCCGGAAGCTCGTCTTTTTTCTTATCCTTCTTGTCGTGATCCTTGTCGTGATGATGCTTGTACTTGTACACCACTTTCTCGACGGTATTCGTCACGGTCGTAATGACCGGGATTTCCTTGGTGACAATCTTCTCGACAGGCACTTCTTTGATAACCGTGATTTCTTTCGTGATCTGCTTTTCACACTTGTTCGAGCATGAATCATTATCATTACGGTTTCCATCATCGCATGACTCGTTCTTTTCGATTTTCCCGTTCCCGCACTCCGATTTCGACCCGCAGGTACCACTGTGATTCCTTTCGGTTACGGATGTGGATACGGACGTAGCAATAGATGCAGACGTGGTCGCGGATGCAGAAACGCTTGCGGATGAGGACGTACAATTCGCGCTTTCGCACGCGACCGCGCTACCCGAAACACACATAAGGGAACCGAGAACAACCGCTGCGACGATCGACAGACTTGTCTCCTTCATAGGTCATATATGACACTGATTAACGTTTTCGAGAAAATAACCACGAATAGCACTTACCTTCTCGCAAAACACTCAATTATACATATTTTTTAGAAATTGTCAAGTATTTGAGAAGAAAAAGCTTTATAGATGGATAAAAACCGTCCAATGGACGGTTATTATTACCCGCTGTCGCCAAGTTATCCCGATGAATAGTCACACCAGCGAATCACGGCTCGAAAATCATACGATATCGGACGGCTCTTCCGGCACTTCATCGATGAATCCGCCTGTCTGCCGTGCCCACATCGAGGCATAGTGCCCTCCGGACGAAAGCAGATCCTCGTGTGTCCCTTCCTCTTCGATCGTACCGTCCTCACCGAGAACGACGATGCGATCCATCCGGCGTATGGTGCTCAAACGATGCGCGATGACGATCGATGTTCTCCCTTCCATGAGTTCGGACAACGCCTCTTGGATCGCATGCTCGCTCTCCGAATCGAGCGCGCTCGTGGCCTCATCGAGCACGAGAATAGGCGCGTCTTTGAGAATGGCCCTCGCGATGGCGACACGTTGGCGCTGACCGCCGGAAAGTTTCACTCCCCGTTCGCCGACGAGCGTCTCATAGCCGGCCGGGAGTTTCTTTATGAATTCATCGGCGTGCGCCCGTCGTGACGCCTCGAACATCCGTTCTTCCGTCGCATCCGGATCGCCGTACGATATGTTTTCCCGAAGCGGACGATGGAAAAGGAGCGGTTCCTGCGGAACGTAAGCGATGTTTCTCCGAAGATCGTCCTGACGGATCGACCGGATATCCTGCCCATCGACAAGCACCGCTCCGGACTGAGGATCCGTGAACCGCAGCAGAAGCTTCGTGATCGTGGATTTACCGCCTCCGGACGGCCCGACGAGACCGACTTTTTCACCAGGACGGATGGCGAAAGAGAAACGAGAAAACACCGGTTCACCGCCGTCGTACCCGAAAGAGACGTTCCGGAATTCGATAGCTCCCTTGGAGATCCTGCACGGCTCGGGGTCTTGCGGATCAGAGAGACTCGGTGGCAGCTCGAATATCTCGACCATCTCGGACGCGTTCGAGAGTGCCTTGAGGAAACGGGCGACGGTATTGGAAAGCTCCCATACCACGCCCCATATCGTTACGAGATACGTCTGGATGATGACGACCGTTCCCGTAGTTATTTCGCCGTTCATCCATGAAGATATGGCGAAGAAGAGCATTCCCACCTGAAGGAAGGTCGTCAGGCCGTTCTGTACCCAGATGAAACGCATAAACGCGTTCCAGGCCCTACGACGGATCTTCTCCTCACGTTCCGTGTATTCGGCGTACGCCCGTTCTTCCGTGGCACGGGCCGAGAACATCTTTACCGTGAGAATATTCGAGATGACGTCGGCGAACCGCCCGGTCACCCGGGTGTTCTCGGCCGCTTCCTCCGAATCCCGTTTCCAGCGCTCCTTGAGAAGCGGGGTGACGATGATCGCGGTCGCCGTGATGGAGAACAGGAAGAAGAATCCGATGGACGGGGAAAAATAGAAGACGACGGCAAACGCGCTCACGAGCCGGATCAGGTTCAGCCAGACATTGAAGTACAGACCGTCCTGGATCGTGATGAACGAATCCACGAAGCGTTTCATCTGGGAGGTGAGGCTCCCCGCGAACCGGTTCGAAAAAAAATCGAAGGAGTGATCCTGCAGACGGGAAAAAGCGAAACGGGAAAGGTCGCGCATGGCCCAGCTCTGCGAAACGAAGATCGAAAAATCACCGACACGAAACAGGAAAAACTGACCCGCCTGGTACGCGGCGACAAACCAGACAAGCCTCCAGATATCGGCCCGTGCCTCGAATCCGCGTGTCGTGATAAGATCGATGATGTTCTTGTAGGCGATGAACGCGAACACGTTCGCGAGCACGGCGCCGATCCCGAACGACATGAGTGATACGAAAAACCACCACCGGTACGGGCGGACGACCTTCCAGTAACAGGAAAAGATTTTCCTGATGGGAAGCGAAGCTGCTGATTTTTTCTTCTCGGATGACATAAGACTCATTTGGTAGTTTTATTCTCGAAACGATTTAAGAGCTGCCTGCGGATATACTTTCTACCAGACCGCTTTTCAAGAATTTCTCCCTGCCAAGCGCATCACGTTTATCCGGATATCCCTCGAAGTAGATGAATTTCCAATCGGTCTTCATACTTGTCGTGCGACATCCGGTTCCGGCGAGATGCTCGACATATCGACGTTTCAGATCTTCAGTAATTCCGATATAGAGGGTTCCATCCCCTTCACTTTCAAGTATGTAGACATAAAACAGCATAGGGAGCCTACTAGAAATACTGACTTGCCCCATAAAATTCGCTTCACTCATCACGGGGCCACGAAAAATTTCCTGCTCCTCGAACAAAAACAAAGAACGCCGGCCGGCGTTCTTTGCCTCTTTCGTGAACACACATCCATTGCGTGCCACGAGATGCGCGGAGCGCATTTTTCGTAGTTGCAGGGGTGGGATTCCCCTTACGGGCCGGGAATTTAAAAAAATTCCTTCTCATCCCACCGAACGCCAAATCGTTGGCGTTCTCCCCTCCACTGCGTTTCACTTGTTGCGGGGGTGGGATTCCCCTTACGGGCCGGGAATTTAAAAAAATTCCTTCTCATCCCACCGAACGCCAAATCGTTGGCGTTCTCCCCTCCACTGCGTTTCACTTGTTGCGGGGGTGGGATTCCCCTTACGG
>JAAXTX010000045.1 GCA_013336285.1 Candidatus Moraniibacteriota bacterium | reverse complement strand
CAGTATGTAAATCTCGTCACGCTCTGCCCGGGAGAGTTGATGCTTCGACTGATTCTTTTTTTCATAAATCGATTTGGTAAATACGAAATCATTCTACTGCTGTTCGGATTCAGATGCGAATCTACGTAAAAGGGCTGTGTACGCATGTGTTTTTAAGAAAACACGGTGACACGGGTGCGTCGGTCTCTCGACAACCATATTTCATAAACAAATCCTTTAACGGAGGTGGTGATAGATGACGAAAAAAATGTCGAAATTGGTTCCCGTCGGTTCCGTGCGAAGCGAAAAAGAGGAATACGCATATCCGCTGAGTTTCTTTATCGGAACAAATGGCGTGGACGCGCAGTATTTCGAATACTACCTGCGCGGGTATGTGAGAGGGATCGGGCCGATCGAATCCGACAGTGTCGATTCCGATTATCTCGATTCTCCCGTGGAGATATCGAAATGTGAACTGAGATCGGAGCTGCCGGTCGAATATGCATTCGATATTCTTCCCGGCCTTGCCCTCATCCGCTGGCTGATCGGAGAGCAGATCGAAAATCTTGAATGCGGGGCGCTTCTGAGTCAGGGGGAAGAGAATCTGTTCTATTTCCTCCATCCGGATGGCGAAGTCTTTCTTGCCGTAGCGGTAAAATGGCTTCGTGGATCATGCGAGTGGTCCGTCATATGCGTCGATTTCGATGATGAAATCGAACGGCATAAAGCCGGGACAAGGATATTCATCAGCAAACAACCGGTCGCTTGCGAAAAATGATTGCTCGGATCTTCGTGCTGAAAGTGCGGAGATCCTTGTTTTTTTTTGACATATCAACGCATTCGAATAATGGATCGTTTCGGGATCTTGGCGTCATCGTTGACGAAGATCGGATAATGAGGGATAATCGGATACACTAGTAACGAAGGATTATGAGAGAGCATAAACCGGCATTTCAGGAAGACTCAGCCCAGTCGTTGTTTCAGGAACTTCGCGACCGGGTGAAGCGGGAAGGGATAGATACGTACGGTGAATACTGTGAACTTATCCAGGAACTGTTGCAGGAAAAACTGAACGACGGCATTTTCAATGTCAACGAGGATTTATCGACTATCGAGAGCGATCTCGAAGGACGCTGGTTGGAGCTCGAAGGTCTTATGCGGTAAAAAGTCGAAAGACCATAAAGCCTGTAAAGTCCTTAAGGTCGGGAGCACGGAAGGGAAATTGATTTTTGATGTTCGATTTTCAAATCCTGAAATCATACATTCCAAACGTAAACGGGAGTAACTCCTGTCTCGGCGGGGTTTCGATCGCGGAGCGTCCTTTTGAATCTGATAGATTCCGCCGCTTTTCAATTTCCTGTGCCCGCTCCGGACTTTCGACTTGAGACTTTTGACTTTATAGACTGACCCCTATGCTTACCGTCCGAAAACTCTATAAACGTTACGTTACGGTCCGGGTTCTCCTCGGGGCGGAGTTTTCCGTGGTTCGTGGACAAAAAGTCGCACTCGTCGGAGTGAACGGGGTCGGGAAATCTACACTTCTTCGGATTATCGCCGGTCTGGAAAAGGAAGACCGCGGCGACGTGATACGGGCGAGGCGCGCGCATATCTCGTACCTGCCGCAGGAATTGCCGGAAGAGACGACGGATGACACGGCGCTCGGCTACCTGCGGCGCGTTTCGGGTATTTCGGATCTCGAGACGGAGATGGCGGAGCTCGAAACGAAACTCGGCAACGAGGAGTCACTTGAGCGGTACGGCGAACTTCGGGACCGGTATGATCGCATGGAAGGATATTCTTTCGAGGGAAAGGCCCTTTCCGCTATTATCGGACTCGGACTGCCCGGGTCGTTCATGGCGAGATCGCTTGCGGAAATGAGCGGCGGTGAGCGGCGACGTGTCGCGCTTGCGGCGGCGCTGCTTTCCGAAGCTGATTTGCTCCTCCTCGATGAGCCGACGAACGATCTCGATCTGTCCGCCATCCTCTGGCTCGAATCGTATCTCAGGAAGAGCGTTTCCGCGGTCATCGTCGCATCACATGACCGCGCGTTCCTCGATTCGGTCGCGGACAAGGTGCTCGAGATCGATTATCACTTCCGGACGACAAGGATGTGGACCGGAAACTATTCGACCTATTTCAAGGAGAAGGCGGAAGAACTTCGACGGGAACGGGAGGAATTCGAACGTTCCGAAGGTGAACGCGAACGTCTGTACGAAACGGCGGATGAGAAGCGTGAGTGGGCACGCATAGGCGGGGAACAGAAGATGCCGGACAAAGACCGCATGTCGCAGGGCTATCATCGGGACCGTGCGGAACGGAAGTTCGGTGCGGCAGCCAAGGCGCTTTCGACCCGTGCAGACAAGGTCAAGAAGGTGAAAATCGGCATCGTACGTGATCCGCTTGCGGTATACTTTGAGCCGGCCGAGGGAGAGGACCGCGATATAACCATTACGGGTGCCGTCGGCGGATATGCCGACGCGTTTTCCGCGGGACCGATAGACCTCGCGATACCGTTCGGGGCGCATGTGGGGGTGTTCGGGCGGAACGGTTCCGGTAAATCCACCATCCTTCGGATGATAGCCGGGACACTTCCGCTTTCAGCGGGGACGGTAATCCTTGGCGAAGGTGTGAAACTCGGTGTCCTGACACAGGAAAATGATATACTTCCCCGCGAGAAATCCGCGGTCGAATGGTTCGCGTCGGAGACGCCGATCACGGACGAACTCGATATCATTCGTTTTCTGAACAAGTTTCTCCTCGTCGGCGATGCGGCATCGTTCAAGATGGACGATCTTTCTCCCGGTGAGCGGATGCGGCTATCCCTGGCGTTTTTGATGGCGACGAAATCGAACGTACTTATTCTCGACGAGCCTTCGAACCACCTCGATCTCGAGGCGGTGGCGGCATTGTCCGAGGCGCTGGATCTGTTTCCCGGTACCGTCATTCTTGTCTCGCACGACCGCGCGTTCCTCGCAGACCGTGATTTCTCCCAGGTCGTCTCGGTCGATAACGGACGATTGTTCGTCGAGAAGGACTATGACACCTACCTTGAAAAGGCGATGACGGAGGCGGCACGGGGAATGTGAGACGGATGGAAAAATTTCATAAAAAATGACGGCCTCCGTCCCGTGGTAAAATGTGTACGTTCGGGGGATACGGTCGCCCAGTCCCGTCTTTCGGCCTGATGCCGTAGCTTTCCGGTTTTCGCATCTATCGCATGAAAGAAAAGAAAAATAGTGAAGGGGAAATGACGGATATCGCCGTTCCGGCGCCGGGACTGTTCGGTCTTCTTCGCGGTTACAAGGGGATGATAGGAATGCTGGTCGTGCTTACCATCGTCGCCAACGCCTTGAGTATCGTGTTGCCGAAAATCATCGCAGGTGCGATCGATATGTATACGGACGGGAATTTCATCGTCACGCAGTTCGTCACACAATTCTTCGTAGTCGCGATCCTTATATTCATCTTCACCTATCTGCAGAACGTCGCGCAGGTATTCGCTTCCGAGCGGGTCGCGCGCGATATGCGAAACGGGATCGTTGCCAAGCTTTCGGTGCAGCCTTATGCCTATATCGAGAGGGTGACACCCGCGAAACTCCTCACGAATCTCACCTCGGATGTCGATGCGGTCAAGAGTTTCGTTTCGGTCGCGATCTCGTCGATCATCTCGTCGGCATTTCTCATCGTAGCGGTCGCCGTACTGCTTGTTCTTACCGATTGGAAACTCGGTCTTTCGGTGCTCGCCGTCATGCCGTTCATCGCCGTGGCCATGTTTATCATCCTCGGTCGGGTGCGAAAGCTGTTCGTGAAATCACAGGAAGCCATCGACTGGCTGAACAAGGTCATCGGCGAAAGCATCCTTGGGGCGGCGCTTATCCGCCTGCTTGATTCCCATGATACGGAGTGTGTGAAATTTCACGAGGCCAATACCGAGGCCAAGCGGATCAGTCTGCGGATATTGGGCCTGTTCGCGAGCCTGGTTCCGATCATCACGTTTTTCACCAACATCGCGACGCTCACCATCGTCCTTCTCGGCGGTTGGTTCGTCGTTTCCGGGGAAATGACGCTCGGCAGTTTCACCGCGTTTAACAGTTACCTGGCCATCCTTATTTTCCCGATCCTTATAATCGGCTTCATGAGCAATGTCATCGCTCAGGCAACCGCATCGTACGGACGCATCCAGGACGTTCTGAATGCGCCGGTCGAGAAGAAGACCGGGGGAGTGAAGGCGACGCTTCGCGGCGATATCGAAGTAAGGAATGTCACTGTGGATTTCGAAGGGAAATCGGCGCTTACGGACGTTTCATTTTCAGTGAAGACGGGAAGCAGGACCGCCATCATCGGACCGACCGCGGCCGGCAAGACGCAGCTCCTGTATCTTCTGACCGGACTTCTGGTACCGACAACGGGCGAAATCCTGTTCGATGGCAGGAATCTTAACGAGTACGACAAGGAAAGCCTGCACGGGCAGGTCGGATTCGTGTTTCAAGACAGCATCATGTTCAATATGAGCCTGCGGGAGAATATCGCGTTCAGCGATACGGTCAGGGACGAGAACCTCGGGAAGGCGATCGTGACCGCCGAACTTCGCGAGTATGTCGACAGCCTGCCGCGCAAACTCGATACGGTCGTCTCGGAACGTGGGACGAGCCTTTCGGGGGGGCAGAAACAGCGTATCATGCTTGCCCGTGCGCTCGCCCTCGATCCGAAAATCCTTCTCCTTGACGATTTCATCGCGCGGGTCGATGCCGATACCGAGCGTAGGATCCTTTCTAACGTCGCCAGGGAATATCCCGATCTCACGCTCATATCCGTCACGCAGAAAATATCATCCATCGAACACTATGATCAGATCATCGTGATCATGGAAGGAGAACTTCTGGCGAAGGGGACACACGAAGAGTTGATGGCGACGTCGCCGGAATACGTGCAGATCTATGAGTCACAGCGGAGTACGAGCCAATATGAATAGCGGAATGAACAGGAAGAATATCATCAGTTATTCCCTCACCAAGACCGACATTGCGAGAGAGAAGGAGAAAAGCGTGCTTTCCACCGCATGGAAGCGGCTGGTTCCGCTTATGAGGGAGGAGGGACGCGCGGTTTCCATCGCGATCGTCGCTACGCTCGTAAATTCAGCGGCAGCGCTGGTCGTGCCGATCATCATCGCCCATGCGGTCGACGACTACATGGTCAGCAAGGATTTTCACGGGGTGCTCGTACTTTCGGGAATACTGCTCGTCATATTCCTTGCGGGACTGGTCGCGAATTACCTGCAGGTCAAGACGATGGGCGGTGTCGGCCGGCGTCTCCTTTTCAATCTCCGCAACAAGATATTCGACAAGCTCCAGGAACTCCCGGTCGCGTTCTTTAATGCCAACAAGGCGGGCGATATCGTCTCCCGCATCAACAACGATACCGACAAGTTGAATCAGTTCTTCGCGCAGGCGCTGATTCAACTCTTCAGCAATATCATCCTGATTGTCGGTACGGGCGTTTTTCTCCTCGTGATCGACCTGAAACTTGGCGCGCTCGCGCTCGTACCAGCGGCACTCGCGCTCATCGCGACACGGCTCCTTTCCTCATGGGTCAAACGGACCAGTCTCGCGAGTCTCCGGGCGCTCGGCGCCATGAGCGGGGAGATACAGGAGAGCATCAACAATTTCAAGGTGATCGTGGCGTTCAATCGGTTCGACTATTTCCGTGACAAGTTCAAGGAAGCGAACGGGAAAAACTATTCCGCATCCGTCGCGGCCGGGGTCGCGAGCAATGTCTTCAATCCGATCTACGTTCTGGCATCGTCTTTGGCGCAGCTGTTCGTCTTGTGGTACGGTATCGTGCTCATCGCCGACGGCCGATTCACGGTCGGACTCCTGATCGGCTTCCTGTTGTATGTCAATAATTTCTATACCCCGCTTCGGCAGCTCGCGTCCGTGTGGCCGTCCCTGCAGCTCGCACTCGCGGGACTCGACCGCATTTCCGAGATACTGGCGCTCGAATCGGATATAAAGGCGATGCCCGAATGCGCGATCGAGCCGGAAATCCCGTCCCAGGCCGTGCTTGAGTTTCGGAACGTATCTTTCCGTTACGAGGAAGGAAAGGAAATATTGAAAGATATCAGCTTCGCGCTGCAAGAGGGGAATACGTATGCGCTCGTGGGACCGACGGGCGGCGGAAAGACTACGACCGCTTCCATTATGGCACGTCTCTTTGATCCGAGTGAGGGTACGGTATTCCTGGAGGGGAAGGATATCCGCTGCTATGAGGCGTCCGAACGAGCGAAACGGATCGGATTCATCCTGCAGGAGCCGTTCCTCTTTACCGGTACGGTGCGCGAGAACATTCTGTACGGGAACAAGGAACATTCCGGATATACCACGGAAGAACTCGCACGAGTCTTGGATGCGGCACATCTCACGAAGCTCCTCGCCCGGTTTTCGGACGGGCTTGAGACCAGGATCGCCGTGGGCGGTGATACGATCAGTCTCGGACAAAAGCAGCTGATCGCGTTCATCCGGGCCGTGCTGCGGAATCCGGATATCCTGATACTCGACGAGGCGACGGCGAATATCGATACGGTCACGGAGCAGTTGTTGCAGGAGATCATCGATACGCTGCCGGAAAAGACGATCAAGGTCATCATCGCGCACCGGCTCAACACGATCGAGAACGCCGACGATATCTTCTTCGTGAACGCGGGAACGGTCACGAATGCCGGATCGATGGAACACGCGGTCGATATGCTCCTTCATGGCAAACGAAAGAGTTAAACAGCCGTTTGAACGACTCACTGTCGAGAAGGGATCTGTCGAGTCTTCCGGAACCACGAGTGAAGGACGCGTGTCATCTCCGTGGGTGACATGTCGATGAAATCAAAAAAAACAGCCGACGCTTTGGGGCGAGGGCTGCCGATATCACTGAATAGTATATCCTGCATTTTTCATCAACCTTTTCCTTTTACTGGAGGAAGGAAAGAAACCAATGCGGCATAACCGCAACTTGGACGGTAGCTGTTCCTTGGTTGCATCTCTATATCGACAATCTTCGTGCCTGGTGGCTGCGATTCAATCCATCTGTTGATGGCCTCGTCTATCTTGTTAGAGAGAGTGTCGGAAATATATTTGACTCGTTTTTTTGAAGCGTCGCATGGTTGAGAGAATGCCATGGTAATCCTCCGTATCATGTTCGTTTTGATGCTATTTTGGAAAAATGAATTTAATAACAAGGTCTAACCGGATAGTCCGGGCGTGGTGTAATCCGTACTGAATCTGACCAGGGCTCCGTCCCGGTATTTCCGTGGCAGTCGTCTAAGCGCCCGACAAGCATGTTTATGCGTGTCAAGCGGAATGACTTTCACCGTGGTATAGTCTTCGAAAGACCCGTGTCGTCCGTATCCTTCGATTTCCGTAAACGGCACGTGAGTCGAACCGTTCAAAATAACCGAGATTTTCAACCTGAGAACGCGTCCGTCTTCGGAAAGGATCCGAGTCGAAAGTCGGGATATTTCCCATCTCGTCGTCGATGTCCGAATGAGTCTTTTTAGGCCGTTCAAAAGTTTTTTTAGTTGCATGATCCGATTCCTTTGACTTGCTTAAGTCGGAAAAGTTGAAGAAATTGTTAACATATACTAAAAAAGTTTATAATACGGATAAGTAATTTTGTCAATTAATCGTAATGTTTCAATACCTTTGCATCACCTGCTAGACTGACCTGTTTAATGCAAAGATATGGCATACACCTCGAATCCGAATATCCCGAAGGTGCGCTGGAAAGCCGTGAAGATGCTCAGATCAGGA
>JAAXTX010000044.1 GCA_013336285.1 Candidatus Moraniibacteriota bacterium | reverse complement strand
CTACGTAAAAAATCAGGGGACTGAAAAGGAATACGTACAACTCCACCAGGACGCACTGACGTTGTTCGACTACATGCAATAGCTGCGGCACGATACCCCGTCAGCTCTGCTGCGGGGTAGTTGATTTTTGTTTTCGGGTGAATACCCGATGAAAACATGGTACACCCGACCGAGACACTTTGCAATTTCCTGTCAAGTCCACCCTCTGGCGGTTCCGAAATACACCCCGATCACCGCGCCGGACCGATACGTGCCATAACGATGATACGGTTCCCCGTTTCGTGGAATATAAAAGGGCTTCGCAACGGTGATGCGAAGCCTTTTTCAAACGCATGCCTTCACGGATGTCTCGTATGCCATGACGAGCCTATCCCTGATCTCGAAAAATTTACGGCACGCCGCTTCCGGAATTATCTCTCCGTACAGATACTGACGATCGGTCTGCCCGAACATGATACGGGCATAATGCACGATTTCCGCGGCACCGCTCGCGATATGTAGGTTTCCGGAAAAGTGATGCGCGGCATCCTTGAGTTCCTGATACACGTCGTTTCGCACGGTTCGTGTCCGATCTTCGAAATAGCCATGCTGCTCGCGATCGAGCAGAACGATACCCAGCGCGGATTCCGTTTCCTCGAGAAGGAACGGGACGGCATCCTCCCTGCGCCGATATTTTTCCAGTATTTCCTCCACCAATCCGTATGACGACAGGAATTTACACTCTTCACATGTGGTCAATTCGCGGAGATGTTTGACGCGTGCCCGGAGAAACGCCCGCTGCCATTCGTCCGACGGATAGCATGCGGCAAGCAATTCCTCCCTGCCTTCCATAAGATCCGACAGGTGTTCGATTTCCATATCGAGCCGCACTTCCATTTCGAGAAGGAATTTCCGGTCCTTGGGACCGATGACGCCGTAACGGTCAAGGCAGGCCGCGAATCCGCCGATCCAACCGATGGAAGTCGCGATGGCATCCTCGTACGGGAAACGTGTCGGTTCGTGATCGCACTGCGGAAGCCGCAGATACCTGAACTCGGCGTATCCCTCGGCCGCGACGGCTTCAAGACATTTTTCACGGGAACGTTCCCAGATATTTTTTGCCGCCAAGAGGTCGGCCCTGTCGCGGACGAATCCGCGAGTCATGCGTACCGCGTTTTCGTCCATGTCGGTTATGTTTTCGTTCTGAAAATTTTAAAGTGCACGAACTATTATGTGGCCTCATTGAAGCGGTTTGTTCCGGAACTGTCAAGAGGGACGAACATATAAAAAACCGACGGCGGATATGTCACGTATCATGACACTCCGACCGTCGGCTGATGTTTCAGGCGATCGCCTTCAAAAGATGATCGGACAACCGCATGATCGATCTGACCAGTCGGGATGGCGCAGCGGGCGACGCTTCTCCGACGATGACCGGTCTGCCCGATGCCATCAGGAACACGTATTCGATTTCGCGCACGAGACGGGCAAGCACCAACCGATCCGACTCGATATCGCATCGCAACAGCTTGAGTTCATGATGGTTCGGCGTGAATGCGCCGGCCATCCGTTTCACCGTACGGCGATAATCCCGTGTCCTCGAGGCCAATACCCCCCTTTCCATGGAAAGATATTGCCTCGCACGCGAATACTCCGCGTTTCCCGATATATCGATGCTTTCCGGAAGCAGCGCGTACGCGAGTTCGCATTCGAGCAGGTCTATGATTTTCATCGTCTCTTCGGCGGTTTCGCGAATCTCGACATAGTCGACGAACAACGGCCGGAGTCCGGCGCGATCGAGCAATAATTCTGACAGTTTCCACATCGTCGTTCCCCGTTTAAACCACGTTTGAAATAGTCCGCTATGGTAAGAAACTTTTTCCGGGATTATAACGAAAATAGTACACCACGTCTGAAAACGAATTCCAGCGTTTTCGCGAAGTACTCGCGCAGATCGATAATTTTCCTGAACAGTTCGCCGTCCCCTTCCGACAGCTGCATCCCCTCGTCGACGTCCGTCGCCAGGACGGAAACATCCCTGAGCATGGAGCTCGCCTCGAGCGAGAGTCCCGTTTCGCCCGTTACGAATACGGTCGGGAATTTTCCGGATGACATCATCATCCGCGATTCATACATCTGCGACGACGTAAGCCGGCACATTCCCCTCAATATGTCGCGATATGATTCGTACATCGCGTCCCGATAGGTGACGTCACGCAGAAACGCGTCGGCCTGCCGGAACCGTTCGCGGTCATCCGTTCCGGCCGTGTCCCATTCGGCTAGTTTCCGTCTCAGCCAAATGGCGACCGATTCGTCGTACCTCGACATCCCTCCGATTTCGGAAAGTCTCCTTTCGAGAAATATCGCGCATCCGTTGCCGGACTCGACGATACCACGGAAGCGATCGATCAGATCGTCGATCCGGTCGTTCAATACGAGCCGACCCTGTTCGAGCACGCGTTCGTGCTGTTCGAACAGCCCTGCCAACTCGACCCTGTCAGACCCCTTCACGATATCGAACGATTCCGCTATGGATTCGAATTCATCGAATTTTCGTTTGAGAAAAGGAACGTAGACCTCGAACAGCCATCGCATGGCGTCATAGTACTTAGCCACCTTTTCGCTATCGAACTCCGAGGAAATGACGGCTGTCTCGTCATGGTCGCCGAATATCAGGCTTTTTAATTTGGCATTTCCGAGGGCGGATATTTCCCTGATACGGAACGCCCGATTCATAAACCGTATTTCCCAGAGCAAGATATCCGGGGACGATTCCTCTCCGGACCCTTTATTTTCCGGTTCTTCCTTCATGGTATGCTGGATTTCATTGTAAAGATGCTGTTCGATTCATAACACGATTGTAGCACCGTGTCAATGCTCGCAAACGATAAAAAACGGGCGGGAAGTCATGTTCCTGACTTCCCGCCCAGACGGTTACTATCCGACGATCAGTTGATCCATCGAGTGAATCTCCTTCATCAACGCGCCGACTTCGTCATAGACGGCCTTCAGATCGTTGTCCGTGTCGAAACGTTCACGCAGCCTTTTCAACGTTTCGGAAACGGTAATCGTCCTATCCGCCAGCTCGGCATGAATCTCCCTTGGAATCACGAACCGCTCCGGATGTTCGGCGATTATGGCGATGCTGATCATGCGTTTGGTAAGGAGTCCGAACTTATCGGGTATCATCCTCCGATAATACTCCTCCATCAGTTTCCTTGCCGTTATCTCGCGATAAAAACGATCGGCCGTCCGGAACCGCGAGTCGTAATCGGACGATGATCCGATTCCGGCGCGATGATCGCGCAGCCATTCGGCGACGACAGCATCCGTTTCCGCTATCTCGCTGATGCCCGCGAGACGACGGCGATACAGTTCATCGGTCAGCGAGACGCTCCGGACGAAATCGTAATAGTCGGTCTCAAGATCCCCGAGTTTCCGGTCATGCGTTTCGCAGAGGGAACGATACGCTTCAAGATATCCTTCGTATCGGGCCGTATATCGCCGAACGCGGCTCAAAAACCATGAGCCCATAAGGATATGCGTGACCTTGCTTCTCAACGCGTTGCTCCGTTTCAGAAGACAAATATATTTTCCCGTCATGTCGAGTATCTCGCGATCGAAACGCGACGGAAAAAACTTCATGGTCTTCCTTTTCTGCAGTTCCACGAACACTTCCGTAATGCTTATGTTGAGCCATCGGAAAACCGTGCACTGCAGCCACGCATCAAGCTCGCTTCCCTCCCATTCCAGGATGTCGTATGCCATCCAGTACCTCATTTTCTCGTAGTCGATACTGTCTTTCGGATTGAGTCTCGCATCGTTCGGCGTCATGTATTCGCTCCGTTTATTGTGGATGAGATTGTTAAAAATGCGACAATTCACGATAGCGCTTTTCCACCGATTGTCAATAGCGAACAGGCTCGGTCAGCCAAGAACAGCGCACCGGTCAATCAATGTCGGCTCCGACCATCCAGAACGTCACGGATCCGGGTATGATGCCCCCAAAACGGTAGGGGCGTATCTTTACGATGAATACCGCGCGGCAAAATCGTCCCGATCACGTCCGACGACATGCATCACGTTACGAAAAATAAAAGATCCCGAACGCGGATGCGTTTCGGGATCGAAATCAAATTTCCTCGTCCATCCGTTTTCGCGGATTCCAGAGTGCCGACGTCATGACGCCCAAGCCCGTCAGGGACGTGGCGATCGAAAGCGCCAGTATCGCCACGAACACACCGTCGACCGTAACGAGATGGGACAGGCGGGCGATCACCATCAGCGGGAGGGTTGCCGGAAATACGGCTATCAGTATGGCGCCGACAAGATATGCCGACACGTCGATGCGCCCGTCGCCGATGATCGGAACGTTTCTCCAGGAGGCGAGGATGAACCCGAAGCAGGAAAATATCATCAGCGTGGGAAACGCTGCCGATACGCGGTACATGATCGGTGCGACCACATGTTCCGTGAAGATGAGAGCGAGCAGCGTGACGGCATAAACCGCCATCGAGGCCATCAGGATATACGTGACGGTCTCCCTTTTCTCGACGAATATGTCATACGGGGTCGATGGTTTTCTCATTTTTCGATGGGTATGGATGTTCGGATATGGTAAGGTACGCCTCGGATAATGACACGGGAAACGATAACGAGTCAATGGAAACGATAAGGCGGGAAGTCATGATGATCTTCCCGCCTTTGTGGACATTATTTCCGGAACTTTTCATACAAAGCGTTTATGCGTTCCATGAGCCCGACGATTTCGTCGTGCGTTCTCTCGTCATCGGCCTCGGATGACCTCCTTTTCACGATTTCGGCGATCGATATTTCCGCCTCGCTTCTGACCGCTTCGACCTGGTCGGCATGTCCGAGCGACGGTCCCGATGATCTGTCGTCCGATATGACCTTTCCGAGCACGGAGACGCTCCGTCTTAGTACCCGGAGCATATCCGGGACATGCTCGCGATAATACGCCGCCGCGATCAATCGACGGTTCGTTTCCCGATAGTATGCGTCCAGAGTCCTGAACGCGATGTCCGTTTCCATGAACGGGATATCGGATCGGTACAGGTTCGAAAGATTTCCCTCGAGCCACTTTTCGACCTGTTCATCACCTTTCGAAACGGCCTGCAATCTGTCGACGTATGCCGGCAACAGTTTTCCGGAAATACGGCGATACGTGACGTACTCGTAAAATTCCCTCTCGAGTACCGGAAGCAGCCTCGGTATCTCCTCGAGGAAACGGAGCAGCTCATCCGACCTGTTCCGATAGTGCTGCAGGGGAAAGCCTTCCAATTCGCCGACCTGCATCTCCGACCTGTCGTTGACGATGAGCCGCGCGGTACGGCTCGCCTTTTCGAATGCGGAGTCGAAGTCCCGCCGCAGCCGGATGATGCGTCCGAAATACGAGGGGGCGACGTCTTCGCCTTCGACCTGCCGTACGGACAGTTCCGTCAGCATGTCCAGTTCGCATCGTCCGCACATGACAGCCTTGTTGTTTTTCCAACCGATTATACCAAGCGTATCGAGGAACCGGATGACATCGGGACGGATCGGTCCGCCCGGGTTCATTTCCGTAGTCATGATCTATTCTCCGTTTCGTTATAAAAATTGTAAAAAGACATCGTGGCATAGTGACTCATACGGTCGTTCCTGTCAACGAAAGTCCTCTGATAAAAAAAGAGGAGTGCGACATCATGAATCATCATCATGAGCCGCACTCCGAAATTTCACTGCCAGAAATGATCGTACGCCGCGAGAATTTTTTCCCGCACTCCCATGAGATCCCTATGGATATTGGCGCTTCCGGGTTCATACGGTATGTGTGCCGTGATCCTTTTAAGTTCGGCGGATGCCTCTTCGATAAGTTCACGGGTGATCGGATACCGATTCTTCCGGAATACCTGAAGCGACCAGACTTCCTTGAGATACAGCGCATCCTGCACGTCTCGCCTTACGTTTTTCAGGAGTTCGGCGACCTGGTTCCGGTAATAGGCATTTTCCATCCTATAACCGAAGGCCGTCTCGATGTAGAATCGGTCAGCGTCCTCAAGCCGTTTGCTGACGCTGTCCCTGCATGCGTCCCACTCCGACTCCTTCCTTCTGAGCCAGATCTGCACGCTTTCGTCGCTTTTCGCGTACTCGCGAAGTATTCTCAGCTCCTCGAGCAACAATATCGCATGGCGATCGTTCGTCCTGAGAATTTCCCTCAATCGATCGCACTGCCGGAACAGACCGACTTCCAGATCGTGGTATGCACGCTCCGCACGGTTCCGGATCATGAGACGTCTCCGATCCAGTTCCACGAGACCCGATACGCCTGTCACCGCGCAGCTGAACTCGGCAAGGTCGAAACATTCCCGCTCGATCGCTTCCCTCGCGTCCGCCCAGTCCCTCTCCAGCGTCTCATGATCCCCGATGAATGCTCGGCATGACACGGCGTCATAAACGGGAAGCATGAATAGGAGATTGTTCAGCAACCAGACTCGGGCCAATGATTTTTGCATCAGCTCGACGATCTCTTCGTTGTTGATTTCGAGCGATATCTGGTTACTGCGCCAATCGCTGAAAAAAAGATCGCCGACAAACTTCCGAGCCGATCGAAGCATGTTTTTGGCAACGTTTTTCATCATTGTCTCCGATATTTTTGGCGTTGATTGTTAATAAATACTTCGTCCGAATATAGCATAATTTGCCTTTAGTGTCAAGTTCGATGACAATAAAAACGGATCCTGAGCACTGCTCGGGATCCGGAACATCAACGGGTGGCCGGAAATTTCTTCCGCACGTCGGAAGCGATCCATATCAGCTGTCTGCGAATGTCGCAAAGCTCCTCGAACAGCTCGTCATAATGTCCGATGTCTTCCCCTTCCACCACCAGAGATGACAATGTCTCGAACTCCTCGATCCTTTCGTTTACGGAATGAAGTATCGCCTTTGGCAACATGACCCGGTCGTTGGAACGTTCCCGTATCATGCGCCTTATATCATCCGCTATCGGCCTGATCTCACTTTCGTTTTCCGCGGTCATCATCGTAAGCGTCGAATGCAGGTGACGCGACAGGAATATCTGCCTCAAGAGACGCTCGGCCATCATGAGATGAAACGACTCGGATCCGGACGGACCTTCCGTTTGGCGAATAAGCATATCATAGGCGCCATCGTCTCCGGCCGACATCATCGCACGCATCTTCTCGGTCTTCAGGTTAAGCACCCTGTCCGTACCGAGCTTCTGACGAAGCCACACGTTCAGTTCGGAAGACAATTCCTTCAATATGACATCATCGGACCTGATGGCACGTTCGACGTTCGCGAACAGCTTTTCGTGAAGGGACAGATTCGCATGAGTCGTCGCGGTACACGCTGAAACCGTGCGTTTTCTCCGCCTGATCTTCGATATCACGTACGCGACCCGCCCGCAGAAGTGGCAAAACGAGTTGTCACGGATACCCTTCTTTCCCAGACCGACATTGAACTCGATTCGGTCCACCTCGGCCATCTGTCTTTCAAGCATCCACGTCACTTCCACCTTCCGGACCCCGAACAGTTGAAGTCTGAACTGTTCGTCCTCGGAATCGGTTCCGCCAGGCAATAGTCCGCTTCGGACAGGGTGAGCCTCATTGACGGATTCATCTGTTTCTGTCTTATTCATTTTTTTCCTTTTTCGGTTTCGTTATTGAGCTGGTAATGAACATTCGCCAATAATGGCAGAATATGACGCTTTCGTCAATACATCGTAATGTTTCAATACCTTTGCATCACCTGCTAGACTGACCTGTTTAATGCAAAGATATGGCATACACCTCGAATCCGAATATCCCGAAGGTGCGCT